>NZ_JAATJN010000001.1:3614020-3917525 GCF_011927955.1 Brevibacterium marinum | reverse complement strand
TCCACCGGCTCCGCCAGTCCGCGCCTGCGCAGCAGCGGTGCGACATCGGGACGCGTGCCGAAGAACCGTTCGATCGCGCTCATCGGATCGATGGAGTAGCCGGGGGCCAGTATCGCCTCGCGGAACGCGTCACCGGCCTCCCGACTGAGCCCGCCCTGAGCCTCGAACCATTCGCTGACCCAGGCCGCGATGACCTCGGAGTAGAGGTAGGAGTAGTAGCCGGCGGCATAGCCGGAGGCGAAGATGTGGCCGAAGTAGGTCGTGCGGTAGCGCGGAGGCACGAGGGACGTGAATCCGGCGGCATCGAGCACCTCGGATTCGAAGGACAGGACGTCGGTGATGTGTTCACCGGCCTCGAGCGAATGCCAGGACAGATCGAGCATGGCCGCGGCCAGGTACTCGGTCGTGTTGAACCCTTGGCCGAACTTCTCACTCTCGATCAGCGCGGTGACCAGCTCGGCGGGCATCGGCTCGCCCGTGTCGATGTGCTTGGCGTAGTGGGGGAGGACCTGCGGATGGAAGCGCCACATCTCATTGAGCTGGGACGGGAACTCCACGTAGTCGCGCGGGACGGAGGTCCCGGCGGTCGAGGGGTAGGTCGAATTGGCGAACAGGCCGTGGAGGACGTGCCCGAACTCGTGGAAGAGGGTGGTGAGTTCGGTGGGCCCCAGCAGTGAGGGTCTGCCCGGTCCGGGCTTCGCCAGGTTGAGCGAGAGCGTGAGCACCGGAAGGTGACCGGTCAGCCGTGAGCTCGTGACCAGCTGACCCACCCAGGCACCGCCGCGCTTCGTGTCCCGCGAGTACGGGTCGAGGAGGACGAGACCCAGAGTGCGTTCGTTCGTGTCGGTGACCTCGAATGCGCGAACATCCTCGTGCCAGCCGATGACGTCTTCGCGCGGTGCGAAGGTGATGCCGTAGAGCCCCGTCGCCGCACGGAAGACGCCCTCGTACAGGACGGTGTCGAATTCGAAGTACTTGGCCACCTCATCGGCGTCGATGCCGAATTCGTCCTGCCGGTACTTCGCGAGGTGGTGTTTGACGTCCTCGGGTGCGACATCGTCGAGGCCGTAGCGTTCCTTGACACGTGCGAGTTCGTCGGCGAGCTGGGCGTTGGCCGGGGCGATGAGGGAGGAGACGATGTCCGCGGCCGCATCCGGTCCGCCCGCCGTCTGATTGTCGATCGCAAAGGAGGAGTACGAGGGGAATCCGAGCAGCTTCGCCTGCAGAGCCCTTAGTGCGGTGGTGTCTGCGACCTGCGTTCGGGTGTCACCCTCGCCTCCCCGTGTCCCCCGCGAGGTCGAATTGTCCAGCACCTGGCGACGGGTCTCGGTCGATTCGAGGGATTCGAGGACGAGCTGCTGGGTGAAGTTGTTCAGCGGCAGCAGGTAGCCGTGGGTGCCGCGTTCGGCGGCTCGGCCGGCTGCGGCTGCGATCTGGTCCTCGCTCAGGCCGGCCAGCTGATCCGGTTCGGTCAGCTGGACCGCGAGATCCCGGGTGTCCTTCTGCAGTGCCCGCGAGAAGGAGGTCTCCAAGGTTGTGAGCTCGGCCGCGATCGTGCTCATCTGATCGCGTTCCTCCTCGCCGAGGCGGGCTCCCGCTCGCACGAACTCCTCGATCGTGAGCTCCTGTTGGCGCTTGTCCTCGGGGTTGAGGTCGGTGGAGGGGACCTGCTCGATGCGGTGGAAGAGATCGACGTCGAGGAAAGTCCGGGTCTGTGCCGCGGACAGCCGGTCCCGCACCTCGGCGACGGCTTCCGTGAGCTCGGGACGGAAGTGATTGGCCTCGACGGCGCTGACCAACGCCGACATGCGGTCCATGGGGATGGTCGCGGATTCGAATCGGACAGTGGTCGTCACGAACGTCGGATCGTTCTCATCGGCGATGATGTCCTCGACCTCGGACCGCGCGAAGTCAGTGGCCGCCCGAACCCCAGCGACCAGCGAGGCCGGGGTGACCGCAGAGAAGTCGGGCAGCGAAAAGGTGCCCTGTGGGTCGAGGAAGGCCTCCCAGACATCGATGCTGTTCGGATCGGAGCTCATCGTCGACGTACCACTTTCTTCACGGATTCAGGATGGTGCCAGGTCTCGTCCTCGATCCTAACGCCTTGGAGCGAGCAAGTGCATGGTCGCTGGTTACACTGGGGACCATGGGCAAAGGGCAGGGGAAGACCCTCACTCTCAACAGTGCGTTCCGGGTCGGCTTCACCGGAACGCTGGGCGTGGGGCTCGCATTTGCGCTGATCACGGCATTGCAGTCCGTGGCGACCGTGTTCATCTACATCGGTCTGGCGCTGTTCCTGGCCCTCGGTCTCGAACCGATCGTGATGTGGTTGGTCGACCGCAGGCTGCCCCGGTCCCTGTCGGTCGTCCTCGTGATTCTCGCCTTCATCCTCGTCGTCGCCGGTGCCGTGCTGCTCATCGCCCCCGCCATCATCAGCCAGATCCAACAGTTCATCGGCGACCTCCCGGATATCGTCGCGAATCTCGCGGCCACCGGTTGGGTCGCGGACCTCGAACAGCGATTCACCGGTGCCGTCGATGTCGACAAGATCTTCAACAACCTCGGCGATTGGGTCGCCGACCCGAAGAACGTGGTGTCGGTGGGCGGGGGAGTCGTGTCGATCGGTGCCGGAATCCTGGCATTCATCACCGGCGTCATCATCGTCGTCATCCTCACGATCTACTTCGCCGTGACGATGCCGACGATCAAGCGGGCCATGTACTCCCTCGTCGCGGCGAGTTCGCGACCGACCGTCGAATCCGTCACCGAGGAGGTCACGCGATCCATCGGACGCTACGTTCTCGGACAGGTGTCCTTGGGCATCGTCAACGGCGTGTGCTCGGCGATCTTCCTCACCATCATCGGTGCCCCGCTGCCGGCGCTGCTCGCCTTCATCGCTTTCCTCGCCTCACTCATCCCACTCGTGGGACCGATCACCGGTTCGATCATCATCACCGCCTCGTGCTTCATGGTCTCGCCCGGTCTGGGCATTGCGGCCGCGATCTACTACCTCGTCTACATGCAGGTGGAGGCCTACCTGCTCAGCCCCCGCATCATGAAGGCGGCCGTGGACGTGCCCGGTGCCCTCGTCATCATCGCCGCCATCGCCGGGGGCACGCTGGGCGGAGTGCTCGGTGCCGTGGTCGCGGTGCCGGTGGCGGCCTCGGGAATGATCATCATCCGTCAGGTCGTCGTGCCCGCGCAGGACAGGAAGTAGGCGCTATTCCAGGTCCTTGCCCCGTTCGTCGCGGCTGCCGCGGACGACGAGGCCGATGACGAACCTGGTGAGGAAGTAGGTGCCGAAATAGGCGATGGCGGCCGTGACCAACGTGATGGGCAGATTGCTCTCGTTGCTTCCTATCACTGCCAGCGTGACGAAGATCGTGACCGTGAACGCCGCGAGATACGGGATCAGACGGAGAACCGGGCTGTCGATGTCGTTCATGGACTGAGGATATCAAGTGCCGGTGACCGCCTATGGTCGGCACTGACGGATACCGCTGGCAGATCGAATTACGTCGAATTTCGCGGCTGGCCGTGTTGGCTGGGTGGTCGGGGAAACCCAATGGCGCTGAGCACCGCGTTGACATGGGATCTCGGGTCGGTATCTGTTGCCAGGTCGCCCCAGAGCAGCAGCCGGTGGATCAGTGCGCCGGCGAGCAGGTCCTGCATGAGCTCGGGATCGAGGGTGGGATCGATCTGGCCGCCGTCTTGGGCCTCGCGGATCTTGGCGGAGAAGGCTTCGCGTCGGGGAGCGAACATCTCCACAAGGTAGGTCTGTGTGATCGCGCCGCCATCGGGCCCGAGCGCAACCAGCTGTCGCAGAAGATCACGGGCGAATTCATCTTCCAGCGCTGCGGTGGCGCGGTCGACGAACAGGTCGAGGATCGCGTCGAGCGGCCGGTCGGTCCAATCCTCCAGTCCTGCTTCGGACTCGGCGCGAAAAGCGCGCAGCGCGGAGGCGATCAGCTCCTCACGAGTATCCCACCGTCGGTAGATCGCGGTGCGGCTGGCGCCGGCTCGTCGTGCCACCTGATCGAAGCTCACTGCAGCTCGGCCGCCCTCCGCGAAGAGCATCAGGGCGGAGCGCTCGAGCCGCCGATCGACGTCAGCGCTACGGGGTCGGCCAGCCATATCGATATCGTCTCATACCCCTTTACGAATCCGGTACACAACTGTACCGTAATGAATGAAGAGCGACGGCTCTCTCTCTCTCTCTCGAATTAAGGAGAAATCCGATGCAGACCGTTTCTGACAGCACAGCATTCATCACCGGCGCAGCCAGTGGCATAGGGCTCGGCATGGCACGCGCCTTCGCCGCCGAAGGTGCGAAACTGGCGCTGGCCGACCTCGATGAAGACGCCCTCGGCCAAGCGAAACGCGAGCTGGACGCCATCACCGAGGTGATCACGATCCCCCTCGACGTCCGTGACCGCGAGGCGATGGCAGCCGCCGCCGATCGCACGGAGAGGGAGCTCGGCCCGGTTGCCGTCCTGTGCAACAACGCCGGAGTCGGCAGCGGGATGGGCGGCATGAATCTCGAGACGATGAGCTATGAGCACTGGGACCACACACTGGGCGTGAATCTGGGTGGTGTCGTGAACGGCGTGCAGACCTTCGTGCCGCGCATGGTCGAGCGGGGTGGGCCGGCGCACGTCGTCAACACCTCGTCTGGCTCTGGACTGGCTGTGACCGGCGGCGCCCAGTTCATGTACTGCGCGTCGAAGTACGCGGTGACCGGCCTATCCGAGACGATCGGCAATCTGCTGAAGCTGTACGGGATCGGTTTGACCCTTGTGAGCCCTGGCTTCGTCGCCACCCGGATCGCCGAGACGACCCGTCGGCTCGATCCGGCCGAGGCTGAGGCCGAATCGATGGATCCGGAGTACAGAGAGAAGTTGGAACGATTCGAGGCGCTCTTCGAACCATTCGGTCAAGACCCCGACGAGGTCGGCACCATGGTGCTCGAAGCCATCCACAACGACCGGCTCTACTGCCAGCCCGATCGACTCATGGCCGAACCCATCCAGGCCCGGTGCCGTGCCCTGCTCGAGGCTATGCCCCAGGAGACCGAGCGTGATCGAAAGATGGCCGAGATGCTCGAGAAGGCACGTCGGTAGCGTATTGACCGGCTTCGATCCGGGTCGGTGCCCGATGTCGATTCGGATACAGCGGGATGTGCATTGAGGCTAGTGTGGGTCTCATGGCAGATACTCAATGGAGAGCAGTCCGTGGCAAGCAGGTTCCCGACGACGTGGACCGTCTGCTGGTGACCGATCTGTGGGGCGAATCGACTCCCTGTCCGATCGTGGTCAAAGCACTGACATGATTCTGCCACCGTGGCCGAGCACGCCGCCGAGGCACGGTCCCGTCGTGCTGCGGGAGGTCGCGCCCAAGGATGTTGCCATGGCACGCGAGCTCTCGACCGATCCCTATGTTCCCCAGACGGGGTCATTGCCATTCGACGCCTCGAGTGAAGATGGGCTGGCGTGGGTCACACGGCAGCAGGGCCGGCATTCCGAAGGCGCAGGATTCTCATTCGCCATCGCCTCGGCCGTCAGCGACGAGGCAGTTGGGCATTGCGGTCTGTGGCTGAAAAGTCTCGACGACGGTCTGGGGACGGCCGGTTATGCGATCAATCCCAGACACCGGAGACTCGGATACGCCGTGAACGCGCTTCGAGCGCTGACAGACTTCGGATGGACGGTGCCAGGACTTCTGCGAATCGTTCTGCACATCGAGCCCTGGAACATCGCGTCGCAGCGAACAGCCCGGAGAGCTGGTTACAGCAGTCAGAAATTCGGTGTCGGACATCGTATCGCCAACGGTGAGACCAGGGACATGCTCGTGTACGAGGTCGTGAGGCCAGGAGCCTAGGACGAAGCAGGGCTGCGGCTGGTCAGATGGAGCACCGAGGCGGTCCGTTCCGCTCGCGGCGCATGACGGGCCGACTTGGGCAGGTGCGAGCTATCTCGGTGAAGCCGGCTTGTCGGAACATTGCCAGCGTGCCTGTGAAGACGGCGGAGGGTGCTGGTGCCCTGCGCAGAGCCGCAACATCGACGGGATGGCCGTCGAGCGCAGCTGCGCCACTCTCAAACGCCCAATCGACAGCTCCGCGCAGCAGCGTCACCCCGAGGCCCGCGCCGCGGTACTCACGTCTGACGACGAAGCACGACACCCACCAGGCGTCTGCTTGGTCATCGAAGAGTCGAGCCAATGCACGGTTATTGAGGATCCCAGGCAATGTTGCTCTGGGAACCACCCGTGTCCAACCCGCTACTTCGCCGTCAACGAGAGCCAGCAATCCCACGGGAGCTTCTGACTCCTCGAATTCTCTGCGGAGGGCGGTGCGATTGTTGAGGGCATCATGTCGCCGAAAGCGTTGACACCAGCAGGAGTCCGGATTCTTCTCACGCGGTCCGAACACCCGACCCAAGCGCGTCCACAGGCCTGGCGTCGCCGGGACCACTTCGACGTTCGTCAACACGTCCATGGTCCAACGGTACGTGGTGGGTCGTGGCGAATATACGGGTGCAGGTAGATCTCCGCTTCGGAATCTGGATCTTCCCACAGCGATCCCGTCGGTGAGTCCTTTCCGGCTCGAGCGAAGAGGGCCAGAAGCGGCTCGCAATCAGCCGAGCTGTATGAACGGATTTCCACGGTCATCTCCTGAGCGGCAGGCTAGTCGGCACCGTGGCTTCAGTCTCACCATGCCGCCGGCCGCAACCGTAGCCGGCACCGGACACGTCCTTCATGAGCACGTAGAACATGTCTGTCATGTCGACAGCGATATTCGCATGGTGGGAAATAAGGTCGGTGCCCTCGCCGAGTGCGGCTCGAACCGGTTCCAACTCCGATGCGTTCGGGTCAGCAGCGGCCGCGCGCAACAGGGACAGCCGCTCCGACCCGGAAGTGTAGCCGAGCTCGAAGAGCGTCCAATGGAAGAGGTGCATGAGACCGGTATTCCGGTCGAAGCCCGAATGCGCAGGTAGGGATGCCTCTTCGTCTTCGGTGAGATCGAACCCGCGGTGAAGGGACAGCCCGAAGTCTGTGAAAAGCAGCCTGCCCTCCTCGACGAGGATGTTTCCCGGGTGGACGTCGAAATGATGGAATCCTTGATCCTCCATCCACGCAGTGGCCTCGATGATCTGGTCAACCGCATCTGCGAAGGTTGTCCCTCCAGCTTCGGCAGCCACTTCTCTGCGAAGCTGCGACTCAAGAGTCTCGGGCACATACTCCAGAACGAGCACCATGCTGGCAGACGCTGACTTCATCTCGTCGAGTCTCGCCCGGACCTGGGGCCAATAGGGCCCCCATTGGCGTTGCGGACCGTCGCCGTCGAACTCGCTGAGGTCGATCTCGCAGCGGTGATCGAGGATTCGCCATCCGAGGAGAAGCGGGAAAAAATCTGCCGTGCCGGTCCGAACCCATTCAGAGGTCATCTGGTGCGCAGCCAGCTCTCGCCCCACTCCGTGCGAGGGGCTGCCGATTCCGTAGTGGGAGACAAATGGGAGCCCGGAGTGATCGACTGCGGAGAATGGGTCCTCCATTTCTCGCCGAGTCAGGGGTAGGAGTTTCACAAAGACAGACGTCCCGTCGATTTTCGCGACTCCAGTCGTCCCACCGATACCGACCCCGACCGTCTGTGCGGCCTCCACGAGTGCTCTCGTCTCGGCGGCATCGAACCCGGCAATCACAGCGGCGATCCTTCTGGCACGTTCCAGACGTTGGGTCATCTCCCCACCTTAGACTCCGGAGAGCACCTGGGGCTCGGGATCGCCGAGTGCGGATTCGACCAGGCGTTGCACGCCGTGAGATCGTCCGAGCTATTGTCCACGCGCACTGTCCGGCCTAAGGTGAGAGGACACGGACACATCCGCTTCGGACCGATGCTCGAGGCTTGGCGCAGCACGCGAAACTGCGTGTGAAACGAACGGATGGACTCACACGAAGGAGTGTCATGGCGGTCTACTCAGCACCGGGTACCGAAGGTTCGCTCGTCACGTTCAAGTCGCGCTACGAGAACTATATCGGAGGGGAGTGGGTGCCGCCGAAGAACGGCAGCTACTTCGACAACATCACCCCTGTCACCGGACAGGCATTCACCGAGATCCCCAGCTCCTCCGCCGAGGACATCGAAACCGCCTTGGACGCAGCCCACGCGGCAGCTCCGGCATGGGGCAGGACATCAACGACCGAGCGCTCGAACATTCTGCTCAAAATCGCTGATCGCATCGAAGAGAACCTCGAGATGCTTGCGGTCGCAGAGACCTGGGACAACGGCAAGGGCATTCGCGAGCCCCTGGCCGCCGACCTCCCGCTGGCCGTCGATCACTTTCGCTACTTCGCCTCGGCGATCCGGGCTCAGGACGGTGGCCTGTCGCAGGTCGACGATGACACGGTCGCCTACCATTTCCACGAACCGCTCGGCGTCGTCGGCCAGATCATCCCGTGGAACTTCCCGATCCTCATGGCGACATGGAAGCTGGCACCGGCCCTGGCCGCGGGCAACGCCGTCGTCCTCAAACCTGCGGAGCAGACCCCGGCCTCGATCCTCGTCCTGGCCGAACTCATCGGGGATCTGCTGCCGCCCGGAGTCCTCAACATCGTCAACGGCTTCGGCGTCGAGACGGGCAAACCACTGGCCTCGAACAAACGCATCTCGAAGATCGCGTTCACCGGCGAGACGACGACCGGTCGCCTGATCATGCAGTACGCCTCGCAGAACATCATCCCGGTGACTCTCGAGCTGGGTGGAAAGTCGCCGAACATCTTCTTCGAAGACATCCTCGCCGCTGACGACAGCTACCGCGACAAGGCTCTCGAAGGCTTCGCGATGTTCGCGCTCAACCAGGGCGAAGTCTGCACCTGCCCATCGCGCGCCCTCGTTCAGGAGTCGATCTTCGACGACTTCGTCGCCGCTGGTGTCGAACGCGTGCGCGCAATCAAGCAGGGCAATCCGCTCGACACCGAGACCCAGATCGGTGCGCAGGCGTCGAACGATCAGTACGAGAAGATCATATCCTACCTGCAGATCGGCAGGGACGAGGGTGCCGAGGTGCTCATCGGCGGGGACAAGGCCGAACTCGAGGGCGATCTCGCCGGCGGCTACTACGTGCAGCCGACCATTTTCAAGGGCTCGAACAACATGCGCATCTTCCAGGAGGAGATCTTCGGACCCGTCGTCGCGCTGACGTCGTTCAGCGACTACGACGATGCCATCGCCACCGCCAACGACACCCTCTACGGATTGGGCGCAGGCGTGTGGGCCCGCACCGGCAACATCGCCTACAGGGCCGGTCGTGACATTCAGGCAGGCCGCGTCTGGGTCAACAATTTCCATGCCTATCCGGCTCACGCCGCGTTCGGCGGATACAAATCATCGGGCATCGGACGTGAGAATCACAAGATGATGCTCGACCACTACCAGCAGACGAAGAACCTGTTGGTCAGTTACTCGGAGACCGCGCAAGGATTTTTCTGATGAGCGAGAAAACGCAAACAGCAGCCCTCGAATCAACCCCGACCATCGAAGGGGAGGAGAGATCACGGGTGGCCATGACACAAGCCGCCATCGACCTCCTGGGAGATCTGGTCGCCAAGCATGGGCAACTGATGTTCCATCAATCCGGAGGCTGCTGTGACGGTTCGTCGCCCATGTGCTTCCCCGAAGGCGACTTCCTCACCTCCGACGCGGACGTCCTTCTCGGCCACTTCGAACTGCCGTTGCCCGAGGACGGCGTCGACGGACAGACCTCTGGGCTCGACTTCTGGATGTCGGTCGAGCAGTTCGAGTACTGGAAGCACACGCACCTGACGATCGACGTGGTCCCCGGCCGGGGAGGCGGCTTCAGCGTCGAGTCACCGACGGGCAACCGCTTCATCATCCGGTCCACCCTCATGGACGTCGGCTGAGCAGGAACGCTTCTACTCCGCGCCGAGGCGGCGCTTCGGTGCCGCTCGGATGTGGGCTCGTTCGCCCTGCTTGCCGACGAGGCTGAGGAACTCGACGGGACCTGAGCTGGTGGCGCCGAACCAGTGCGGGGTGCGGGTGTCGAACTCGGCGGCTTCGCCGGGTTCGAGGATGAGGTCGTGCTCGCCGAGGACGAGGCGGAGTCTGCCGTTGAGGACAAAGGCCCAGTCGTAGCCTTCATGGGTGCGCAGCTCGGGTTCTGCATCGTCATCCCCGGCGGGAAGGACGAATTTGTAGGCTTGGATGCCCCCGGCCCGACGGGTCAGGGGCAGGACGGTCCGACCGTCGCGTGTGGGGATCGGACGCAGATTGACGCGAGGGTCCCCGGTCGGAGGAGCGTCGACGAGCTCGTCGAGCGTGGTCCCGAAGGCCCGGGCGAGCGGAAGCAGCTGCTCGAGACTCGGGCGTCGGTGGCCGGCCTCGAGCCGGGAGAGTGTGCTGATCGAGATGCCGGTCTCTTCGGAGAGGTCGGTGAGCGTGATGTCGCGGCGCTGTCGCAGCTGTTTCAGCCGTGGTCCGACAGCATCGAGGGTGCGGTCCATGAGCTCGTCCATAACGCTCATTTTGCCATTCAGCAAAACGTTTTGCAAATGCGCATCGTGGTTGTCACCATCGAAGTATCGGAACGCCGCAGTGGCGGTCCCTGATTCTTTGAGAGGACTCGGGCATGGCAGGAAATATCGGCATGGCAGAGAACAAGAGCGCGATTCGCGACGTCGTGATCGTGGGAGGAGGTGCGGCCGGACTCAGCGCGGCACTGACATTGGCCCGCGCACGCCGGAGCGTCGCAGTCATCGATGCGGGTGAGCCGCGCAATGCGCCCGCCGACGGAGTGCACGGAATGCTGGGGCACGAAGGCATCAGTCCTGCGGATCTGCTGGCGCGAGGGCGGGCTGAAGTGCTGGGTTACGGTGGGGAGATCGTCGATGACCGGGTCACCGAGGTCAGCGGTGAGGCCGATGGGTTCGCGATCACTCTGCGCAGCGGGATCGCGGTTCAGGGGCGGCGTCTGCTCATTGCGACCGGATTGGTCGATGAGCTGCCGGAGATCCCGGGGGTCCGCGAGCAGTGGGGACATGGCGTGCTCCATTGCCCGTACTGTCATGGGTGGGAAGTTCGGGACAGTCGCATCGGCGTTCTGGCCACCAGCCCGATGGCGGTCCACAAGGCGTTCCTGTTCCGACAGTGGAGTTCCCAGGTGATGCTCTTCGCAGGAGACCAAGAGCTCAGCGACGAGGACCAGGCCAAACTTCAGGCACTCGACATCCCTGTGGTCACCGGCGGCATTGCGAGCCTCGACAGCACCGACGACGAACTCACGGGTGTGCGCCTGGACGACGGTCGGGTCGTTGCCGTTGATGCTGCGGTCGTGGCCACACCGATGGTTGCGTGTGCCGAACTCTTCAGCGGCATCGGTCTCGAACCCACCTCGCATCCCGCCGGCTCCTTCATCGAATCCGATTCCTTCGGCCAGACCTCGGTGCCCGGAGTCTGGGTCGCCGGCAATGCCACCGACATCGGAGCCCAGGTCAGCGGTTCGGCGGCCGCCGGAGCGCTCGCCGCCCAGCACATCAACACCGATCTCATCTTCAAGGACCTCGATCGTGCAGTATCAGAACTGAACGACGACCGGACCGGGAAGGCGAGCTGATGCCCCACTCATTCGACAAGAACTACTGGGACCAGACCTGGGACGGCGATCGAGCTCCAGCGATGAGTTCGGGTGACCCGAATCCCCATCTGGTCCGTGAGATCTCGGGGCTCGCACCCGGAACTGCCCTCGACGCCGGCTGCGGTGCCGGGGCGGAAGCGATCTGGTTGGCTGAGAACGACTGGGACGTCACCGGCGCCGACGTCGCCCGCACGGCGCTGGACTACGCCGAGGACCGAGCCGCCGCTGCCGGGCTGGCCGGCCGCATCGAATGGGTCCGGGCCGACCTCTCCGTCTGGGAACCGGCAACGCAGTATGACCTGGTCACCACCCATTACGCCCACCCCGCAATGGGCCAGCTGGAGTTCTACGACCGCATCGCGGACTGGGTGGCACCGGGCGGAACCCTGCTCATCGTCGGCCACCTCCACCACGGCCACGGTGGGAACAGCAGAAAAGGCTATGAGCACCGCCACAGCAATTCCAACGGCCGCAGCAGCACCGGCGAAAGCGGGCACGGCCACTCTCACCCACCGGCAGAGGCCTCAGCCACGGCCGACTCGATCGCGAACCGTCTCGATCCATGCGTCTGGACCGTCGTCACCGCCGAGGAGTCGCAGCGGACGATGGTCGGATCTGGAGGCCGCGCAACCACCATCGACGACGTCGTGGTGAGGGCAAGTCGCAGCCACTGAGCCGAGCCGGAACGCGAAAAACGGGAGTCGTGTCGAGAAACATATGTGCAATCCCGCAACTCGACACGACACCCGTTTTTCGCTGGCCGTTGGTCGCCGGCCGCGTCACTTCCCCGGCGCCAGCACCTCCGGTTCGCCCAGGGAGAGCATGAGGCGGTTGGCCCAGTTGAAGAAGGCAGCACAGTTCAGCACGTCGATGATGTCCCCGTCCTCGAGACCGGCTTCGCGCAGCGCACTCACATGCTCAGGTCCGAACGCCTGAGGCGTGCGCGTGAGTGCCGCCGAGGCGTCGACGACAGCATCCCACGCAGGATCGCCGAGGCTCGAGGGAACGCCGATCCCTTCGTCAAGCAGCGTCTGCACGAGGTCCCGGCGGCCCGACTCCTCGGTCGCCCGGTCCGAGTGGATCGAGGCGCAGAACAGGCACCCGTTGAGTCGTGAGGCCACGGTGGCCGCGAGCTCGCGTTCGGCTCGCCCCACGCCGTCGGTGGTGTTGAAGAAGATGTCGAGATCGGTCAGCGTCCGTGCCCGCAGCGCCGCCGGATCCCTGGCCAGCAGGCGGAAGTAGGGGTTCCTCGCCCGCCCGGCGTCGATGAGGGCATCGCGCTGGACATCGGACAGGTCCGCCTCGGCGATGGGGGCGATCCACGGCACCCATCCCAGGCCGGACTGCTGGAAGTGTTCGGGCCGTTTGAGATCGGGGTAGGGGCTGACGCGCTCGCCCACCCGGGCCAGGGCCTCACTGCCCTTGCAGGAGGGGGCGGATTCCTTCGCCGAGGTGGCCGCACCGTCACCGTCGTCCGATTCCTGTGCCTCGTCCGCGACCGGAGGCACCGCGGCAGCCGGTGCGTGCGACAGTGCGGTCAAGCCCGTGCTGATGCGGATCTGGAAGTTGAGGAACGACACGAGCTGCGCGAGCGTGACGATCGAGTCCTCTTCCCACCCGGCGTCCAGCAGCAGCGCGAGATGTTCGGGCCGCGAATCGCGTGGGTGCAGGACCAAGAGGTGGGCGAATTCGAGCCCGGCGGCCAGCTGCGGGCCCAGGACTTCGTTGGACTTCGTCTCTACGCCCAACCACGGCCCTGGAACGTTCTCCGCTGCCAGCACGGGGGATTCGAAGGATCCGTAGGGCCCGCGGACGTCCGAGCCGGAGTTGAGTTCGAGGAGAGCTTCGTCGAGGAGTTCGGCGATCGCCCAGGAGGCGACCTCGTCCTCGTCGCGGAGGAGGTCGCGGTAGAACTCCTCGGACGCGGCCGAACCCAACAGGCCGGCGGTGAAGGCGGCGACGGCGTAGCGGTCCCGGTGGGAGAAATCGCCGACGTCTGCGGGTTCGAGGAGGGCTTCGAAGCTGAGCTGCGCGTTCTCCTTGGCCTGCGCGCGGTGATCGCGCAGTCCGTCGAGTGGGTCCTGTGCGGCGATTCCCGCGAGCGTGTTGATGATGTCGGTCATGTCAGGCCGCCTGTTCCGTCGTCAGTGTCAGCCCCAGGGCCGGTGCCACCTCGGTGGCGAGGAGTTCGATGGAGCGCAGCGTCGTCTCGTTCGTCGCCGGCACCGAGTGTACCTGGAAGCTGACGTCGGTGGCCTGCGAGAGCACACGATCGCCTGAGAGGCGTTCGATGACCTGTTCGGGGGTGCCGAGGAAGGTGTCGGTGGCGACGAGCAGCTCGTCAAGGCTCAGTCCCGAGGTGTCGTAGCCGACGAGGCGGTCGGCCTCGGTCCGCAGTGCCGGCTCCGTCAGTGCACGCAGCGCCGGCAGGTCCTCGGCGTCGGCGACGACGGCGGTGCGCGATGCGAGGATACGCGGTTCGACGCCGGTCGGCAGGTTCGACAGGTAGGTGTCGATGACCGGCAGCTGCACGTCGTCGAGGGGAGTTCCGGGGGCGTCCTGGCGGCGGGGCTGGGTGCGCGAGAGCATGAGACCGTCTCCGGCGGCACCCGCGGCTCCCGCGCCGCCGGAGGAGAAGGTGGCCTGCCAGAGGCGATCGACGAGTCCGGACGGTTCCGGGTAGAGAGAATGCCCCGTGTCCAGCGCCTCACCGGCCAGCAGGGTCTTCAAAGCGCCGAGGTTGTCCGAAAACACCTCGCGGCGCTCATCGAAGCTGGTGCCGAACGCAGGGAAGGACTTCGGGTTTCCGCCCGACCCGAGTCCGATCTCCAGGCGTCCGTCGGAGAGTACATCGGTGACCGCGATGTCTTCGGCCACGCGCACGCCGTTTTCCATGGGCAGGGTGATGATCGCGGTGCCCAGGCGGATCCGGGTCGTCTGCGCGGCCGCATGGGACAGGAAAACGAGCGGGGAGGGCAGCCCGCCCTCGGACGCGGAGAAGTGGTGCTGGGCGACCCAGGCGGAGTCGAAGCCGTGGGTCTCGGCCGCCTGGATCTGCTCGAGCGCGAACCGGTAGCGCTGGTCGGCCGGTGCGTCCTCGAGCAGGCGGGTGAAGAAGCCGACCCTGGGGCCGGTGGTGCTGTTCGTCATGCGAGTTCGTCTCATCCTTCTGCTGCTGCGAGCAATGTCGGGGTCTCGTCGATTCCGGCACCGTGGAGCAGTACGGGACGGGGGATCGCGTCGAGGAGGGTGCGTGTGCAGTCGGTTCGTGGGCGGGCGAAGAGATCCTCCGTCACCCCGTGTTCGATTAAGTGTCCCTGCGACATCACCGATACAGTATCAGCGATCTGGCGCACGACAGCGAGATCGTGGGAGATGAAGACGTATGTCAGTCCGAGGTCCGTCTGGAGATCGTCGAGGAGGGTCAGTATCTGGGCCTGTACGGTGACGTCGAGGGCAGAGACCGCTTCATCGAAGACGACGAGCTCCGGGCCCGCGATGAGCGCCCGGGCGATCGCCACACGCTGCAGCTGACCGCCGGAGAGCTCGGCCGGCCGCCGGTCGAGAAAGTCGCTCGACAGTGCCACACGGTCAAGGGCCTCGGCGACAAGGGAGGGGCGCGAAGCGCGGGTCCCGATTCGGAAGTTGCGCAGGGGTTCGGTCAGGATCTGCCGGATCGAATGCTTGGGATCCAGCGCCGAATACGGGTTCTGGTGCACCAGCTGGACCGTGCGACGGAAGCCTCGCAGGCGGGCCCTGGCCGCACGACCTCGTACAGGTCCCGCGGTGTCGAAGTCGCCGACGCGAATGTGGCCGGACTGTGGAGTGAGGAATCCGGCGAGGGCCTTGCCCATCGTGGTCTTGCCGGACCCGGATTCGCCGACGACGCCGTGCGTGGTACCGCGTTCGACATGCAGCGACACGTCCTCGACGCCGCTGACCTGGTCGTCGCTGCGGGCGTAGACCTGGGTCAGCGCTTCGACGGAGACGAAGGGACTCTTCGCTTCGGCGAGTGCGTCGGTGGCCGTCGATCGACGGTGGGTCTTCGTCTTCAGGGCAGGAGCATCGGCGAGCAGGCGCGAGGTGTAGCCGGTGGCCGGGCGTGAGAAGATCTGAGCCGCCGGCCCGGCCTCGACGACGCGTCCCGACTCCATGACGACGACCTCATCGGCGCGTTCACCGGCGACGGCGAGATCGTGGGTGATGAAGAGGACACCCATCCCGGTCTCGTCCCGCAGCCCGTCGAGGAGGTCGAGGACCTGCTTCTGCACGGTCACGTCGAGCGCCGAGGTCGGCTCATCGGCGATGAGCAGTCGCGGCTGCAGTGCGATCGCGGAGGCGATGAGCACACGCTGACGCATGCCGCCGGAGAGCTCGTGTGGGAACTGGTCGGCGCGCAACTGCGGACGATCGATGCCGACCTTGGTCAGCAGCTCGATGACCTGGGCACGGGCGGACTTCCGGTCGGCGCGACGGTGGATCCGCAGCGCCTCGGCGACGGATCTCCCGATGGTCTGCAGCGGGTTGAGGGAGCTGCCGGGGTCCTGGGGAACATAGCCGATCCGGCTGCCGCGGATCCCTCGCCAGGCACCGGCCCCCAAGGAACCGAGATCGACCTCGCCGAGGCGGATGTGCCCATCCGTGAGCTGCGCGGATTCGGGGAGCAGACCGATGACCGCATTCGCGGTCGTCGACTTGCCTGACCCGGATTCGCCGACGACCGCGGTCATCGACCCGGCACGCACGGCGAAGGAGACGCCGTCGACGGCCGGGGCCGAGGACTGGGAGTAGGCGACACTGAGATCCTCAACGGACAGCAGGGCTGCGGACTCGGTCATGATGTCGCCTTTCGCAGGGTGTTGCCGATCTGGTGGGTGGCCAGGACGATGGCCATGACGACGAAGCCGGGCAGGACGGTCAGCCACCAGGCGGTGGCCACGTAGTTGCGGCCCTCGGCGATGATGAGGCCCCATTCCGGCGTCGGCGGGGGAGTGCCGTAGCCCAGGAAGCCCAAGGTCGAGATCTGGAGGATCGCGGACCCGATCTGGAGGACGGCCAGGGACAGCACGGGCGAGACCGAGTTGGGCAGGATGTGGCGGAACAGGACGGAGAAGAAGGTGCCGCCCGAACCGTAGGCCGCCGCCACGAAGTCACTCGTATTGATGCGCACGGCCTCTGACCTCGCGAGACGTGCGAATTGGGCGATGGCGGTGACTCCGACGGCGATGGCGGCGTTGATGGTGCCGAAGCCCAAGACGATGACGATTGAGAGGCTGAGCAGGATCGCGGGGATCGACAGCAGCACGTCGACCAAGCGCATGAGCACATCGTCGATCCAGCCGCGGCGGGTGCCTGCGATGAGCCCGATCGTCGTGCCCACGACGAGCCCGACGCCGACGGCCACGAGTGCGGCGAGCAGTGACTGGGAAGCGCCGTAGACGACGCGGGTGAAGGCATCACGCCCGGTCTGGTCGGTGCCGAACCAATGGTCGAGGCCCGGAGCCAACAGCGCCGGAGTGGTGCCGCCGTCGTTGGGGTCGTGGTGGGTGAACAGGCTGGGGAAGAGCGCCCAGGCCACGGCGATGAGCAGGACGAGGGCGGAGACGATCGTGGCGGGGCCGATGCTCGCGCGGCCACGTCGCCTCGATGCTGAGCGTGGAGCACCGATGGCCGGGGTGCGGGCGAAGGAGTCGATGAGGCTCATGAGTCCCGGCCTTTCGTCGTGGACGCTCCCGACGTGTCCCAGTCGAGGTCGACCCCGACGCTGGCCGCCGTCGTCGACAGTGCCCGGCGAGTGGGTTCGTCGGCGGCCTTTCCGCCCACCGAAGAGACCCGGGGTTGAGAGCGCAGGCGCACGTCGATGACGGGGTAGAGGAGGTCGACGACGAGGTTGATGACCACGTAGGCCAGCGTCGCGATGACGACGACGGCCAGCAGGATCGGATTGTCGCGGTGGGTCACGGCCTGGGCGGTGACCTGGCCGATGCCGTTGCGACCGAACACTGTCTCGGTGACCACAGCGCCTGCGACGAGCTCGCCGAAGACCAGACCGATGATCGTCAGCCCGGGCAGGATCGCATTGCGGGCCACGGCATGGACGAGGATCCACAGTTCGGACGCGCCCTTCGCCGAGGTGACCTTGACGAACCCCGAGGCCCTGACGTCGGTGATGGAACGGATGAGGACCTGCGCGATCGGGGCCGACAACGGCACCGCCACGGTCAGGGTCGGGAGGACGAGCGCCTCGGCGGGGCTGGGGGAGACGACGGAGACGAGACCGAACTGGAAGGAGAAGATCTGGATGAGCAGGATCCCCAACCAGAACACGGGAATCGAGATGAAGAGGCTGGGCACCGAGTCGAGGAGCTTCCGCAGCCAGCTATAAGGGCCGTAGGTCGCCAGCACAGCGATGAGAACGGCCAGGACCAGGGCGGAGACGAACCCCGAGACCGCGAGCTCCGCCGTCGAGGGCAGCGCCGCGGCGATGATCGTCGATACGGCTGCGCCGGTCTGGACGGAGAAGCCGAAGTCACCGGTGAGGAAGCCCGTGAGGGTGAGGAGGTAGCGGGTGATCCAGGATTCGTCGGCACCGGTCTGGGTGCGGATCTCGGCGATCTGATCGGCCGAGAGCCCCAGTGCGGGATCGGCGAACCTGGCTGTGACCCCGTCGCCGGGAACGAGACTGAGGAGGACGAAGGCCGCGGTGAACGCGAGCAGGAGGACGAGAACCGCCTGCCCCAGGCGCAGGAAGAGGTATCGGATGTCGAGGATCATCGCCCACCTGCCAACCATGTGCTGTAGAAGTCCGGACGGCCCACCGGTTCGGTCGCGAATCCGTGGACGCGGCGCCGGAAGGAGAAGACCTGGGGCTCTTCGAAGAACGGCAGCACATAGGCGTTTGCGACGAGGTAGTCCTGGACCTTCTCGGCGGCCGCCTGCCGTCTCTTCGTCTCGGGTTCTGAGGCGAGTTCGTCGAGCAGCCGGTCGACCTCGGGGTCGATGCTGTCGTCGGCGGCGTCCTCGCGGTCGACGCCGTTGAGGAAGACGTCACGGTTGACCGAGGAATAGTTCGATCGCAGATTGTCGAAGTCCGCGCGGGCGACCATCGAATGGTAGATCTGCACGCGATCGAGGTCGAGGGCATCGAGGGTCTGCTTGGACTGGTCGCCGGGGTTGATGGACAGACGCACGCCGACGTGGCGCAGCTGCTGCTGGATGAGTGTCTGGACCTCGTTCGAGCGCGGCTGCGGCAGGGCGATGTTGACGGTCAATGCGAGGGTCTGTCCGTCCTTCGTCCGGTAGCCCGCATCGTTGCGCTCGGCCCAGCCCGCCTCGTCGAGGAGGCGGTTGGCCTCTTCGGGATCGTGGACCCAGGATCCGGACTGATCCTTATAGCCCATGGCTCCCTTGGCCAGCAGTCCGGTGGCCAAGGGGTAGTTGGGGGTGAAGAGCTTGTCGACGATCTCCTGCCGGTTCACGGCGGCGATGATGGCCCGCCTGACCTTGATGTCGTCGAGGAGTTCGTGGCGGAACCGGAAGTTGATGCTGTTGTTGATGCCGTTCGTGGCCTTTGCGTAGAGGCGCAGACCCTGTTCGGTCACCCGGGCCTCGTCGGGGGCCTCGACGTCGCGAACGCCGTCGGCCTGCCCGGAGAGTACGGCGCCGATGCGCACCGAGTACTCGTTGTTGGCGAGGTAGTCGATGCCGTCGAGGTGGGCCCGGCCCTGGTGTGTGAAGTGCGGTGGGGCCCAGTCGTAGTCCTCGCGGGCCCGGACGGCCAGCTTCGTCCCGATCGTCTCCTCGGTGACGTGGAACGGCCCGCAGGTGTGGATCCGGGTGGCACTTCCCGGGCCGAAGCCCTCCGCATCGAGGTCGAGGGTCGAGTTCGCGAGCAGGCCCGCGTTCATCGTCGACGTCGCCTGCGCGAAGCCGGGGGACGGGGCGCTGAAGTGGAAGCGGACCCGGTTCTCGGCGAGGACCTCGCTGCGATCGTAGTTCGAGATCTGTTCGGAGACCGGAAGGGTGCGGGCCTCGTCGCCTCGTCCGAAGAGGTCGAAGTTCTTCGCCACGTTCTCCGCTGTCAGCGCAGAGCCGTCGGAGTAGGTGACGCCGTCGCGGATCGTGAACGTGTGCTGCGTGGCGTCGTCGTTGATCTCGGGCAGCGTCGCAGCCAGCCAGGGGTGGAGCTCGAGGCTGTCGGGGTCCTGCCACAGCAGCCGCGCGGAGATGTTGTTCATGATGCCGCCGTTGGGGTAGAACCCGACCGAGGGCGGGTAGAGCATCGTCCAGGTCTGAGGTTCGAAATAGGTGAGCACCCCACCCTGCACGGGTTCACCGCTGTCGTTCAGGGGCGCATCGTCGGTGGGGGTGCATGCGCTGAGAGTGATGAAGGTTCCCAGACCCAGTCCGAGGCTGAGGAATCCGCGCCGGGCAAAGCTGTTCGCCGAGGCGGGTGGACGGAGGTCCGTCATGGAATGTGGTCCTTTGTGCAGATGAAGCCGAGGTCGGATGAGTCAAACGCTGATATAGCTCAACAATTGGAGCTTGTCACGATATTGAGGTCGAGGTGGAGTCGGCGCCACAGCATTCGGACCCCTGGGTGTGTCTGCATGCTTCGAGTTAATCTCACCGGCATGCATTCAGTCAATCCGGTCGCTCAACATTGAGTCATGTTGCTGCCCTCGGGCTTCGACCATCTCGTCATTGCCGTTCCCGATCTCGCTGAATGTGTTGAGCAATCTCGTGCCTTGCTTGCTGTGCGACCCGTTCCCGGGGGCGCACATCCTGGGCTGGGGAACTTCTCGAATGGCGACTGACGCGTCGGACGCCGTTGGTGCTGGGTGGAGTCCAGCCATTCCTCATCGATTGGCAGGACTCTCCTCACCCGGCGCGACAGGCGATGTCCACTGTCCGGCTCGAGCGGTTCTGGGCCACGAGGCCGGATGTGGACACAACGTCTGGAGTTCTGCGATCCTTGGGGGCTACTATCGAGGTTGAGGCAGGAGACACAGAATCCCTGCACGCCACAGTGAAAGGTCCCGGTGGATCATGGACGATCTGAGCACGATTCCCGCCAATCTTGACCACCTCATCATCACGGTGCCCGAGCTCGAAGCCGGGGTCGCCGAATTTGAGCGTCTCACCGGGGTCCGGGCCGTCGCCGGCGGCCGACACCCGGGCCGCGGAACGGCGAACTGCCTCGTCGGTCTGGCCCCGGCGGGCTGGCCCGCGGGCGCCCACACCTACCTCGAGATACTCGGCCCCGACCCGCAGCAGGAAGCCCCCGCCGACGGCACGCTGCCGCTCGACGCGCACCTGGCCGAGGGGCTGACCCTGCAGACCTGGGCGATTCATCCGCATGCCTTCCTCGCCAAGGTCGCCGGAGCCAACACCGAAGGCGTCGACTTCGGCGAGGTGCGCGACATGTCGCGGGAGACCGCCGACGGCACGCTGCTGGAGTGGCGCCTGACGTCTCGGTCCCCGTTGCCGGACAAGGGCACGCAGCCCTTCCTCATCGACTGGGGTGAGTCGAGCCACCCCGCCGAAGCGGGGCTGCCGTCGGTGGAGCTGGAAGAGTTCTCCATCGAATCCCCGGACGCCGCGGCGACCCGTCGTGTCCTCGCTGTGTTGGGCGCCGAGGATGCCCAGGCCGTCGACGGAACCGATCATCGACTCCACGCCCGCCTGCGCGGTCCCGGCGGAGTCCTCGAATTCTGAAGCGGCACCCGGACGAGGAATCGGTTTCGGCCGGTGGTGCTGTGTTCATGGCGTGCTGTGTTCATGAGGGCACGGTGCTGAAACGCTAGACTCATGAGAGTGTCGAGACCTCCCCGCCCATCATCGCGCCCTCTGCGCTCATCACGTCGACCGCTCACCGCCTCGGCGGCGGTTGCCGCGTCCGTGCTCATCGGACTGGGTGCCTGTGCGCCCGAGACCGACACGGCGATGCGACCGACCCCGCGGGCGGCGGAGACGATCGCTGAGGGCGAGGCCTCGACTCCGAGCGAATCGGAGCCTCCGACAGACAGTCCCTCGCCGGGCGAGGCCACGACTCCGAGCGAATCGGGGTCCGCTGCCCCGGACGCGGAGTCGGCCGGTGCCGCCGGCGTCACCGAAGACGACATCGACATGGCAGGCAGCGGCGACTGGGACCGCCCCGGCGACGAGACCGGCCCCAACCGGGACGAGGGGGAAACCTTCGAGGTCGGACTGCGCGTCGAGGACAATCTGCCGATCGACGTCGACGGGGCCGCCGCATTCATCATCACGACCCTGCAGGACGAGCGGGGCTGGCAGGACATCGACGACGTGGCGATCGAGATGGTCGACGAGGGTGAGGACGCGATGATCAGCATCGCCAGCCCCGACACCGTGGACGAGATGTGCCTGCCGCTGCGCACTTTGGGCAAGCTCTCCTGTCGCAACGGCAACAACGTCATCCTCAATGCCAAACGGTGGGTCTCGGCCACCGACGAATTCGATGACATCACCCAGTACCGCCAGTACCTCATCAACCATGAGGTGGGCCACGCACTGGGCCACGGTCACGAATCCTGCCCGGGCCCGGGCGAAACGGCCCCGCTCATGCAGCAGCAGACCAAGGGGCTGCAGGGCTGCGAGCCGAATGGATGGCCCTCGAGCGGGTAGCAGCCAGATCACAGAACCTGTCGGGAATAAGTCTCCGGCCGCTGTCGTTGATTGAGTCATACAGGCTCAACTTTCATAGGAGGTCGGATTGGCCACGTTCTTCGGACCCGCCGGTTCTGGCGGAGATTCCTTCGACGAGTTCCTCGCACGTTTTCTGCAGGGACAGCAGGGCTCCCGCCAGGGGCGCAGCGTCGACATCAACAAACTGCTGAGCAAGCGCAGTCACGAGGTCATCGACAAGGCGGCGGACTATGCCAGAGAGCATGGTCAGTCGGAGGTCGATGCGCTCCACATCCTGCGCACCATGGCGGAGACCGAACCCGGTGTCTCGGCGATCCGGCAGGCGGGTGCCGACCCGCAGCAGGTCGCCCACGCCGTGGAGCAGCGGTTGCCCGCATCCAGCGACACGAAGTCGGAAGGAGCGCTGACACTGACCGGTTCCGGCCAGCGCGCGCTGCTCGACGCCTATCAGGTGGCCCGGGCGTTCGGCTCGACCTACGTCGATCCCGAACACCTGTTCTTCGCGTTCGTGCTCAACCATGAGATGCCTGCCGGTCGCATCCTCGCCCAAGCAGGTGTGACACAGGAGAGGCTCCAGGCCGGAGCCGAAGCCGCCGAGGCGGGCGATCCGCAGGGCGGCACCGGTGCGGGTCACTCGGAAGAGACCATGCTGGAGAGGTTCTCCACCGACCTCACGGCACTGGCCGCCGACGGCGAACTCGACCCCGTCATCGGACGTGGCCAGGAGATCGAGGAGACCATCGAGATCCTCGCCCGCCGCACCAAGAACAACCCGGTTCTCCTCGGCGAGGCCGGTGTCGGCAAGACTGCGATCGCAGAGGGGCTGGCCCAGGCCATCCACACGGGTGACATCCCGGCCCAGCTGTCCGGCAAGCGCGTCATCGCCCTCGACCTGCCCGGCATGCTCGCCGGCACTCGCTATCGCGGTGACTTCGAGGAGCGCCTGACCGGTGCCCTCGACGAGATCGCCGAGGACGGCAACATGATCGTCTTCGTCGACGAGCTCCACACCCTCGTGGGTGCGGGCGGCAACGGCGAATCCAACTCGATGGACGCCGGCAACATCCTCAAGCCCAGACTCGCCAGGGGAGATCTGCACCTGCTGGGTGCGACCACGCTCAAGGAATACCGCACGATCGAGAAGGATTCGGCCCTCGAGCGTCGGTTCCAGCCGGTCCGGATCGGGGAGCCGAACATCGAGGATGCCGTCGCGATTCTCGACGGGCTCAAGGACCGCTACGCCGAACACCACAATGTCACCTACACGCCGGAGGCGATCCGCGCGGCGGTGGAGCTCTCCGACCGCTACATCAACGAGCGGTTCCTGCCGGACAAAGCGATCGACCTCATCGATCAGGCGGGGTCCCGACTGTCCCTGCGCCGCGGGCCCAAGATCGATGCCGAGACTCTGCGCGGCGAGATCAGCAGACTCGAGACCGCCAAGTCCACTGCCATCGGCGAAGAGAATTACGAGCGTGCCGGTCAGATCCGTGACGAGATCGTGGATCTGGGCGAGAAGCTCAAGGCGGCCGAAGACCCGGACGCCTCGGCTCCGCAGGCCGATCACAGTGGCACGACCACCGTCGTGGACTCCGACGAGATCGCACAGGTCGTATCCCGGGCCACCGGAATCCCCGCTGCGAGCATGACCCAGGGTCAGAAGGCGAAGCTGGCCAGGCTCGAGGAGACCCTCCACGGTCGTGTCATCGGCCAGGACGATGCTGTGAACGCAGTGTCGAAGGCCGTTCGCCGCTCACAGATGGGCATGGGAGACCCGAACCGTCCGATCGGCAGCTTCCTCTTCCTCGGCCCCACGGGCGTGGGCAAGACGGAGCTGGCCAAGTCGTTGGCGGCGACCCTGTTCGATGACGAATCGGCGATGATCCGATTCGATATGAGCGAATTCGGGGAACGTCACACCGTCTCACGCCTGGTGGGCTCGCCTCCCGGCTATGTCGGCTACGACGAGGCCGGACAGCTGACCGAACAGGTCCGTCGTCGCCCGTACTCGGTGATCCTCCTCGACGAGGTCGAGAAGGCCCACGCGGATGCGTTCAATCTGCTGCTCCAGGTCCTCGACGACGGTCGCCTGACCGACGGTCAGGGCCGGACCGTCGACTTCCGGAACACCGTCATCATCATGACGAGCAACCTGGGCTCGGAATTCATGGCCGGCAGCACGCCGCTGGGCTTCAGCTCCTCCGACGCGAAGGTCACCGAGAAGGACCTGCGCGCGAAGGTGATGGGCAAGCTCAAGGAGGTCATGCGTCCGGAGTTCCTCAACCGGATCGACGAGACCGTGATGTTCTCCCGGCTCGACCGTGAGCAGCTGCGCGTCATCGTCCGTCTCCAGCTGGAGCAGTCGGTGCAGCGTCTGGCACGTCAGGACATCGGCCTCACGGTCTCCGAGGACGCCGTGGAGTGGCTGTCCGACACCGGGTACGAACCCGAGTTCGGTGCCCGTCCGCTGCGTCGCGTGATCCAGCGCGAACTCGACGACCGCATCGCGGACCTCCTCGTCGACGAGGCGGTGTCCGAAGGTGGAACCGTCAGCGCCACGGTCAGCGACGGGCAGCTGCGCGTGAGCGCGGGGTCACCCGAGGTTCCCGTGGCCGCCTGAGGCGAGGGGCCAGTCACGCCGCGACTGAACCCGAACGGCTGAGAGGCCCGGGTCGAAGGACAGCGTTCCTTCGACCCGGGCCTCTCGTCTGCGCACATCCGAAACGCACCGAGCCCGACTGGCTCCGAGCTCGGCTCACACTCCTTCGGGGGCGAGCACGATGTCGAATCGGGCTCGCGCCCAGGTCTCGTCGCCAAGATCGCGTCCGTCGGGTGCCGGAGTGCCCGACGGCTGCTGCTCGAACTTCTTGATCAGCGATTCTTTGACGCCGAAGACCGTATCGGTCTTCAACAGCTCATCGCCTTCGACGAAGATGTGGGTGACCAGAGTCCGCATCTGCGGTGCGGACACCATGAAGTGGAGATGGCTGGCGCGCATGGGCGAGCGCCCGGTCGCCTCGAGCATCTTCCCCACCGGTCCGTCATCGGGAATCGGGTACGGGGTCGGTGTGAGCGCCCAGAACCGGAAGGCCCCGTCCTTCTCCGAATAGAGATGTGCGCGACCGTAGACCTGTTCGTCCTCGTGCTGGACGTCGTAGAGGCCCTCCTCATCGGCTTCCCACACTTCGATCCGTGCATCCGGGATGGGCGCTCCGTCGGTGTCGCGGACGACTCCTTCGACCCAGCAGGCCTGCCCCGTCCCACCTCCGGCGATGTCGCCTCCGTTCTCGATGGGCGGAGCGTCGTCGACGAAGAAGGGACCGAACACTGTGGCCTCGGTGGCGTCTTTGAAGGGTCTGTTGCTTACATTGATCGTCTGCATCGAGGCACCGAGGACATCGGAGAGGAGAATGAATTCCTGTCTCTTGTCATCGGTGATGTCCCCGACCCGAGTGAGGAACTCGATCGCGGCACTCCATTCCGCTTCGGTGAGTCGGACATCGCGGATGAAGCCGTGCAGATGTGTGACCAGGGACTGGAGCAGTTGTCTGAGGCGGTCGTCGCTGCAGCTGTCGAAAGAGCCGGCGACAGCGGCGGTGAGGCGGCTCTCCACCTCTTCCGGGGTGAGTTCGGCAGCGCTCGCGGCAGTGGGTTCGGTCGACATGTTCGTCATCCTTTCGAGGGTTCGGCGCCCGTGGTGCCGATGTCGGGGAGGCTGAGGGCAGCAGGATCTGTGCCGCGCAGAGCTGCGGTGAGCAGAGCGGTGATCCCTTCTTCAGTAGCAGGGCGGGGGTTGTTCTCCGGGATTGTGGCCAATGACAGTTTCACGGCCTCGGGGATACCGTCCTCTGTGAACCCGATCTCGTTCAGCGCCGTGGGCGCCCCGACCGTCGATCGCAGATTCTCCAGGCCTTCCGCCGCCGAGGCCGTGCCGAACGCGCCGGCCATCCGCGCTTCGGCCTCCGGAGCGGCGGGGGCGTTGAACGCGAGGACATAGGGCAGAATCGTCGCGTGGGTCTGTGCGTGGGGAAGGTTGAAGGTGCCCCCGAGCACGTGCGCGATCTTGTGGTGCATGCCCGAACCCGCCGAGGCGAATGCCACCGCTGCCAGATACGCGCCGTAGAGTGCATGCTCGAGTCCGCCTGCCTGACCTGTGCGAATGGCGGGCAGGCCGTGGCCGAGGACGCGGACCGCTTCGATGGCAAGGGCCTGGTTGATCGGATCTGCTTTGGGCGCCCAGAGCGAATCCACACAATGGGCGAGCGCGTTCATTCCGGAGGAGATCGCAAGCTCAGAGGGCAGATCGGTCAGCAGGTCGGCGTCGTAGACGACGCTGACGGGCAGCACGCGCTCGTCGACTCCCGTTCTCTTGCGGGCGTTTTCGGTGCGTCCCCAGACGTTCGTGGCCTCGGAGCCGGAGAACGTGGTGGGCACGGCGATGATCGGGATACCGGTGGCCAGCGCGATCGCCTTGGCGAGCCCGGTGGCGGACCCTCCGCCGACACTGATCACCAGATCCACCGCATGCTCAACGGACGCGTCCACGGCACGGTCGGCGACCTCGGCGGGAACGTGCATGACGACCTCGGACCACCACAGTGCGATTTCAAGATCGGAGGTGATCCGCGTGGCCTTCCCTTCAGCCGACCCCGAGGCAACGACTAACGGCTTCGAGGCGTCGAGACGATCAACTTCTGACACCAGGTGCTCCGCGGCCCGGCCTGATCCGAAGAGGACCCGTTGGCCGAGAGTGATGTGGGCAAAATCGAGACTCATGCGTGCTCCTTCACTGCAGTTGTGGATGTAGCTGCCGTGTCTGACTGGCGCGACAGCAGCGCGGAAACAGCCGTGACCAGCTGTTCCGCGGGGTTCGCGGGCAGACAGTCCGCTCTCCATGCGATGTGTTTATCGGGGCGGACGAGGATCGCCCCGTCCTCAGCGCAGCCGCGCAGACGGTCCCAGTCGAAGTAGAGATCCGTCATCTCTCTGTCGGGTCCGATGACCACGGTCCCGATCTCCACTCCGAGTCGCTGCGAGGCATCCGCGGCGGCCTGTTCCCAGGCGGCACCCGTGGTGCCCGTGAGAACGGTGAAACGCGCGTACGGAGCAAGGTCGTGGGTCGAGTGCTTCTCCTTCCAATTGCCTACCCAGGCGTGAGGCAGTCGCACCCCGGGATCCGTGCAGGCCTGGTAGTAGAGTTCGGGATCACGAGGGTTCGACGTGGGTTCACGACCGTCTGGCACGACAGCGGTGGAGGCGTAGCGTTGGCCGAGTTCGACCCCGTGGGCGTTGAATTCGTAGTTCTTCAGCTCCATCGCTTCACGCACCTTGGTCCGGGTGCGAGCTCCTTCCGGGGTGCGCTCCTTCCTCGAGGCGATGGCTGAGTTCATCTCCTCCGCCGACTGTCCCGGCTTGAGACCGAGCGCATCGAAAAGTGCTCCGAACTCCCGGCCTGACTGATTGGCCCGAGTGACGATCTGTTTGGCCACGGGTGCGCGTTCTGTGCTGTATGTCTCCAGCAGATCCGGCCCTGCCTGCCCCCTGAGCACGGAGGCGATCTTCCACGCGAGATTGTAGGAATCCTGGATGGAGGTGTTCGAACCGAGGCCGTTCGACGGCGGATGTTTGTGCACGGCGTCACCGGCACAGAAGACTCGCCCGTTGTGCAGATGAGCAGCGTATTGCTCGTTATTGCCCCAGAGGGAGACTCCGGTGATCTCCGCCTCGAGATCGGGGACACCGATGAGGTTGCGTACGACCTGAAGCGCATCCTCATCGGTGACTTCGGGCGCTCCCTGACTGATGTCGAAGCCCCAGACAATGAGCCATTCGTCCCAGGGGCGAACCATTCTCACCAGGCCCGCGCCGATGCCGCCGATGTTCGATCCGGGTTGGACGACCCAATAGAGGACAGAGGGGCGATGACCGACGAATTTGGTGAGATCCGTTTTGAAGGTGATGTTCATCGATCCGGCGATGTCCATCTCACCTTCCATCGGCAGGTCGATGTCGGAGGCGACCTTTGACCGGGCGCCGTCGGCACCGATGAGGTATTTGGCTCGAATCGTGTACTCCCGGCCGGTGACTCGGTGGAGGACCCGCACGCTCACCCCGGTTCCGTCCTGGGTGTGGGAGAGGTATTCGGTGGAGAACTCGGTCTGCGTCCCCCTCATCGTCGCGTTCTTCACGAGGATCGGCTCGAGGTACGTCTGAGGAATGTCGCAGTTGAGCGAGGGTGAGGCAAGCTCGTAGTCAGCGTGACGAGACGGATGGTTGCCCCAAGCGAGGATGCGCCCGATCTCGTCGCCGGCGATCGAGGTGCAGAAAACGGTGTCGCCGATCATCTCGTGCGGTGTCGCCTCCGCGAGCACCTGTGCCTCGATCCCGACGTCGCGGAAGATCTCCATGGTCCGCTGATTGGTGATGTGGGCGCGCGGGGTGTTCGCCGTCCACCGGTACTTGGTGATCATGATGTTGTCCACGCCGAGGGTCGAGAGGAACAGGGCTGCTGACGACCCGGCAGGTCCTGATCCCACGATGAGGACATCGGTGTCCACGACCTCGGAGTTCGGGGTCTGCGTCTCTGCTACCCCGTCATTGAAGATGACCATTGCGGCACCTCGACCTTTCCTTGCTTCATTGCGTGGCGTGTGACGCCCGGAACTGAACCCAGTGTGCTCTGGAGCACAGCGTGTGGGCGAGTGGGGCGGACGATATGGCGGATTCCGACAAAAACGGGCTCCGGGACATCTGATCCTGCGGACGGCTACTATGGGGACATGTCCACGGCGGCCACCGGCAGCAACCAATTGCAGCCGGGTTCTTCACCAACAAGGACCCGGTTCTCGACGGATACTGTTCCCGTGGGCCAGAAGGTTGAGGCGTGGGAACGACATCATGCCACTTCTCTGATCGGACTGCGCACTCAACTGCACGATCCTGGTCGGCTTCGTGCAGAGACCGCCACTCTGGAGTGGCCACAGCTCCGCTTGGCGAAAGTGCTTGCCAGTCCGCACACCGTGCGCAGAGAGGCCGAGGACATTGCCGCGCACCCGGTATCGGGACTGGTCGCCTACGTCCCTCTGGATGGGCACAGCACATTCTCCCATCACTCCGGCAACGTTGATATCGGCCCGGGCCGCCTCATGCTGTGCGACGGGGACAGCAGATTCTCGCGTGACCTCTCACAGGGTGTCAACGAACTTGTCATCCACGTGCCCAGGGACACCCTCAATGGGCTCACTGGTCTCCGTTCGATCCGATATGCGGTGGCCGTCGACCTGGAGTTGAGCCCCACTCTGAGCTCGGCCGCGCGCGAGTTCGTGGCACTCGCCGACAGTGCATTCGGGTGGGGATGCACGGGGTCGACGTCGGAAAACAGAATCCTCGACCTGGTGACGAGCCTGGTTGCAGATACAGTCAAGGGACGCGACCATCTCCACGAGGCGATGAACGCTATCGCTGACGGACATCGGGAGCCGGATCTCTCCGCTGGAGTGCTGGCCGGGCGCATCGGCGTGTCCGAACGTCACCTCTCCCGGCTCTTCGCAGAGGTTGGACACAGTGTCCCGCAGGCAGTGCTTGCGGCACGACTCGAGAGTGCACAGAGCCTGCTTTCCGATCCCGAATCAGCGTGCATCGGCATGGCAGAAGTGGCCTTTCGCTCGGGATTCAGATCCCAGGCGCAGTTCTCGCGCAGCTATCGGTCGCGTTTCGGCATGGCACCGCTGCGGCACCGGAGGGTGCTCCTGTCCGTCACCGCTTGAGTGAGCAGCTCAGTCCTCCAGCATCCCCGGATCACGCGCCACCCGCACGAGCGCCGCAGCCAGACTCGAGAACTCGTCTCCGTCAACCAACTTGCCCATCTCGCTCGCGTCGTCGGGAAGCCTCGCGGCCCGAGCGCCCTTGAGTACGAGCTTGTCGGCATACGGTCGGACCTCCGGCCACACCTGCTGTGCCTCACGCAGGAAGATGCTCGCCCCGGTCGGACCGATCCCGGTGAATTCCTGCAGGAGCTTCGAGATCCGAGTCCCATCGCCCTCGGCCTCATCGTGCAGTCGCCGCAGATCGCCCTTCCATCGGTCGATGAGCAGTGCGGCCGCCTCGTCGAGGCGGGTGGCCGTGCTCTCGTCGTAGCGACGATATCCGCCGCGGCCCAGAGCATCGACCCGTTCCTGCCACGTGCTCTCCCGCAGATGTTGGGGTGTTCTCCACCCGGTGGAGAAGAGCTCGCGGGCGGTACGCACGGCGATGTCCGAGCTGATCCGCGTCGACAGCAGCAGGCTGAGCACGAGGAGCTGCCACAGTGGAGCCGGCTTGTCGCGCAGCGTGATCGCGGCCTCGGCCGCGAACGTTCGACCGTGCTCGTCGATCAGGTGCCGTGCGAGGCCTCGTTGTGTGCTCTTGTCGGCTCGTGTGCTCATGACCGCGAGGATAGACCATCCGGCTGAACGGTCGTCGCTTCGTCCTTTTCATCGACCTTGAGGATCCGATTGAGTACGAGACGTTCTCCCAAGGTCCAGGCCGTCGTCGTCATGAGGTAGAGCGTGGCCGCCAGAGGTACGAACAGTGCGATCACAGCGGTCATGAACGGCATGAAGCTGAGCACCCGCGTCAACCCCGACAGATCGGGTACCGCGGGCCTGTCAGCACTGGAACTCTGGACGGTGGGCGTCTGGGGCATATCGGGCGTCAGCAGGTGCCGCGATATTGCTGCGACGACGGCGATGACCGCGACGATGACCGTGAAGACCCCACTTGAGACCAGCGTCAGGTCGCCTGACCCAAGGAGGCCGATGAAGCCGGCATTGAGTGGGACGCCCAGCAGGGAGTGGTCGAGGAGTTCATTCGCATGCCCGCCGATCGTGGACTGGATGAAGATCCCGTAGACGGCCATGAGCACCGGCATCTGAGCCAGAACGGGCAGGCAGCCCGCCATAGGTGAGGCCTTCTCCTCCTTGTAGAGTTCCATGACCTTCTGCTGCATCAGTTCGGGATTCTTCTTGTGGCGGGTCTGGATCTCAGAGATCTTCGGTGCCAGTCGGCGGCGGGTGATTCCGGCTCTGACCTGGGACAGTCCGACAGGAATGAGAAGGCAGCGGACGGCGATCGTCAGCACCACGATGGCCAGCGCGGCACTGACCGTACCGGCCAGCGGCTCGAGCAGAGCCGTCAGCCAGGTGACGATCCAATAGGCGGCATTGACGAGGAATTCAATGGGTGGAAATTCGTAGATGTTCAAGGTGAGCGGCCCTCCTGGGGCGCTGCCGGTGCGCACAGATATGCCAGGCAGCAAGTGTGGTTACGTCATGGGTGTTCGATGTCAGAACGACGCATGGCGGCACCACGGGCAAGCTGGTTCGAGGAGCAGGCAGGAGTGACGTCGGAGACCGTGCATCAAAGCACGAAGAAGGGCGCGTCGTTCAGGCGAAGGCGGGAACGACGAATGACGGGGCTCTGGCCTGAACGGTCCCGGGAGTGCCGGGTTCCTCGGGCATGCGGTAATCGCGGACCTCTGCCCGCTCGCCACGTGTCCAGGGTCCGTGCGGGGCGAGGGACAGCACTCTGACGAGGGCGGCTGCCGCCCAGGGCGCGATCGGTGACAGGAGCGCCGCGCCCAGGAGCACGAGGACGACCAGATGGGTGGGTGACTGCGGAATGATCGAATCGGCATCGGCGCTCAGGAGCACGACGATGAACTGAACTGTCATCAGCAGCATTCCGGTCGACCTTCCAGAGGGATACGTCGGTCGATTCTATCACGCAGACCGCGCCATCTGCTCACAGCGGCACCCTCCCGCCCAGAGCGGAAACACCTTCCCGGCGATCGCACCGTGCCTCACAGTGGTGGCATGAACACACGAATCGCAGTCCAGAATGCGCCCAGTCCGCAGAGCCCGATACCGCCGAGGTGGTCCGAAGCTGACGAGACCACCACCGCCATCCCCGAATCCCAGAAGATGCTCTACGCCTACCGTTCGGTGGTCTTCAACGGAGAGCTGCGTGATGAGAACGGCATGGAGATCATCTCCCGCCTCGTCCTCCTCTCCGCCGAGGATCCTCGCAGCGACATCCACCTGTGGATCAACTCTCCCGGCGGATCGGTGCCGATGATGCACGCGATCGCCGACACGATCGAAACCCTGCCCAACGATGTGGTCACGGTGGCGTTCGGATGGGCCGCCTCGGCGGGGCAGTTCGTGCTCATGATGGGCTCGCCCGGCAGGCGACTCGCCCTGCCGCACGCCCGGATCCTCCTCCACCAGGGATCGTCCGGCATCGGGGGAGCCGCCGCCGACATCGAACTCCAGTCCGGGGACCTGCGCAATGTCAGGGACTCCGTTCTCAACCGCATCGCCGAGGCGACCGGGAAGACCTACGACCGCATATTCGACGATTCCCTGCGTGACCGGTGGTTCACCGCCGAGGAGGCGCTGGACTACGGACTCATCGACGACGTCGTCGGCTCACCGGCCGACCTGCTCGGCGAGATCGGAGCCACACGATGAGCCAATACACGATTCCCAACGTCGTCGACCGCTCGGCCAGCAGCGAGAAGATCGTCGACGTCTACTCGCACCTGCTGGGCAACCGCATCATCTACCTCGGCGTGCCCATCGATGACGGAGTCGCCAACACCGTCATCGCCCAGCTGCTCCACCTCGAGGCGAGCAGCCGGGAAGTGCCGATCCAGATGTACATCAACTCACCCGGCGGATCCCTCACGGCCATGACCGCCGTCTATGACGCGATGCACCACATCGGCGCACCGGTGGCCACCACCTGCGTCGGACAGGCCGCCGCCGACGCCGCGGTGCTGCTGGCGGCGGGGGAGCCCGGTCAGCGTTCGATGCTCGGACACGCTCGGGCCGTGCTCCGCCAGCCTCACGCCGAGGGCGCACGCGGGACCATCCCGGACCTCATCGTCGCGGCCGACGAGATCGCCCGGCAGCGGCGTGAGGTCGAGCAGATGCTGGCGAACGGGACCGGGCGGAGCGTCGAGCAGATCCACGAGGATCTCGACCGGGACCTCGTCCTCGACGCACGGGCGGCGAAGGACTTCGGCCTCGTCGATCAGATCCTCTGAGACCTCGACGAGGCAGGATGTCACAACTGAGGCCGTCGCTCGAGCGGATCAGGCAACGAGCGAGAGCTGCGCCCTGCCTCCGAACTGGGCCATGGGCGCAACCCTGGGCACCGACTGCGATGCGAGGATGAGCACCTGGGGGAGCGCCAGGCCGAGGACCACGGCAATCGCCTCGATGACTTCGGACGAAGGATCCTTGAGTCCGCGTTCGACTTCGGACAGGTACTGGGTCGAGACACCGGAGCGCTCCGACACCTGAGCCAAGGTCAGTCCCAGTTCGGTTCGGCGCAGCCGCAGCACCCGGCCGAGCGTCTCGCGCCACAGCAGCGGCGGGGACTGGTCGTCATGTCCGTCCGTGACTCGAAGTGGATCCATGATGCGATCCTAGGAGCGATCCGGCCCGGTGACGAGGGTTTCCGCTCTGAGCAGATGGCTCGCCTGCTCGGGGCAGCCCGTGCCGGTCGGGCTCGCGGAGTTGCACCGACACTGCAATGTTAAGTTAGGCTGTCCTATGTTAAAGCGGAGGTCGATCGCGATCCCCCAACAGTCGAAAGGGCACGAATGTCAGCTCATCTCTCTCGCCGGGCCATGGCCATAGGTACCATCGTCACGCTCGCCTTCAGTGCGAGCGCCTGCAGCCAGGACTCGGCGAGCCCGGAGAAGTCTGCTTCGAGCGACTTTGAGACCGTCACGATCGAGCATGCCCTGGGCAAGGCCGTCATCGAAGCCGAACCCGAACGCGTCGTCACTCTCGGACAGGGATCGACAGAAACCGCCATCGCGCTGGGGAAGACCCCCGTCGGGATGGAGGAATACGCTTGGGGCAGCGATGAGACCGGCTATATGCCCTGGATCCACGAAGCGGTGAAGGAGAAGGGCGACGAGCTGCCCGAGCAGTTCCAAGGTGACACCGAGCTCGACGTCGAGGCTGTCGCCGAGCTCCAACCCGACGTCATCCTCGCACCCTGGTCGGGAGTGACCGCCGAACAGTACGAGCAGCTCGACGCCATCGCCCCGACGGTGGCCTACCCTGAGCAGCCGTGGACCATCGAATGGGATGAGCAGATCACGACCATCGGCAGGGCACTCGGTCACGAGAAGGAGTCGGAGGGGCTCGTCGACGACATCAAGACGCAGCTGTCCGAGGCGAAGCGTCCCGAATACGAGGGCCTGACGTTCTCCTACATCTACAATGACGGACCGGGCACACTCGGCGTCTTCTATCCCGACGAGCAGCGAGTGGCGATGGTCTCGGCGCTGGGTCTGACACCGGATCCCGTCATCGACGAGTTGAAGAAGCACTACGATGCGCCGGGCACGGACTCCGCGCTCATCGGACTCGAGAACGCCGACAAGCTCGATGATTCCGATCTCATCTTCACGTTCTACTCCGACGAGAAGAGCAAGAAGGAGATCGAGGCCCAGAGCGTGTACTCGAACATCCCTGCGATCGAGGCCGGCGCCGTCGTCGCTCCCGAGGATCAGGCCTTCGTCACCGCCTCGTCGATCCTCAACCCGCTCACCGTCCCCTGGACGCTGGAGCGCTACGTGCCGATGATCGACGAGGCCGCGAAGAACGTCGAGAAGTAGCCGGGAGAGTGCGTCGGCCCGATCAGTCGAGTGCGCTCAGCTTCGTCCACTCGTCCCAGTCGTAGACCCAATCCGAGATGTCGCTGGCCGAGGTGGACAGGCTGACGTTCGAACCGGTGATCTCGACGGGGTCGCCGAAGATCGCGGAGTCGTAGTACTGCTTGGCCCGCGCGGTCGAGAGGTTGATGCAGCCGTGGGAGACGTTCGCCGATCCCTGGACACCGGTCGACCAGGGCGCGGCATGGATGAACTCGCCGTTGTTGTGGATGCGCACGGCCCACCGCACATCGGTTTCGTAGTCCCACTGCTCCGAGGTCATCGTGTAGTCCGACGCCTTCGACATCACCACGTGGGTGCCGTTGTAGGACGGGGACTTCTTCGCGCCCAGTGAGGCGGGGAAGTCCATGACCTCTTTGCCCTCCCGGGTGACGACCATGCGGTGGGTCTTGGCGTTGGCCTTGACGACCTGCTTGCGGCCGATTTCGAAGTCGAGCGTGAGGTCGTTCTGGCCAACGGTCCCATCGGTGGTGGGGACGTTCTTCAGCGGGGCGTCGACGGAGACCTTCGAATGCGCGGGCCAGAACTCCTTGGGCCGGAAGTGCAGACGCGATTGCGGATCGTCGGGAAGCCACGCCCACGAGCCTTCGACCTTGCGCTTCTTGCCGTTCTCGTCCGTGACCTTGACCGACAGGCGGTGTTCGACGTCATCTCTGTACTCCTTGCCCACGGAAGAGGCGAAACTGAGGATGATCGGTGCGCCCACCCCGACGGTCTGGTCGTCGGCGAGGGTCGTGCGCACCGACATCGGCGAGGCGTCGCCGGCGGTGACGTCGACCGTCGAACTGAAGTCGTGTTCCTCTCCATCCGCCGAGGTGGCCGTGGCCGAGAGCTCATATGTGCTGTCGGCGACGAGGTCGTAGGCCGAGACCCAGGCCGCGGCGTCATCGGGGGCAGTGACCGAGTGCTCGGCCGGGGCCTGACTGCTCTCGGACGCCTCACCCGAAGCGCTTTTACTCGGCGTCGAAGAGGTCGATGAACCGGCCTCTGCGTCCTCGGTGCTGTCATCGGCTGCTTCGAGTTCGGTTCCGTCGGTGTCGAAGAAGGTCCCCGGGTCGACCGAGATGCGCGGATGCTCGGTATCGGTGATCGAGACGTCGCTGAGCGTCGCGTCTTCGACGCTGAGGCTGATGCGCTCGCCCGGGCCGACCTGAGTCTTCGTTCCGGAGTCGACGACCTTTCCGTTCTGCTCCGGAGTCGGTGTCCCGGTGCTCGTGGGCTTCGCGGTCCCTGCTTCGGCTTCGGCTTCGGCCTCGGAGACGGTGCCGAGCCGGAACACCGGTTCGGCGGCCGCCTCGGCAGACTTCGCGCCATCGCTTGTGGCATCGGGGTCTGAGCCGGTGGGGGTGCAGGCTGTGAGCAGAGCGATTGCCGATAAGGCAGCAACCGCCCCCTGGAACTTCGTGGGTGACAAAACAGGGATCCTCGTTCGAGCAAAGGGATGAGAGCTGCAGACCATGGTAGTGAAGCCAAATCACGAAAGCATTAAAGATTGGGCCGAAATCGCGGAGAAACGCTCGTCTCTCGCCGTTCAGCTGAGCTCTGACCTGGGCTGACATGGGGGAGGGGGAGTTGTGGAATTGTGACCTTGAGAAACGAAGGACTCCCCGTGCACCCGCCAGAGCTCGCTTACCCTTGCTGCCTTCCGGCCCTGGGGGAGTTCACAAGATGACGCCGCACGGGGAGCCATCGGCCAGTGTAGTCGAGAGCCTGGTCAGGGCACAAAACGAGGCGGCGACTTCACCTGCGCTTGGTGTGATGGTTCACACTCGGCCGTGTGGATTTCGCATTGTCGATACGACTCGGATAGGCTGTCTCGCGGAGGATTCGCCTAGTGGCCTATGGCGCTCGCCTGGAACGCGGGTTGGGTTAACGCCCTCAGGGGTTCGAATCCCCTATCCTCCGCAGAGAGAAGAAGGCTCCCATCCGAGATCATTCGGATGGGAGCCTTCTTCGTCAACGCCAGCCTGCACGGGCGCTCGATGTCTGTGACCGCATCAGCCCAGCGCGTTCGCGACGGCCGAGTTGAATGCGTCGAGATCTCCGGGGTTGCGGGAGGTGATGAGGTTGCCGTCGATGACGACCTCGGAATCCTCCCACGAAGCACCGGCGTTGATGAGGTCGGTCTTCGTCGAGATGAACGAGGTCAGCTTCCGGCCCTTGGCCTCACCCGATTCGGCGAGAATCCACGGGGCGTGGCAGATCGCCGCCACGAGCTTGTCGGCCGCGAAGAATGCCTTCACGAGAGCCACCGCGTCCTCATCGAGGCGCAGGGCATCGGCATTGAGCGTTCCGCCCGGAAGCACGAGCGCGTCGAAGTCCTCGACCGTGGCATCGGAGACGGGAACGTCGACGGTGAATTCGTCGGCATGGTCCCAATCGCCGTTCATGGCCTGCAGAGTTCCCTCGGACGGGGAGACGATGACCGTTGTCGCGCCCGCCTCGTCGAGCGCTCCGCGAGGACTGGTGAGTTCGACCTGTTCGACTCCGCGGGTGAGGAGGAATGCGACCTTCTTGTCTGAGATTGCCATAGTGATTCTCCTTAGTAGTTGTCGGGTCCAACTCGTCAGCTCGAAGTGCTGATCGTCGGTGTCACAAGGGGGAACACCCCATACCGGCAGCGATATTCCTGCGGGCGTGTCGCCACCGGCCGGGTTCCGCCGCCGACTGGAATCAGCTCCCGAGGAATCGGCGCTGGTCGCCTGTGAGGGGATCGGCGTCGACCCGGAGCACGACTTTGCCGGCAGGGTGGGAGTCGCCGAGGAATCGGTAGGCGTTCTGGACCTCGTCGAGAGCGAAGACCGCGGCGACGGGCACGTGCACATGCCCGTAGGCGATCGCCTTGGCCAGCCACGCGAGGTCACCGCGCCTGGCGGTCGCTTCACCGTCGACGTGGACTCCATGGTTGTCGGCGACCTGCGGCCCCGCTCCGATCGAATTGATGCGTGCGGCGGGGATGCCGAGGTTGAGGAGCCGAACGATCTCGGCCTCGTCCTGGGTCGAGAAGGCGGCATCGATGCCCTCGGGAGCCGTCTCGCGCAGGCGGGCCTCGAGTCCCTCGCCGTAGGCGATGGGTTCGATGCCCAGATTGCGCAGCACCGGGTGGTTGACCTCGCTGGCCGTGCCGATGACGCGGGCTCCCACATTGGCTGCCAATTGGGCGGCGATGATGCCGACTCCGCCCGCAGCCCCGGTCACGAGGACGGTCTCGCCCTCGCTGATCGCCAGGGCACGGATGCCGGCGATCGCGGTGCGCCCGGTGATGTAGAGACCGCCGGCCACCTCGGTGCCGAGGCCGCGAGGGATCCGGTCGAGTCGCTTCTCCGGGTCCCGGATGAGCAGTTGTGTGGTCTGCGACCGGTGCGGTCGGCCCCCGAAGACAAGGTCTCCGGGGGAGAAGCCGGTGACCCCCTCGCCCACGCTGTCGACGACACCGGAGAAATCTGCGCCGTTGCCCTTCGGACCCGTGGCCTCCCCGAATTCGCCGGAGATGACTGCCCGGTCGACCGGATTGAGTCCCGCATAGCGGACGGCGACGCGGACCTCTCCCGGGCCGACGGCGGGGGAGTCCTTCTCGACGATGTGGAGCTGATCGATATCGCCGTTCTGGGAGTACTGGACACTGCGCGTCATGAGGGATGCTCCTAGCTGCTCGGTATGCGTATCCGCCATAACCATGTGCGGCCGCGAGTTGTTCCCCGACGCCCTCGTCGATGGAACAGCGTCGGCCGAACAGCGTTGACGGATCAGCTGAAGCTCGGGAAGTCGAGCTTGTAGTGGACGTTCGAGCCGGTGACCGATGTGACCTTCACCGTGCCGTAGCGCTTCTCGCCATAAGCGGTGACGTTGCACGACGCGGAGCCCTGTTTCGAAATGATCATCAGGTCGTTGAGGCATTCGACCTCCTCGACCGTCGTCCCCTGCTTCGAGTACGCGTCTCGGATGTCGTCTTCGAGCATGGCGGCAGGAATCTCGCCGTTGCCGTGCTCGTCGATCTCGAATCCGGGATCGCCGGAGCCGGCGTCCTCGCCGCTTGAACTCGAAGATCCCTCGCCCGCCGAGGTTGACGTGCCCGAGGCCGACGTCGCATCCGACGAAGCCGACGCCGCATCCGACGTGGACGTTCCCGAATCGGAGGACGAGGAGCCGTAGCCCGAGCTCGTACCGTCGTTCGAGGCCGTCCCCTGACCCGATGAGGTGTCGGGGGCATCCTCGGTGACGGCGTCGTTCGTCTCAACCTCGTCGGACCGCGTCTCGCCCGCCCGGTCCTCATCGGAGCTCGCGTCAGATCCGTCCCTCTCCTGCGCTTCTGTCTGATCCTGCGCCGGGTCGCCGAAGGAGACGTGCATGTCGCAGGCCGACAGGGACAGTGCCGCGGCGGCGGTGCCGGCGACGGCGATGGACCGAATGAGCTTCGTGGTCTTCATGGTGGACTCCTGATGACGTGAGGTCGTGTACATGATCACTTTGTCAACGGAATCCGCCGAGGTGGGCGTGGAGGTGTTCGCATTCGGGGACTCGTGTTCCAGGTCGGTTACAAAGGCCCATCGGAGACAATCCGTGGAAGAATCGAAGAAGATCTCGCCGAGGATGTCGAGAATGCACATGTGGCTCCGTCCCGGGGATGTCTGCGAAGTTCGCGACGAGCAATTGTTCAGAGGAGAAGACCATGGCCAAGTACCTGATGCTCAAGCACTACAAGATGGCTTCCGAGTACATGCAGTACACCCCGATGGAACAGTGGACGCCTGCCGAAGTCGACGCGCACATGACATACATGAACGACTTCGTCGACAGGCTCAAGGAGACCGGCGAATACGTCGACTCCCAGGCGCTCTCACCCGAAGGCACCTTCGTCCGATACGACGGTGAGGGCAAGCCTCCGGTGACCGACGGCCCCTTCCCGGAGACCAAGGACCTCATCGCAGGATGGATGGTCATCGACGTCGAATCCTACGATCGGGCGCTCGAACTGGCGGGCGAGCTCTCGGCAGCACCGGGTGCCGGCGGCGAACCGATCCGGGAGTGGCTCGAGCTGCGGCCCTTCATGGGAGTCACGCCGAACACCACGGACTGAACACCACGGATTGACCACCACGGATTGACCACCACGGAAACGCCCGACCATGAACGACGGCGAACTGCGGGACCTCGTCCCGATCGTGATCGGCATCCTCGAACGGAGGGGAGCAGACTTCTCCACCGCCGAGGATGCCGTTCAGGATGCCCTGCTCGAGGCGTTCCGCACGTGGTCAGACGACGAACCACGTGACATGAAGGGCTGGCTGATCAGCGTCGCCTGGCGCAGGTTCCTCGACCGGGTGCGAGCGGAAGAGGCCCGCACAGCGCGGGAGGGCCACGCCTACGCGCTGCGCACAGATCCACCGAGCACTTCGACGGATGACACCGTCGACCTGTACTTCCTGTGCGCCCATCCCGATCTCAGTCCCGCCTCGGCGGTGGCGCTGACGCTGCGCGCCGTCGGCGGGCTGACCACCCGACAGATCGCCGAGGCCTACCTCGTGCCCGAAGCGACGATGGCCCAGCGCATCTCACGGGCCAAACGCACGCTGTCCGGACGCAGGCTCAACCGGCCGGGAAACGTCGCCGCGGTCCTCAAGGTCCTCTACCTCGTGTTCAACGAGGGGTACTCCGGCGACGTCGATCTGGCGGCAGAGGCCATCCGCCTGACCCGGGCGCTCAACAGTTCGATCACCCACGCCGAGGTGTCCGGACTGTTGGCGCTCATGCTCCTGCACCACGCCAGGCGCCCGGCTCGCTTCACCGGCGACGGTGCTCTGGTGCCCCTGGACGCCCAGGACCGTTCGCTGTGGGAGACCGGGCCGATCGTCGAGGGCATCGGCCTCCTGCAGGCCGCACTCGCCCGCGACGAGCTCGGTGAGTTTCAGATCCAGGCGGCGATCGCGGCTCTGCACGCCGACGCAGTGAGCGTCGAGGACACCGACTGGGTGCAGATCGTCGAGTGGTACGACGAACTGCTGAAACTGGGCGAGAGCCAGATCGTGCGACTCAACCGCGCAGTCGCGCTTGGGCAGGCCGACGGCCCGGAAGTCGGACTGGCAGAACTGGGCAGGCTCGATGAGTCCCTGCCGCGCTACTTCGCTGTCGAAGCCCACCTGCGAGAGCGGGCCGGCGAGACCGTGACCGCCGCGAAGCTGTATGCACACGCGGCGGACAGGGCCGCAGACCTCGCCGAACGCGATCACCTCATCCGGCAGGCGGCCCGTCTGAATTCGCGCCCCAGAGGCTCGCGGTAGCCCGACTACACCGCCACGATGTGAGGGTGCCGGGTGTGGAAGTCGGTGGCCTGCTGAAACGTGTGCCCGGCAGCGAGCAGCAGCTCTTCCCTGAAGTCCCCGGCGACGAACTGCGCGGCCAGCGGGGTGCCACGGTCGGAGAATCCGGCGGGCATGGTGATCGATGGCATCCCGCAGTTGTCGATCGGGGCCGTCGGGATCGTCACAGCGTTGAACAGCTCGGCATCCGATCCGAGGTTCTCCATCTGCGAAATCGTCGGTGAGGCCACGCCGACGCCCGGAAGCAGAAGCAGGTCGATGTCGGCCATGAGGCGGCGCATGCGGCCGGTGAACTCCCGACGCGATTCGAGCAGCTCGTGGTAGTCGATCGCCGTCAGTCCGCGTCCGACCTCGATGAGCGCGGCGAGGTCGGGGCCGTATTCGCTCGTGCGCGCCGGGTAGGTCTCGGCATGGACGGCGGCGGTCTCGACACCGCACAGGGCGGTCCAGGTCTGCGCGGCGGCGGGCAGGTCGGGGGTGCGGACATCGACGACGCGCCAACCCAGGTCGACGAGGACCTCGACGGTGGATTCGAGCATCTCGTTGGTGGCCGCGTCGAAATAGGCGGCGGCCAGTTCGCGATCGAACCCGACGACCGGAGCCCGATCGAGTGTGAGCTGCCGGCTGTAGCGGGGGACCGGTTCGAGGGCCGAGGTCGGGTCGTTGGGGTCGTGACCGGCGATGGCCTCGAGGATGATCGCGGCGTCCCGGGCGCTGCGGGTCATCGGACCGATGTGGTCGAGGCTCGGCGCCAGGCTGAAGATGCCGTTGCGTGAGACCCGACCCCAGGTGGGTTTGAGTCCGGTGACGCCGTTCGCCGAGGCGGGCAGGCGGATCGATCCGCCCGTGTCCGAGCCCAGCGAACCGTAGCAGAGGCCGGCGGCGGTGGCGACGCCGGAACCGCTCGACGAGACCCCTGACCAGGTGTTCGGCTCCCAGGGGTTGACCGGGGTCGGAAGATCCGGATGGTGGCCGGTGAATGCGCCTTCGGTGAGGCGAAGCTTTCCGAGGGTCACCGCCCCGGCGGCCCGCAGACGCGCCACGACGGTGGCATCGAAGTCGGGTCGGAAGTCGGCGTGGATCGTGGTGCCCGCGCCCGTCGGTGCGTCATGGGTGTAGGCGAGGTCCTTGATCGCCAGGGGCACGCCGTGCAGCGGTCCCAGCCAGTCCCCGCGAGCCAGGCTCGCATCGAGGGCGTCGGCGGCGGCCAGAGCCGATTCCCGCATCAGGGTGACGAAGGACAGGAGGTGGGGGTCGAGATCGGCGATCCGGTCGAACATGGCTTCGGTGGCGTCTCTGGAACTCAGTCGCCCGGACCTGATGAGTTCCGACACTTCGTGCAGTTCGCGGAACTCGACTCCGCTGTTCGCTGAGGTGGTGCTGCTGGTCATGGACGCCTCCCTGCATCGGTTCTGCTCATGCTATCGGGGAAAGCCGATCGGGTCACTGCTGGTCGGCTCCGCCGCCTGCGAGTTCGCGCAGAGCCTGGATGTGGGCGTCGAGGCGGGTGCCGCCCTCAGGGGTGATCGAGACCCAGGTGCGCGGTCGTTTGCCGACGTAGCCCTTCCTGACCGCGACCAGGCCGACCTTCTCGAGGGCGGAGATGTGCCGGGAGAGCACGGAGTCGGAGACTCCGAGCGAATCGCGGAGCAGCTTGAATTCGGCCTTGTCGCGATTCTTCAGGCTCGCCACGATTCCGAGGCGCGTGGGATTGCCCAGATCGGATTCGATCCGAGCCAGGGACCCGCCGAGGTGGGGGATGGGTTCGGGTGACTGCTCTGTCATGGTGGTGTCGCCTTTCTGCCGACGCTCAGCGGCGCAGACCGATGAGGGCCAGGACGGGCGAGATGACCCAGATGAAACCGGCCGCGGCCAATGGAACCCATGAAGTGGGAGTGAACGAATCGACGATGATCGCCGCAAAGAAGGCGATGAAGGTCAACGGCAGCCAGGTGGCGAGCAGGAAGGACGAGCGACGACTCCAGCTCAGAGCCTTGATCAGATAGACCAGCAGGGCAGGGACCAGCCAGACGATGCCGGCACCGAGGACGATCAGCTGGGTCGTATTGTCCTCGATGACCCCGACCGCGACGAGTGCGACCGAGATGGCTGCGCTGAGGACGAAGAGCAGGGTGACCAGTGGCCAGGCATCGCTGGACCGTGCCTGGGTCTGGTTCGACTCGACCTGCGAGAGAAGGTCCTCGGCCTGCTGCGGGGTGGGCGTGCTCATGACAACTCCTTCGTCGTGTGCCTCACCGGTGTATCGGTGGCTTCCCGAAGGGAAGTAGTTACAGCATACCAAGTAGTTTCCGAAGTGGAAAGTACTTTCAGGAGTTTCCCTCCAAAGAGTCGCTCAGAGGCTCCAAGGCATCGCCCAGAGGGTCCCTGTCGAGGAGTCGCCGAGGTGACTGCCCGGCGCTCATCACATGGCCGAGGCCGCCACGGTGGCCGCGAGCTCGGTGGCGGCGGCGAGGTGTTCGTCGGTGACCTCGCCGGTGACCGTCAGAGGATCGAAGGCGAGCTTCCAGCCGAGGCCGGTGGTGATCTGCTTCATCGCGGTCTCCGCACCGGTCGTGTCGTATCCTCCATGGATCCAGTAGGAGAAGGGTCGCCCCGCGGCCGGGTCTCTGACCTCGTCGTACGTGGTGTCGAAGAAGTGTTTGAGGGCTCCGGAGATGTAGCCGAAGTTCGCAGTCGTACCGAGGACGAAGGCGTCGGCTCCGAGGACGTCCGCCGACGTCGCCTCCAGAGCGGACCTGACCGTGATGTCGACGTCACCCAACTCCGGCATGCGCAGGCCGGACAGGGCCGCCTCGGCGATTCGCGAAGTCGCCTGCGACGGGGAATGATGTACGAGCAATATGCTGACCATGAGACCAGACTAACCCGGTGACAGGGAGGGAGCATTCGTGGCAGTCATCTTCGATCCGCTTCGCGGGAGGACGCGACCCAGCGCCAGCAACCCGGACGAGGACATCATCGACGAGCTCATCGCGGGAGCCGCCGGAGGGGGCACGGAGGACTGGGTGGTCCTGACCGGAGCAGGGATGAGCACGGACTCGGGAGTCCCGGACTACCGCGGCCCCGACGCCGTGCCCCGTCAGCCGATGACGATCCAGACCTTCATGTCCCATCCCGATCAGCGTGCCCGCTACTGGGCGCGCTCATGGGTGGGCTGGCCGCGCATGCGCGGCTCCCGGCCGAACGCCGGACACCTGGGGCTGGCGCAGCTGCCGGTCGCCGGTGTCATCACCCAGAACGTCGACGGGCTCCACCAGAAGGCCGCGGCTGAGGAGGGCAGCTCCAGCCCGGTCATCGACCTGCACGGCAGCCTCGATCGGGTCATCTGCCTCGCCCGGGGGCATATGTTCGACCGCGACTGGGTGCAGCGACGGCTGAGTGAACTCAACCCCGACTTCGCCGAGCTCGTGGGAATCGATCCGATCGACGTCGAAACCGCGCCGGACGGCGATGTGGATCTCGAGGAGACGCAGGACTTCAAGGTCCTCGACTGTCCCGAGTGCGACGGCATCCTCAAACCGGACGTCGTGTACTTCGGCGACTCCGTACCTGCCTCCCGGCTGCAGGCGGCGAACCGGATCTGCGACGAGGCCGAGGGCATCGTGGTGCTCGGCTCCTCGCTCGCGGTGCTCTCAGGGCTGCGCTTCGTGCGTGCGGCGGCGAAGGCATCGAAGCCCGTCGTCATCGTCACTGACGGTCCCACCAGGGGCGACGAGCTTGCCGACTATCGTTCGATCTCCCGTGTCACCGAATTCGTCGACGCTTGGGCGTTCAGGCGAATCCAAGGCGATGATGGAAAACTCCCCCTATGAGCAATCTCGCGAGAACCGAACGCCTTCGTCTCGTCGATGCGGCCCGCCGAGCCGGCGAAGACGCCCCGACGCTGTGCGAGGGGTGGACGACACGGGACCTTGCCACACACCTCGTCATCCGCGAGCGTCACCCCGCTGCCGCGCTGGGCATCTTCCTGCCGGCGTTCGAATCCCGGCGCGAGGACCAGGAGCGCGCGTATGCCGCGATGCCGTACGCGCAGCTGCTGGGTCTGGTGGCATCCCCGCCGAGGTGGACCCCGGGCGGGTGGCCCGGCGTCGAATCCGTGATGAATACGAGCGAGTACCTCGTCCACCACGAGGACATCCGGCGCGCGGCGATCGAATGGATCCCACGGCGGCTGTCCCTGCAGGAGAACCGGGCGGTGTGGGCGCAGTGCCGGATCGCGCTCCTGCCGTTCGCGGCCAAGGCGGAAGGACGCGTCTCGATCGTCGGCCCCGGCTATGGCCAACGCAGTGCGGGCAGGCGAAGCGGTGGGGCCAACGGCGCAGCCGGCGAGATCACCATCACCGGTGAACCAGTGGAGATCCTGCTCTACCTCATGGGCCGACAGAAGCATGCCCTCGTCGATGTGAAGTGATGCGGGGGAAAACCCCCGGACAGGTGGACGGTTTATATCATTCCCTGTGTCTTCGAGAGTTCCTAGGCTGGTCATAACAGCACAGGCACGAGCAGAGGCAGAGAAATGAACTACACCCCGAACTCCGACTACATCTCCAACACCGACTACACCGGCAGCCAGAGCTACTACGATTCGAATCAGAATTACAGTACAGGAGCGCAGTCACCGCAGTCCTACCGTCCGCGGACGGAGGAGGACCCGGGCAAGGTCCTGGGCATCGTCTCCCTGGTCGCGACCCTCTCGACGTTCCTCGGATTCAACTTCATCGGGCCCATCGTGGGCATCATCACCGGGCACATGGCACGCAAGAATTCTCGCGGTGCAGGATTCGCCGACAACGAGATGGGCAAGTGGGGCTTCATCCTCGGCATCATCTTCGTCTCATTGGCCGCCTTGGGCGGTCTGCTCGGACTCTCGATCGCAGGAGCCGCCGGACTCGCGGGTCTCCTCGGCGCCTAGTACCCCACCCAGGCTCCGCGCTCCTGCTCGAGCACGTGGGGGTGGAGCAGGGTCGAGGCCTCGACGTCATCGACGGAGTCCCGATCACGATCGGGCGGGAACGTCGTGGAGGCGGCGAGCACCTCGGCGGTGGCGAATTTCAATCCCTCGGGAGCATCCCGGGGGATCGTCACGTCCGGACCCTGTTCGTCCAGGTCGGCGAGGAAGTAGCCCCAGTCTCCGAAGCTGGGGACAGCGACGTGGTAGGGCGTGGTCGACAGGCCGGCCTCGGCCACGGCCTCTCCGATGCCCCAGTACGCCGCCGGAGCGAAGTACGGGGAACCGGCTTGGACGACGAGGCGGGCCTCGGGAGACATCACCTGCTTGATCAGTCCGTAGAACTCGATGCTGTAGAGCTTCGAGGTGGCGACATCGTCGGGGTCGGGCAGGTCGGCGATCACCGCATCGTAGGCGGTGTGCTTCGCCTCCCGCAGCCAGGTGAAGGCATCGGCGGCGATGGTTCTCACCCGCGGGTCGTCCAGCGAGTCCTTGTTGAAGTCGGTGAAGTGCTCCGAATTCTTCGCCAGCTCGAGGACGCGCGGATCGAGGTCGACGAGTGTGACCGATTCGACGTCGGGATACTTGAGGATCTCACGCACCGCCAGACCGTCCCCGCCGCCGAGGACGAGGACGTTCTTCTTCGGCCCATTCATGAGCGGGTGGACGAGGGTCTCGTGATAGCGGTACTCGTCCGCCGAGGCGAACTGCAGGTCCCCGTTGAGGAAGAGTCTCGTGTCTCCCGTCTTCTGCGACTCGGTGAGCACGATCTCCTGATAGTCGGTGCGCTGTGAGTAGACGATCGGATCGCGGTAGAGGCGCTGTCGGGTGGTCATCTCGATATCGTCCGTGTAGACCCAGACCACGGTGAGACCGCCGACGATGAGGACGAGCAGCCCGGCGAGGAGCACCTTCGCGCGGGTGCCGATCTCGGCGCGGAAGAGCCAGAGGACGATGAGGATGCCGACGACGGCGTTCGTGATTCCCACGGCCAGCGCACCGCGGGTCAGGCCGAAGATCGGCAACAGGATGAAGGGGAAGGCGAGTCCGCCGACCAGCCCGCCGACGTAGTCCGCGGCGAAGAGGTCGGCCACGGCGCTCGAGGCCTTCTGCGCGCGGATGCGCTGGACGAGCTCCATGAGCAGCGGGATCTCCGCGCCGATGAGGGCGCCGATGACGAAGGCGAGGACGACCATCGCGATGGTGTAGACGTCGGCGAAGGCGAAGGCCAGGTAGAGCAGGATGACGGAGAGGCCGCCGATGATGCCCAGCGCCGCCTCGATGAGGGCGAAGGCCGCGGCGGCGAATTCGGTCAGGCGCTTCGTGGCCAGGGAACCGATGCCCATGGCGAAGACCATGACCGACAGCACGATCGAGGCCTGAACGATCGTGTCACCGAGGAGGTAGGAGCCGAGGGCGACGAGCGCGAGCTCATAGACCATGCCGCAGCTGGCGCAGATGAACACGGCCAGGAGCACGAAGAACCGGGCGGGCCCCGGCTTCAGCGGCAGCGTGATGGAGCGGTGGGCGGCTGTGTCAGGCGAAGAGCTCAAAGGAGCGCTGCGGCCATGATGCCCGCGATGCCCACGTGTGCGGAGGAATTGACCCACACTTCGGGGTGGAACTCATCGGGTTTGATCATGTCGCCGAGCCGGCCGGGTGTGAAGGCGTCGATGAGCAGGAAGCTCAGGGCCATGAGGACGATGCCGACGAGGCCGAAGACCAGTGTGGAGATGATGCCCAGCAGCAGATCGTCGGCACTGGCCCGAATCGCGGCGATGACGATGATCGCCACGCTCAGAAGGTCGGAGGCCACGAGGATCGCGGCATTCTTCGACTTCTTCTCCCACAGGATCACGTGGAGCCTTCCGGGGGTGAGGAGGTCGACGACGAAGTAGCCGATGAGCATGAGCACGAGGCCGCTCACGGCGTAGGAGAGGACGATCCCGATCTCCAGGAGGAGTTCTGCCAACATGGTTGCCTTTCAGAGTGCTGTCGTTTCTGCAATTGCCGTGGGCACCGTCATTTTCCGGTGCCGGGGCCGCCGCCGCGGAATCCCGAGCCGTCGCCGTAGGTCGTTCCGGAGCTGCTGGAGCTGCCGCCGAAGAAGGGCAGGAAGAAGAATCCGCCGCCGCCCGAGCCGTCGGAGTCGTCCGTGCAGCCGTTCATGATGTTGCCGAGGATCAGGACGATGACGACCAGGGCGATGATGGTGCCGCAGCCGGACCGCTTCTTCTGGGGCCCCTGACCGTTGTTCGAGGGCCCGGAGCCGCGCCCACCACCGGGACCGCGTCCGCCACCGGAGCCGCGCCCGCCGCCACCGGGACCGCGCCCGTTCTCGGCGTCGAAGTCGAACGAGCCTCCGCCCATGGAGACATTCGGATCGTGGCTCATACTCTCCTCCTCAGCTCACTGCGGCTGTGCACGATCTGTCGGTGCTGTGGGTAGCAGTGCCAGGACTGCCAGGTGACCTGTCCCGGTTCGCAGCGGGTCAGGGCCAGGGCCGTGAGAGCACCCGGCTCGCCGGGGAAGTCGACGACGAGATGACGGTCATGACTGCTGGAACGGCGCACCACCTCGGCGGCGGCATCGGTGAAGCTGTCGTGGACATCGCTGAGTTCGCAGCCGAAGCGGTGCCGGGCGAACCCGGACCATGGGCCTTCGGCGGTGCGCGTCGTGTTCCATTCGGGACTCTGCCCCTCGCCGAGGCAGGCGAAGGTCTCGATGAATGCATCCGTGTCGGCATCGCGCAGGACCACCTGGTGGGAGGAGCCGATGACGTGGAGTTCGAGGCTCTGCTCGTCGGTGCCCGGCAGCTCGATGACCTGCGAGGCCAGCGGGGTGATGCGACCGTGGTCGAGGCTGAAGCGCAGCGCCTGCGCGGAGACGTCGGTGAATGCGACGTCGGCGGTCACCGGCTGCGTCAGTGGGGGAGTGAGCGTCATCAGCTGCCCGAATAGATGGTGAAGGAGCCGACGGGAACCGATTCGCCGGTGCTGACTTCCCAACGGCCGTGGTCGAAGCGTTCGAAGGCCAGCAGCCTGCCGTCATCGGACTCGTAGTCGACGTAGTCCACTCCGCCCTTCTCATTGAGACCGGTGGTGCCCTCAGAGCGGTAGGAGGCGGTGCCGTGTTCGATGAGCTTGTATTCGGTGCCGTCGACGGTGATGGTCTTCGACTTCGGCTCGATGTCGAGTTCGGGACGATCGCTCCACCGGGAGACCTGCAGGTCGGGATCGTTCTCGACCGTCAGCCACAGCCTCGTGGCGGACTGGTCGGCCTGGAAGAAGTGCTCCGCCCAGTCGTAGCCTCCCTCGGAGATCCGCAGGGTGCCGCGGACGAAGAATTTCTCGCTGCCGAATTCGAGCAGGTCACCGGCCTTGATCGATTCGGGGTCGCCTCCGGTGTTCCGTTCGGCGGCGAAGGGATCCCGAGGACGGGGCGGGGTCTGCTGCTCCTCGGCTCTGCGGGCCTTCGCCGCGCGCCGACGGACGATGATCACCGTGATGAGGACGACGACGATGAACACCAGGGCGATGATGAGGATGTTGGACGACACGGGTGCCTGCTTCGCTTCTGTGGCCGGAACTTTCACTGCACACTGTAGTCGAATCGTCCTTCGAGTGCGGTCATGGTATCTGCGGTGAAGAAGCCGAGATCCCGGTTGAGCGCGTGCATCGGCGCGTTGTCTGCGGCTGTGAAGGTCTGGACCCATCTCGCCGAGGCGGCTTCGGGGACTTCGTGCAGCTGCCGCATGTTCGCGACCTTGAGCGCCCGTCCGATGCCGTGGCCGCGGTGGGCGCGGTCGACGAGGGTGTCCTCCTGGATGACGATGTCCGGTTCATGGCTCGAAACCATGATCTCCGTGTAGCCGACAGGGGTCTCGTCGATGTGGGCGATCGAGCTGACGAGGATCCGCCCCTGGTCGGCCATGCGCTCCTCGTGGGTGCGGATGGCATCGGCGCCGGCATATTTGAGCGTGCGGGTGAGATCGCCGACGGGCACGTCCTCGTCCATCTGCCGCCGGAGGCCCGCCCAATCCTCGATCATGTCGTCCGGGCAGCCGCCGATCCACGATGTGATCGACCTGTGCGGATCGGGCTTCGTGGTCAGCTTCGTCGTCGTTTCGGGGCTCTTGTACCGGTTGGCATCGGCGTGCAGGTGGGCCGGCAGGTCGAGCAGGAGCCGATCCTCCCGGTGCCCGATGCGCAGGCCCCGTGACTTCGCGAACGCGGTGCCCTCCGGGCAGTAGGTCTCGGTCTGGACGATGGTCGTCTGCCCACGCACGAGGTCCTCGACGGTCTCGGCGATCGCGGCGCCGTGACGTCGACGTCGGTGGGCTTGGAGGATTCCGACCTCGACGTCGGCAGGCGAGTCCGTGACGAGATTGATCTCGGCGCCGCCGACGGCCTCCTCGCCGAGGCGGGCCAGCAGTGCGATGTCGCGCTTGTCGGATCGGGGGTGGGCGAACTGGGTGAGGGTGGATTCGAGGCTCTGCCACCATGCCGCGCTGCGGTCGGCGGTGTAGGCCTCACGCATGACCGCGTGCCAGTGCGTGAGCCCCTCGACGTCGTCGGGCTCGATCCGTGTGATCTGCAGATCGACCATGACACGAGTCGACCACGGGCGACCACGGAATTCAAGGATCCCGCGGTGGGTCCGACGTCGGGTCTGCGTCGTCCCCGGAATCGTCCTTGCCGGTGGGGCCCTCGCCGGTGGGGTCCACGTCGGAATCGTCTTCGCCGGTGGGGTCCTCGTCGGGCAGGCGGGACCCGATGTGCATGCCGGGTCGGTTCATCACCCGATAGACGAGGAAGGCGCCGACGCTGAACACGACGATGATGGTCAGGGTGAGGAAGATGACCGCGCCGAGTCCGGGTTCCATCACTTGGCCAATCGACGACGGTCGAGGAAGTTCGCGAAGCGGGCCCGGAAGGAGCCCATGCCGACCGAGCCTCTGACGCTGATGGTGGGACGGCGCCCCTCGGGGACGGCATTGACCACGGACTTCACCGAGCCCCAGGATTTGGACAGCCCGTCGATGTCGACGGCCCAGTCATCGGGGACGACGACGACCACGGAACCCATGCCGGCGACGATCTCGACGTCGACGGCCTCGAGGTCGGTGTCGACTTCGAGGAAGTTCAGTTCGATGTTCGACATCGACGGTTCGCACCTGATGGAGGGCGGGACCTGCCATCTGCCGCGGCGGAGCTCGGTCTCCCAGCCGGCCTTGATGACGAGCGGTTCTCCGGTCTCGATGGCCCGAGCCGCCGGGGTGGAGCGCACGAGCCCGCGCCCAGGTCGGAAACGATCGGAGGGCAGGCTCGTGGTGAGGTCGGAGAGAACCTCGTCGAGGTCGATCGGGAAGCGGGCGGCCTGGACCTTCTCCATCCGTTCGTCGAGTTCCTCGACCGTGATCCGACCGTCGCCGACGGCCTCGCGCAGGAGCTCGATCGCCTCGTCGCGTTCCTTGTGTCCGATGCGGAAGGTCTTCGCGGGGTCGTTCTCAGGGGAGTCGGTCATGGTCTCTATCGTGCCCGATTCAACTGAGGGCTCACAACGGACGGTCTGCGGGTTCACAACGGACGGTCGGCCGGGGGCGTGTGTCGTGTCAGTGGTTGGCATTAGGCTGAGGATGTGTCCACCGCACTGTACAGAAGATACCGCCCAGAGACCTTCGACGAGGTCATCGGTCAAGAGCATGTGACCGATCCGCTGAAGGCCGCTATCGACCGCGGCCGCATCAACCATGCCTATCTGTTCTCCGGTCCCCGAGGCTGTGGCAAGACCACCTCGGCACGGATCCTGGCGAGATGTCTCAACTGCGAGAAGGGTCCGACTCCCGTGCCCTGCGGGGAGTGCCCGAGCTGTCAGGATCTGGCCAGCGGCGGTCCGGGGTCCCTTGACGTCGTGGAGATCGATGCGGCCAGCCACAACGGCGTCGACGATGCCCGGGATCTGCGTGAACGCGCGATCTATGCGCCGGCTCGAGATCGTTACAAGGTCTTCATCCTCGACGAGGCGCACATGGTGACCTCGCAGGGGTTCAATGCTCTGCTCAAAATCGTCGAAGAGCCGCCGCCGCACATCAAATTCGTCTTCGCGACGACCGAGCCCGAGAAGGTCATCGGCACGATCCGCTCGCGAACCCATCATTACCCGTTCCGGCTGGTCCCGCCCGAGGCGCTCGGCAATTACATGGAGGGCCTCTGCGAACGCGAGGGTGTCCACGTCGCCAAGGGAGTGCTGCCTCTGGTCGTGCGCGCCGGCGGGGGGTCCGTCCGCGACACGCTGTCCGTTCTCGACCAGCTCATCGCCGGGTCGGGCCCCGACGGGGTCGACTATGCGGGAGCCATCGCGCTGCTGGGATACACCCCTGATTCCCTGCTCAGCGACATCGTCGATGCCTTCTCCGCAGGCGACGGCGGTGGCGTGTACCGAGCCGTCGAACGCGTCATCGAGTCCGGGCAGGACCCGCGGCGCTTCGTTGAGGACCTGCTCGAGCGCATGCGCGATCTCATCGTGATCAACGCCGCACCCGAGGCGGCCCATGCCTTCCTGCCGGAGGTCCCACCGGATCGTCTCGAGCGACTGACCCTGCAGGCCAGGGGCTTCGGCCAGGGCGAGCTCTCCCGCGCGGCGGACCTGCTCAATCAGGGTCTGACCGAGATGTCGGGAGCGACCTCACCGAGGCTGCAGCTCGAGCTGATCTGCGCCCGCATTCTCCTGCCGGGTTCGGGTCGCAGCCGTGACGCCGTGCTCAGCCGCGTCGAGCGGATGGAGCGTCGGATCGGCATGTCCGCAGCGGGCACGGCGGCGAACCTTCCGCCCGCGCCACAGGAGGAGTCGTCCCAGCCGGGTTCCGCACCGGTCGAGACCGGACAGCCTGCGCAGCGACCCGAACCGAGAACGGCGCAGTCCGCGAACGCTGACTCTCAGTCCTCGACCGCTGCCGCTCAGTCGTCGAGCGCTGGCACTCAACCTTCGAGCACTGGCACTCAGTCTTCGAGCGCTTCGGCGCAGTCCACGAGCGCTGCGGCGCATGATGACTTCGACGACCTCGCCGAGATGGCTGCCGCCGCGGAATCCATGCTCAATGAGCCTCCCAGGTCGAATCCGGTCGAAGGCGGTCGGGAAGAGGCTTCGCCATCGTCGCAGAGCGTGCCGGAAACGTCGCAGCGCGAGTCGGAGCCTCCTCAGAGCGAATCGGGGCTCCCGCAGAGAGATTCGGGGCTTCCACAGAGAGAACCGGAGCCGTCACTGAGCCACTCGGAGCCTCGGGCCGCAGCACCGACACCGCCTCAGGCACCGACGAACGACGCTGCCCTGCAACGTGACAGACCCTCAGGAGGAGACAAGCCACCAGAGAGCGACAAGCGCCCAGAGGACGACAGGACGCCGGAATCGGAGGCTGCCCCGGAGAGTGATTCGGTGGCCGGTGCCGGCAATATCGGAGGCGAGATCGAAGCGATTCGTCGTGCCTGGCCGAGCATCCTGGCCGCTGTCGAGAAACGCAGCCGTCTGACCAGAGCGATCATCGCGGCGAATGCGATCCCCCAGTCCTTCTCCGATGGGGTCGTCTACCTCGGATTCAACAACGCAGGTTCCGTCCACGGCTTCCAGCAGAGGGACCATGCCGCCAAACTGGCCATGGCGATCAACGATGTCCTCGGCATCCAGGCGCGCATCGACATCGGTGATGTCGGTCGCTTCGCCGGAAACTCCGGCCAGGGCGGTACCAGTCAGGGAGTTGCCGGCCAGGGCAGTGCCGGACAGGGCAGCGTTGGCCAGGGCAGTCCCGGACGTGGGTCCGGCGGAAAGGGATCGTCGGCTCAGGCTGGGAGAGACGCCGACGGCGGCTATGGGCCGCCCCCTGAGCAGAGGCGGCCCAGCCCCCAGGAGGTAGCCGCTGTCGTCGGCACACGCGAAGTCGACAAGCCGCAGGTCGATCACGAGAAGTTCTGGGAGCGGAACGGATCGCCACAGGGACCCTGGTCCGATGACGACGAGGAGGGAGAACCGCCGACGGCGAACGACGCACCACAGTCGACGAGCGAACCGGAACCGTCCCCGAGAGATCCGGAACAGCCACCGAACCCCGGCAGTGATGGTGCGAGCGCGCCAGCCGAGGGGGGAACCGCGAGCGAACCGGCCAACGGGGGAGAAGTCACCTCGGACATCGTCGTGCCCGATCTCTCGGATGATGATTTCTTCGGTTCCTCGGACGACGGCGAAGCCGACCCCGCAGCCGAAGCGAGCACTCAGGGCGGTTCGGAGGCACCGATGGAATCTCCGGAGACGCCGATGGAATACGTCCAGCCACGGTGGGAGGAACCGACCTGGCACGACGCACCCACGGAGGAAGCCCCGAATCACGAAGACTTCTCGGTCGAGGAACCACAGGCGGTCGATCCCGATGAGGAGTCGACGAGCGCAGGCTCGGGTGCAGTGGACGTCGGTGCGGTCGTCGTGCCGCCGCCCGAGGACGATGACCTCGGTGACGGTGCGGATGCTGACACCGGATTTCCGCAGTACCGGCCTCAGACGTCGCCGGAATCGTCCTCACCGCCAGAGCAGGCACCGTCATCGAGGCCTCAGGGAAACGCTGGTGCGAAGCCATTCAAATCCCGATTCGCCGCTCTTGCGGAGAAACACGGAGGAAGCGCCGCAGCACCGCCGGTCCGAACCGCTGACCTCGACGCGGTTGAGAGTGGCGCCGGTGCTCAGCCCCCGACCCCCGGACCTCAGCCCCCGAACCCCGGTGCCGATGAGGACGAGTATGATCCGGAGACGGATCTCGATGTCTCGGAGGCTCCGCAGTTCGGAGTGGCCGTGATCGCTGAGGTCCTCGGCGGCGAGATTATTGATGAAAGAGAAGTATGAGCGCGGTTTACGAAGGTGCCCTGCAGGATCTGGTCGAGGAATTCGGCAAGCTCCCGGGCATCGGCCCGAAGTCCGCTCAGCGGCTTGCATTCCACATCCTGCAGTCTGAATCCGCCGAGGTCAGTGCCCTGGCCCAGGCACTGACCGATGTGAAGAAACGTGTGCGCTTCTGCGACATCTGCGGCAATGTCTCCGAAGAATCGGAGTGCACCGTCTGCCAGGATCCGCGCCGGGACCGTTCGATGATCTGCGTCGTCGAAGAGCCGAAGGACGTCGTCGCCATCGAACGCACCCGCGAGTACAGGGGGCTCTACCATGTCCTCGGCGGAGCGATCGACCCGATGGCCGGAGTCGGCCCCGACAACCTGCGCATCAAAGAGCTGATGACGCGCCTGCAGAACGGTGAGGTCAAGGAGTGCGTCATCGCCACCGACCCCAACCTCGAGGGCGAGGCCACAGCCACCTATCTCGTGCGGCTGCTCACCTCGTTGGGAGTCACCGTCACGAGGCTGGCATCGGGTCTGCCTGTCGGAGGAGACCTCGAGTATGCCGACGAGGTCACTCTCGGCCGTGCCTTCTCCGGTCGCCGCGAAATGGACTGATTCGCCGCAGCTGATTGTCTGGTGCTGATGATCTGCTGCTGTCGGCGATCGATTGATCCGTGCCCTGACGGTCCGATCTGCACCCTTGACAGCATATCGATTATCGTGAAGTATGTTGTTTATCGATATATCGAATAACGATAAACAATCGCGAATCGAGACGAAGGCAAAATCATGATACAGGGAAACGGGAAGAACGAACCGCCCGCCGAAGCCGCCAAACGAAAAGCCTTCGGCACAGGGTATGAGCTCTGGGTCGGTCTGGCTATCGCGTTCTATGTGATTTATGCAGTGACCGAGCTCGTCATCGACCTCGCTCATGCAAAGATCAGCCTGCCGCTCGAGTTCGAATCGGATTCCGTAGCGGCACTTGACTTCCCCGGGGGAGTGGCGACTCTGAGCGGGCTCACGCAGATCACGGTGTCCACGTCGGATCTGGGGGTGGACTCAATGGTCCTTCTCCTCATCGCGAAGATCGCGCTGATCCTCACATTCATCGTCGCGGCAGTCGCAAGCGTGCCCGTGATCAGGGACATCGCCGATGGCGACCCCTTCACCGGCAGGTCGATCAAAGCGCTGGGGGTCATCGAGGGCTTCATCGCCTGCGGCGGGTTGGTGTACTTCGGTGCCATGGTGCTGGGCAGCAACATGGTGTCGCGTGATCTCGCGATTGCCGATGAGGTCGGTCCCGGCGTGACGACCGTCCAGGCTTTCTTGCTGCTGGGAGTCGTCGGAGGGCTCGAGCTCCTGCGCAGGTGCTTCAAATCGGGGCAGAAGGCCCAGGACGAACTCGAGGGGCTGGTCTGATGGTCGAAGAGTTCGAATCACACCGCGTCGTCTGCCATCTCGAGTCGCTCCTGACTCAGAGAGGGCTCAGTCTCACCGAACTGTCGAAACTCGTCGGAGTGTCCCTGGCCAACCTCTCGGTGCTCAAGAACAACAGGGCAAGGGCCATCAGGTACTCCACTCTCATCGCACTCTGCCAGGCCCTCGACTGCCAACCAGGCGATCTGCTCACCGTCGAAGTCAAACCTGATTGAGCAGGACCCGCGCCCCGTCCAGACGCGGATCCGCAGGGTCGGTGGGTAGACTGAACGACGGGCGCGGATGAAGTGAACCGGCCGACCTCATACAATGGTCACGGTGCCGGAGAGCCGACACGGCTGAAATCCTGATCGATGCAAGCACGAGACCTCCATGTTCTCCGAGCATGGAATCGATCGTCCGGCACGGAACTTATCAGCGATAAGGAAGAGACTGCAGTGAGCATAGTCGTCCAGAAGTTTGGCGGGTCCTCGGTAGCCGATGCGGAATCGGTGAAGCGGGTGGCCAAGCGAATTGTCGAGTACCGTCAGGCCGGCCACGAAGTTGTCGTCGTGGTGTCGGCGATGGGAGACAGCACCGACGATCTCATCGACTTGGCCCAACAGGTTTCTCCCATGCCCCCCGCGCGAGAGCTCGACATGCTTCTCACTGCAGGTGAGCGCATCTCCATGGCGGTTCTGGCCATGGCGATCGCCAACTTCGGCGAGGAAGCACAGTCATTCACCGGATCCCAGGCGGGCGTCATCACCGACGAGCAGTTCGGCAAAGCCCGGATCATCGACGTCACGCCGGGTCGCATCCGCTCCTCGCTCGATCAGGGATATGTGGCCATCGTGGCCGGATTCCAGGGAGTCAGCCAGACAGCGAAGAACATCACCACACTGGGACGCGGCGGATCGGATACGACCGCAGTCGCGTTGGCAGCGTCCCTCAACGCCGACGTGTGCGAGATCTACACGGACGTCGACGGTGTCTTCACCGCCGACCCCCGCATCGTCTCCAGCGCACGGAAGATCGACGAGATCGGCTACGAGGAGATGATGGAGATGGCGGCCTCGGGCGCCAAGGTCCTCATGCTCCGATGCGTCGAATACGCCCGCCGCTACAACGTGCCCGTGCACGTGCGGTCCTCATTCTCACGTAATCAAGGCACCTGGGTGACCGACTCACCCATCCCTGAAGCCTTCCGTCCGACACGGGGATCGAAGGCCCCGGCAGCAGCGGAATCAGAAACGGAGTCCAACATGGAACAGGCAATCATTTCCGGAGTCGCCCATGATCGCTCGGAGGCCAAGGTCACGATCGTCGGCGTGCCCGACGTTCCTGGCAAGGCTGCCGAGATCTTCAACACCATGGCCGCGACCGAGATCAACATCGACATGATCGTGCAGAACATCTCCACGCGTGAACCGGGCAAGACCGACATCTCGTTCACTCTGCCGATGGACGACGGAGCCAAGGCGCTCGAGGCTCTCGACGCAGTGAAGACCTCGATCGGCTTCGATCAGGTCCGCTACGACGACCAGATCGGCAAACTCTCGGTCGTGGGTGCGGGCATGCGCTCCCACCCCGGCGTGACTGCCACCCTGTTCGAAGCTCTGAGCGACGCACAGGTCAACATCGACATGATCTCCACCTCGGAGATCCGCATCAGCGTCGTCACACGCGCAGACATCCTCGACGACGCCGTCCGCGCCGCACATGCCGCATACGGACTCGACAGTCAAGACAACGAAGCAGTGGTTTACGGAGGTACAGGACGATGAGCGTCAATATCGGAGTAGTCGGAGCAACCGGTCAGGTGGGCGGGGTCATGCTCGACCTGCTGGCCGACAGTCCCGGATTCGAGATCAACACCCTGCGGCTCTTCGCCTCGGCGAGGTCTGCGGGCAAGGTCATCGAGTTCAACGGTGAAGACATCACCATCGAAGACGCCGCCGAGGCGGATCCCAGTGGGCTCGACATCGCTCTGTTCTCGGCCGGAGGAGCCACCTCCCGAGCTCAAGCAGAGCGTTTCGCCGCCGCCGGAGTCACCGTCGTCGACAACTCCTCGGCCTGGCGCTCCGACCCTGAGGTGCCCCTGGTGGTCAGCGAGGTCAATCCCGAAGCACTCGATGCTGTGGCCAAAGGCATCATCGCGAATCCGAACTGCACGACGATGGCAGCGATGCCGGTAATCAAGGCACTCGACGACGCGGCCGGACTCAACCGCCTCATCGTCAGCACCTACCAGGCCGTCTCAGGGTCGGGCGTGAGCGGAGTCGAGGAGCTCGCCGGTCAGCTCGAAGCGGGCGTCGCCGATTCCCGCACGCTCGCCCGCGACGGCAGCGCCGTGACCCTGCCGGAGCCGGACAACTATGTCGAACCCATCGCGTTCAACGTGCTGCCCATGGCCGGAAGCGTCGTCGACGACGGTGAGCTCGAGACCGACGAAGAGAAGAAGCTGCGCAACGAGAGCCGCAAGATCCTCGCCAAGCCGGACCTCCTCGTGGCAGGCACCTGTGTGCGCGTGCCCGTGTTCACCGGCCACAGTCTGAGCATCCATGCGGAGTTCGACTCGGACATCACCCCTGAGCAGGCCACCGAGGTGCTGGCCAAGGCGCCGGGGGTCGAGCTCGATGACGTGCCCACCCCGCTCAAGGCGGCGGGCAAGGACGCGAGCTACGTCGGCCGCATCCGTGCCGACCAGTCCGCCCCGGCGGGCAAGGGCCTCGTCCTGTTCGTCGCGAACGACAACCTGCGCAAGGGCGCTGCCCTGAACACGGTCCAGATCGCGGCACTGCTGGCGAAGAAGGTGGAGTCGCAGGCAGCCTGAGATCACCGACACTGCCCGCTGTGATGGGCCGTGCCCACTCGAGCAGCTTGTATGGAACCGCCCGAGGACGAACGGTCCTCGGGCGGTTCTCGAATCTTGACGCATAAACAAGTTTCTATATATAAATATTTATATTAGTGGAGAGCCCTCTCGCTGAGTAGTGTGATCGTCGTTGACACCGTGATCTTCGCTGACGATCTGAAAGGCCCACCATGCGCACCTCCCGATACGGCATCGCCTCCGGGGCAGCCGTTCTCACCACCGTTGCCGCACTGAGCGGATGTGGGGGACAGGCGACAGGCTCGACCGAGCTCTCGGTCGTCGCGTCGACGAATGTGTACGCGGACATCGTGTCCCAGGTGGCAGGCGACTTCGCGAAGGTCACAGCGGTCATCGACGACCCCAACCAGGACCCGCACTCCTATGAGGCCACGACGCAGGATCGGCTGAAGCTGTCGAAGGCCGACCTGGTCGTCGAGAACGGCGGCGGCTACGACTCGTTCATGACCACGATGCTCGAAGCCTCGGATGCCGATGTCGAGACCATCGACACGGTCTCGATCTCGGGTCTGCCCGGATCCGAGGGGGTTGGCAACGAAGGACACGATCATGGGGGCGAAGAAGCCCATGGCGGCGGACATGTCCATGAGCATGGCGACGAGGGTCATGATCACGACCACGGCGAAGAGGGACACGACCACGACCACGGCGAAGAGGGACACGACCACGGCCACGGGGAGTTCAACGAACACCTGTGGTATTCGGTGCCCACGATGACGAAGCTCGTCGATGAGGTTGCGACCCACCTCGGCGAGGCCGAGCCCGAACACAAGGATGACTTCACCGCCAATGCGGACGACTACAAGGAGACGCTCCAAGGCCTGCAGGCGCAGATCGACGCGGCTGCGAAGAAGCACCAGGGTGATGCCGTTGCGGCCACCGAGCCCGTGCCGCTGTGGCTGTTTGCGGACATGGGGCTGGAGAACATCACCTCGGACGAGTTCCTCGAAGCCGTCGAAGAGGGCAACGATGTACCGCCTCTTGTGCTGAAGAGGGCCGAGGAGCAGATCTCCTCGGGTGAGGCGGTGCTGCTTGGGTACAATACTCAGGCGGCAGGTCCACAGGCTGAACAGCTGAAATCCACGGCTGAGAAATCCGACGTTCCGGTCGTCGACCTCGGCGAGACCATGCCGGCCGATACGCACTATGCGGACTGGATGGGCGACTACATCACCGAAATCTCCACTGCGCTCGAAGGACACGAACACTGAGAATGACCACCGTATCCGACGCTACCGGCGCGCGGACCGCACCCCCGCCGGTGATCCGTCTGCGCGATGCCGAGCTGCGATTCGGTCAGCGCGTGCTCTGGCACGACCTCGATCTCGACGTCGCACCGGGAGAATTCGTGGCGGTGCTGGGTCCGAACGGGACCGGAAAGACCTCTCTGCTCAAGGTGCTGCTGGGCCAGCATTCACTGTCGACCGGTTCGGCCGAGGTGGGCGGCAAGAATGTGCACGCGGGGAATTCGGCCATCGGCTATATCCCGCAACAGCGCGGAATCGACCAGCACACTCCGATGCGCGGTCGCGATCTGGTGCGCATGGGCATCGATGGACACCGTTGGGGCCCCGGCCGGTTCTTGAAGGCCCGCCACCGGCAGGTCGACGAACTCCTCGATTCCGTCGGTGCCCGCGACTATGCGGATGCCCCCGCGGGGACCCTGTCCGGCGGTGAGCTGCAGCGTCTGCGCGTCGCCCAGGCCCTGGCCAACGACCCCTCGGTCCTTCTCTGCGACGAACCGCTGCTGTCGCTGGACATCCACCATCAGAAGGTGGTGGCCAACCTGCTCCACGACCAGCGGGTCGAGCGCAACACCTCCGTCGTCTTCGTCACCCACGAGATCAACCCGATCCTGCCGTACGTCGACCGGGTCCTCTACATCGTCGGAGGGCACTTCCTCATCGGCACCCCCGCCGAGGTGATGACCACCGAATCGCTGACCAGGCTCTACGGGTCCCCGGTCGAGGTGGTTCGAGTGGGCGGCCGACTCATCGTCGTCGGGGGCGAGGCCGAATGCGTCGACCACCACGTCCACGAGGACGAGCCGAGCATGGAACGGGGCGCGATCTGATGTCGGCTCAGGAGATCTTCGGCAGCCTCTTCACCTTCGAGGACTACGGCGAGCTGGTGGCGCTGCTGTCCAATTCGCTTATCGCAGCCGGCCTGCTCGGCGTCGTCGGTGGTCTCATCAGCGTCTTCGTCATGGCCAGAGACATTCCCTTCGCCGTTCACGGCGTCTCCGAGCTCTCGTTCGCCGGGGCCGCCTTCGCCCTCCTCGTCGGATTCGACGTCGTCGGCGGCTCGATCATCGGCTCGATCATCGCGGCACTGATCATCGGCGTCGGTGGGGCGAAGGCCTCGGAGAAGAACGCCATCATCGGCGTCCTCATGCCCTTCGGCCTGGGGTTGGCGATCCTGTTCCTGGCCCTCTACGACGGACGGGCGGCCAGCAAATTCGGGCTCCTGACCGGCCAGATCGTCGCCATCACGCCGAGCCAGATCTTGACTCTGGTCGTCTGCTCCCTCGTCGTGCTCCTCGTCCTCGCCGTGATCTGGCGCCCTCTCATGTTCGCCAGCCTCGATCCCGAAGTGGCACGGGCCAAGGGTGTACCGGTATCGGGTCTGACGATCGTCTTCATGCTCGTGCTCGGACTGGCCGTGGCGCTGAGCGTCCAGGTCGTCGGAGTGCTCCTCGTCCTCGCCCTGCTCATCACCCCGGCCGCGGCGGCGACTCAGCTCTCGGCCTCGCCCGTCTGGGTTCCGGTGCTCAGCGTGATCTTCGCGGTCACAGCCTCCGTGGGCGGCATCCTCGTCGCCCTGGGGTCGCCGGTGGTCCCGATCAGCCCGTTCGTCACGACGATCTCCTTCCTTATCTACCTCGTCTGCCGCCTCGTGGGGCAGCGCCGGATGAAGCACCTGCACCGTCGTCGCGCGGCCCGTGCCGTCGACGACCATGAGAACCCGCTGTCCACCAACGCCTGAGCCCGCTGGCTCCTCACCGCGCAGCCGCGGGCCGCGGACGAGCAGCTGTCGGAAGCCGACTAAAGTTGGACGAATGAAGAAGCGTGCACTGTTCGCCGGCGCCCTGGCCATCCCTGCTGCGGCCGGCATCTGGGGAGCGGTCATCGAACCGCACCTCTTCGCCGTCCGTCGCCACACACTGCCGATCCTGCCGGCCGGGGCGCAGAGCATCAGGATGCTTCACGTCTCCGATCTGCACCTGGCTCCATGGCAGAAGCACAGGGCCTCGTGGGTCAAGGGCCTGACCCGGCTGGAGCCGGACGTCGTCGTCAACACCGGCGACAACCTCTCGGCCGACATCGTGCCCGAAGTCCTCGACGTCTTCGCCGGTCTCCTCGACGTCCCCGGCGTCTTCGTCCTCGGCTCCAACGACTTCTTCTCACCGACGGCGAAGAATCCGGCCACATATCTGCGCTCTCCCTCCGAGGTCAAGCACCGCGCGCAGCCCGACCTCGACGTCGGGGCTCTCATTCGCGGCTTCGAAACCGGTGACACGCCCAACGGGGACCGGGGATGGCATCTCCTCGACAACGCCGAGGCGAGCCTTGTCATCCGTGGGACCCGCATCGACTTCTGTGGGCTGGGGGACTCCCACATCGACCGTGATCGGATCCGGCTGCGCGAGGGAGAGGGCCGAGGACCCGAAGCGCTCGACCATCCCCGATTCGGGGCCGCGGCAGGCGTGAAGGTCGGCGTCACACATGCTCCGTACTCGCGCACTTTGGAGGCGTTCACCTCGGCGGGGGCCGACCTCGTCATGACCGGGCACACCCACGGTGGGCAGATCCGGGTGCCGTTCTGGGGCGCACCGGTGACGAACTGCGACCTCGACCGGACACGGGCGAGAGGCGTGTTCGCGTACCGGAGGGCTCTCGTCGAGATCTCCGCCGGGTTGGGATTCTCGCCCTTCTCCCCGGTGCGTTTCGCCTGTCGCCCCGAGGTCAGTCTGCTGACTCTCGTCCCCAGGGAGTGAGGTTCTCACCGGTTTTTGAGAATCTGCACAAGTCGGATTAGTTAAACTTGTTTTCATGGTGTCTCCTGAGTCAAATCCGAATCCGACCAAGACAGGTGCGTTCCTCCAGTTCGTCGCCGTGAGCGCCGTGGCGGGAATCGTCGCGGCCGGTCTTGCCATCCCCGGGGTCGGCGTCGCCACTGCCAGCGCGAACAGCGCAGTCGAGATCTTCGACTCGCTGCCCGCCACCCTCGAGATCAAGGACCTGGGCGAGAAGTCGACGATGTTGGCCTCCGACGGTTCGGAGATCGCGGAGTTCTACTGGCAGAACCGCGTCGAGGTGCCGCTGGACGAGATCTCTGAGGAGATGCAGGGTGCCACGATCGCCGTCGAGGACTATCGGTACTTCGAGCACGGCGGCGTCGACATCGAGGGCATTGCCCGTGCCGCGGTGCACAACATGGTGTCCTCGACGACGCAGGGCGGTTCGACGCTGACTCAGCAGTACGTGAAGAACGTTCTGGCGGAGAACGCCCACGCGGAGAAGGATAAGGAAGCCGTCGAAGCGGCCAAGGAGTCCGATGGCGTGGAGGGCTATGCACGCAAGCTGCGTGAGGCCAAGCTCGCCGTCGCGGTTGAGAAGAAGTACGACAAGAAGGACATCCTCAACCGGTACATGAACATCAACAACTATTCGGGTTCGCCCAATGTCTACGGTGTTCAGGCGGCCGCCCACAGGTACTGGGGCATCGACGCGAAGGATCTCAACATCCAGCAGTCGGCGATGCTCGCCGGCATCGTGCAGAACCCCTCCGCCTTCAACCCGCAGCGGTTCCCCGACCAGGTGAAGAAGCGTCGCAACACGGTGCTGGGGCAGATGCTCAAATACGATCACATCTCACAGAAGGAATACGACAAGGCCGTCAAGACCGACCTCGACCTCGACCTGCATGAGACTCCGAACGGGTGCACCTCGGCCAAGAGCAATGCGGAGTTCTTCTGTGACTATGTCGAGAACGTCATCAAGAACGATGACACATTCGGTGAGACCGTCGAAGAGCGCCTCGCATTCCTGCAGCGCGGTGGTCTGACGATCAAGACCAGCCTCAACCCCGACATCCAGAAGATCGCCGACAAACAGGTCAAGAAGCGTGTTCCCGTGGGTGACCCCTCGGGTGCCGGACACGCCCTGGTCACGATCGAGCCCGGGACGGGTGAAGTCATCGCCATGGCCGAGAACCGCGAATACGAGGTCGGCGAGGTCGAGGAAGGGGCCCGTAACAAGAAGACCAGCATCAACTACACCGTCGACAGGAAGCACAACGGCGGTGGCGGCTTCCAGGTCGGTTCGACGTGGAAGCCCTTCGTTCTGGCGACGTGGCTGAAATCCGGGAAGAGCCTCAACACCACAGTCAACGCCACGAAGCGCAATTTCCCGGCCAGTTCCTGGAAGTACGACGGCTGTCCGAGCATGGCCGGCGACTGGGAGCCCAACAACGCCGGCGACGGTGAGGGCAAGGGGTCGATGACTGCGCTCGAGGCCACGAAGAACTCCGTGAACACCGGCTATGCAGCCATGGGCAACCAGCTCAACATGTGCAAGATCATGGACACCGCCATGGACTTGGGGATCCGCTACGGCAGCGGTGAAGCTCTCGACTATGAGAACAAGAACGGCTTCATCCAGGCGCTGTCGCCCTCGTCGATCCTGGGCACGACGGAGACCACTCCGATCGCCATGGCAGCGGCATTCGCCGCCTTCGCCAATGAGGGAGAGTACTGCGGCCCGAAGCCGATCGTCGAGATCAAGGACCGCGACGGCGAGGAGATCGACGTGCCCGGCGAGGGCTGCAAGCAGGTCCTCGACAAGGATGTGGCAAAGGGCGTGGCCTACGCTCTGACACAGACGTTCAATGGCGGCACCACCAGCCAATTGAAGATCGGCGCTCCTGCCGGTGCGAAGACCGGTACGACGAACTTCGATGTCGGCCACACCTGGCTGCTCGGCTTCACGAAGACGCTGTCGACAGCAGTCTGGACCGGCGACCCGGTCGGAACACGTGACTGGCGGACCAACCATGAGGGCGCCGTGCAAGGATTCGTCTACGGTGCCACGATCTCCGGTAAGACATGGCAGGCGTACATGAACCAGGCGGTCAAGGAGACCAAGGGCAACACCGGTTTCCCGAAGCCGAGCTCCAAGTACTTCAAGGGCGGCGGATCCGGCGGGGGCAGCGGTTCCGGCGGAGGCGGCGACAACGGTGGCGGCGGCAACGGCGGAGACGGCGGAGACGGCGGCAACGGTGGAGACGGCGGTAACGGCGGCGATGACAACGGCGGCGATGGCGGGGGTGAGCCGGGCCTCGGCGGAAACTGAAGCCTGAGGACTTCAACCCCAGGGAGTTGTGGGGCGAGACGATGCCGATCATCGTCTCGCCCCGCTGTCATCTGTGCGCGATCCACACAGGGGGACCGGGTCGGTGATCTGCTGCCGGGTTCTCGGCTAGTGTTGGAAACGGCAATGATCGCCGGTCGCTGTGCTGCACATCGATCGGCCTTCGGCCCAGGCAGAAGCTCGAGCCCACCACGGGGCGGGACTCGGGCACACAGAGACTCAAGGAGAATCATGACCAAGTGGGAATACGTCACCGTGCCGCTCATCGTCCATGCGACGAAACAGATCCTCGACCAGTGGGGCGAAGACGGCTACGAACTCGTCCAGGTTGTTCCCGGCCCCGACAACAACGGACTCGTGGCCTACCTCAAGCGACCCAAGGACTGAACCACCACACACCTGGACAGCGCAGCCCTGAACAGCGCAGCCCGAAGCACAGACCTGATCTGAAACACATCCGTCGAAGGACCAACCATGTCGAAGACTCTTGACCGCATTGCTGAACTCGGTCTCAGCCTGCCCGCCGTCGCCACTCCCGCCGGCGTCTACGTTCCGGCGCTGCGGACCGGCAACTATGTCTGCACCTCGGGCCAGCTGCCCGTCGTCGACGGCAAACTGCCGGCGACCGGCCACATCGGCACCGACGTCGACCTCGAGACCGGCTACGACCTGGCACGGACGGCCGGGCTCAACGCTCTGGCCGCGATTGCCGGCGTCATCGACGACCTCGACACGATCGTGCGTGTCGTCAAAGTCACCGGCTTCGTGAACTCGGCCGATGACTTCACGCAGCAGCCTGCCGTCATCAACGGCGTCTCGGAGCTCTACGGCGAGATCTTCGGTGATCGCGGTCAGCACACACGCAGCGCCGTGGGTGTGAACACCCTTCCCCTCGGCACCCCCGTCGAGGTCGAAGTCATCGTCGAGGTCTCAGAAGTTGCCGCATAGCGGACGCACTCTGCCCGTCTCGTCGGAGCTGCGTTGGCTCCTGGACCAATGGCAGTCCGACGGGCGGTTTCCGGTGCCCGAAGCCCCACGCCCCGCCTCGGCGATCGTGCTGATCAGGGACTCGCTGCAGGGCTTGGAGACCTTCATCACCCGGCAGCTTGATGCCAGGGGAGTCGAGGACCGCAACCGTCTGGCCTTCCCGGTCAGCAATCTGCGTCCGGGTGACCTGCGGAACCTGCCGCTGGCCGGGTGGAACTCGGGCCGTTGCGCGCGGACCCTGAGCATTGATAACAAGTCACGGGCGCTGCACCACTTCTCGGCCGCGGCACGCATCTCGTTCGCTGCCACAGGCGTCCTGCTGGCGGAGGACGTCGACCGGGACATTGTGGCTGCACCGCAGAGGGACTGGCGCGGCACACGGTCACGGCTGTTCTCCAGCGAGATCTCCTGGTCGCAGATCCTGCGCGAACGTGATCTCAGACTGCGCCCGGACCTGTGCAAACCGTGGCTGCGCTGGATCAACACGGCCACCCAGCTCCACCGCTTCGACACGACCTACTTCGTGGCCACGGTTCCCTTCGGCCAGGACGTCGATTTTATATCGCCCAACGAGACCTCCGGGGACTGGAAGCGACCCGCGGAGATCCTCGCCGACGCCGGCGGGGACCCCGACAGAATCAGTGTGAGCACACGACTCATCGCCGAGAGCCTGCTCGACGTGCCCAGCGTCGGAGCGGCCATGGCCCAGATCCGCGACCTGCATCCGCTGCGGCCCGAGATCACGGACCACGACGGACAGTGGCAGATCGTGATCCACCCGGGACGCGATCTCCACCGCAAAGGCACCCTGCGGGACCACGCGGTGGCCGTCGGCGACGACGAGAACGACCAGAGCCCGGGGTTCCTGACCCTGAGCGACGACGACCATGACGCCGAAGCAGGCGAAGAGGAGAGGGACGAACCATGAGGATCCGCGCGAACAATCCATCGCCGATGACATTGACGGGGACCAATACCTACGTCATCGCCTCGGCGGACGACACCTCGGCGGTCCTCATCGACCCGGGCCCCGAGATGGCCGAGCACCGAGAGAACTTCCTGGCTGCGGTCGGCGACCGGAGCCTGGCGGCCATCATCCTCACCCATCAGCATGCCGATCACTCGGAGATGCTGGGCAGCGTGGAGCAATGGGCGCCCGAAGTGCCCGTATACGCGGTCCTCGAGAAGTTCTCCCGCCTGAGTTCTCCTGTGCGCGATGGTGACAGCATCCCCTTCGGCACCGGCACGGCCGATGTCATGGAGGTCGTCGCGACTCCGGGGCACACCATGGACAGCATCAGCCTCATCCACGACCACGTGCTCTACAGCGGCGACACGGTCCTCGGGGAGGGGACGACCATCGTGACCCATCCCGAAGGATCGCTGCGTGACTACCTCGCCTCGATCGATCGTCTGCTGCGGCTGTTGGATGAGGGCGCCTATTCGGCGATCGAGCCGGCACACGGTCCGAGCATCGAGTCTCCCCGCGAGGTGCTCGAGTACTACCGCAGCCACAGACTCGAACGCATCGAGCAGGTCAGAGCGGCCCTGGCGCAGGGGGCTGTGAGTGCCACCGAAGTCTGTGACATCGTGTACCACGACGTCGACCCGAGCGTCCGCGGTGCCGCCGAGCAGATCGTGCGCGCGCAGCTGAACTACCTGGGAGCCCTCGCAGCCGACGACCAGGGGTGAGGCGACCTGGAGCGGCTGAGGGCCAGTGACTGAGGGCCGTCGGGACGGCACACGAACGCCCAGGCACGATGCGTGCCTGGGCGATATCCGAGGTCAGTGGTTTCGGCAACCGCCGAGAACTGGTCAGCGAGCGCGGTTGCGCATGCGCTCCATGTCGAGGATGACGACCGAACGGGCCTCGAGGCGGATGAAGCCGCGGGCGGCGAAGTCGGCCAAAGCCTTGTTCACGGTCTCACGGGAAGCACCGACGAGCTGCGCGAGCTCTTCCTGCGTCAGGTCGTGAGCGACGAGGACGCCGTCCGGTGCCGGCTTCGAGAAGCGAGAGGCGAGGTCCAGCAGAGCCTTGGCGACACGTCCGGGCACATCGGAGAAGACGAGGTCGCCGACGGTCTCGTTGGTTCGCCGCAGACGCTGGGCCAGGGCCTTGAGCAGGTTCATCGCGGCGCGCGGTCGCTCATCGAGCCACGTGGTGAGGTCGTCGTGCTTGAGGCTGAGCAGCTCGGACTGAGACACAGCGGTGACGGAGGTGGAGCGTGGGCCCGGGTCGAAGAGGCTGAGTTCTCCGATGATCTCGCCCGGTCCGATGACCGAGAGCAGGTTCTCACGGCCGTCGGAGGACTCGCGGCCGATCTTGAGCTTGCCGCTGGAGACGATGTAGAGCTCATCGCCGGCATCGCCTTCGTGGAAAAGCACGGTTCCTCGACGGAGACTCCGCGGGTTCATGAACTTCATCAATGCGCTTGTCGCTTCATCGTCCAACCCGGCGAAGAGCGTGGCGCCCCGCACAACTTCAATGTCCACTGTGTCCTCCTTGTCGTGGTAATCACAGATAAATCTACCTGGTCAACGGTGCCGATACCAGCAAAGGCGCGGAAGTTTGCCGCATTAGTGCGAAACGGGGAGTTTTGCTTCCGTTTCCTCCACCCCCGCCGAGGTGGGCCACGGTTGCGTACGCTCGGTCACTTTCGCGCGTCCAAGTGCAGGGCCGCCTCGGCGATGTGAGGGACGCAACTGCGGAATATCCGGGCACGGATTAGGATGGTGAGTCGTGTTGACAGTGGCAGAGAAGAGCGCGCGGAAGTTCGCCAAGGAGACCCCATTGGGTCGGACCAGGCGAGCGCGGAAGATCAATCGCATCCTGGCCGAGGTGTACCCGAACGCGAAGTGCGAACTGGACTTCGAGACCCCGTTCCAACTGCTCATTGCGACGGTTCTGTCCGCCCAGACCACCGACATCAGGGTCAACGCGGTGACTCCGGGACTGTTTTCCGTCTTTCCCGATGCACACTCTCTCGCGGTGGCCAACCTCATCGAAGTCGAGGAGCTCATCCACTCGACGGGCTTCTACCGGGCCAAGGCCCGGAACATCGTCAAGCTCGCCGACGAACTCGTCGAGCTCTACGACGGTGAGGTCCCGAACTCCCTGGACAAGCTCGTCAAGCTCGCCGGGGTCGGGCGGAAGACGGCCAACGTGGTCCTCGGCAATGCCTTCGACACGCCGGGACTGACCGTCGACACGCACATGGGCCGACTGGCGCGCAGGCTCGGCTGGACCGATGAGGACGACGCGGTCAAGGCCGAGCACGACATCGCAGCACTGTTCCCGAAGAAGGAACTCACTCTGCTCTCCCACCGCGTGATCTTCCACGGACGACGCATATGCCACTCCCGCAGACCTGCCTGTGGAGTGTGCCCGCTGATGACGCTGTGCCCCTCGTTCGGAACCGGTGAGCTCGATCCCGACAAGGCGCGGGCGCTGCTCCGATTCGAAATGGCACCGCAGGCATGAGCGCCGAAGCGTGTGAGCACCGACCTATGGGGACCGGATCCATTGCCCACGACCAGACGCTGCGGACGCAGCTCGAGAACCTCGCGGCCTCGAACGGATCTCCCCTGTGGCTGCGTCGCGCCAAGGCTCCGGATGATGCGACGGTGCGTGATGCCGCCGTGCTCATGCTCTTCGGCAGGGGAGGACGGCCGCGCACCGATGCGGGTCGGGCTCAGGCATCGCGCCTGGCGGACTTCGGCGTCGATGACGTCGACATCGTGCTGCTGCAGCGAGCGGACACTCTGCGCAATCATCCCGGTCAGGTGGCGTTCCCCGGCGGTGGGCGAGACCCCGAAGACGATTCCCTGGTCGCCGCAGCCCTGCGTGAGGCTCAGGAAGAGGCCGGGATCGTGCCGTCGACGGTCGATGTCCTCGGCCAGATGGACCCGCTCTACATTCCCGTCAGCAGATTCCAGGTGACCCCTGTCATCGGCTACTGGGCCCAGCCCGGCGCGGTGCGGGTGATGGATCAGTCGGAATCGTATTCCGTCTACCGGATCTCTGCCGCCGACCTTGTGGCTCCGGCCAACCGCGGCACCTTCTCTCGGCCGGATCTCGAGATCACCACTCCGGCCTTCGACGTCGGAGTGCTCAAAGTGTGGGGGTTCACCGCCGGCATCCTCGACTTCGCTCTCGACCACCTCGGCTGGTCCGAGCGCTGGGACCGGGAGGTTCCGATCGATATCGATTTCTGAGCCGACAGGTCGCAAGTTCGATGTCTGAGGCATCTGACCAGGACGGACAACCGAGAGAATCGTCGTGTCAGTGGCGAGTACTAGCCTTATTGGTATGGAAGCAGAGACGATTCCCGATGCGTCCGCCGAGATCTCTCGGTGGCAAGACGCTCTGTCGAATCTGCCTCCCGCGCGCACGGAAGCCGAGGCCATCGATCGGATCACCGCGCTCGAAGAGCTGACATCTGCCGCAGCTGCTGCCCAGGCCCGGGAAACACTCACCTTCGACATGCGTCGGCGCAATCGCGAGGCGGAGGAAGGGGTGTCGAGCAAGAACCAGGGGAAGGGCATCGGCTCGGAGATCGCTCTTGCCCGCAAAGTCTCCCGGGCCCGGGGCAGCACACTGCTCAAGTTCTCTCGTTCTCTGCTCATCGACCTGCCCCATACCTATTCGGCGCTGAAGGCCGGTGACATCTCAGAGGAGAAAGCCCGGGCCGTCGCTAAGGAGACCGACTGGCTGCCCAGGGACAAACGCCGCCAGGTCGATGAACGAATGGCCGATCGCCTCGCCGAAGTGGGAGTCGGGCGCCTGGGCAACGAGGTCCGCGCCCTGGCCCAGCAAGCCGACCAGAAGTCCGCTGTCGAACACCTCGAGAGGCGGACCGAGGAACGGGCGGTTTCCGTCCGCCCCGCCCCCGACAACATGGCTTACCTGACAGCACTGCTGCCCATGCCCCGAGCCGTAGCCGTCTACGCGAACCTCAAGAAGTCCGCGGCCGCCCTCGTCGGGACCGGGCAGTCGGGGCAGCGCACACAGTCCCAGGTCATGGCGGACCTGCTCGTCGAACGGACCACAGGGCAGGAGACCGCCGAGGCCGTGCCGACTGAGATCCACCTCGTGATGAACGATGACAGCCTGGTGGGGCAGGGAGAAGCTCCCGCGTGGCTTCCTGGATTCGGCCCGCTGCCGGCCGGTGCCGCCCGCGAGTTCGTGTCCGAGAATGAGGCCCCGGTGTTCCTGCGCCGGCTATTTACTCGTCCCGAGGACGGACAGCTGGTTCGAATGGACTCGAAGCGCAGGGAATTCTCCGGACTGCTGCGCCGTATGATCGTCATCCGTGATGGTGTCTGCCGCTCGCCGTGGTGTGACGCGCAGATCAAACACGCTGATCATGCCACAGCCGTCGCCGCCGGTGGTCAGACGGAATGGGGCAATGCTTCAGGTCTGTGCGCCTCGTGCAACTTCGTCAAGGAGATCGCGGGTTGGAGACACGAAGCGACTCCGGAGAAGCTGACCGTGAGGACCCCGACCGGCCACCGATACGAAACACGGACCAGGCCCATCGACTCCCGAGCGCGCAAGGCCGATGCTGCAGACAACTGCGTAGCCGCAGGCACCCACGAAGCCGGTGGCGGCGACAGCAACCTAGGCGATGCGAACACGGTGAAGCGACGACGGGGATCCCACAAGTCGGACCAGTCGCATTCCGCAGGCGGCACGAGTATTGCCGAATATCTGTTCGGAACGCAGTTGCGTGCCTTCCTGTCCACGACGCCGACCGAGTGAACCCTGTCCAGGACGCCGGCGAAGGGAACCCTGTCCAGGACGCCGGCCGAGTGAACGCGCTGGTGGCGGCTCGGTCACCGACGTCCGACCCGTGCAGTGAACATCCGTGCAGCCCAGCCGATCGCGATCACGAGAATCACTGTGCACCAGCCGACCGCGAGCAATCCGGAAGTGCCCATCCCGGTGCCGATGAGCAGGCTGCGCAATGCGTCGATGATCGGTGTGATCGGTTGGTGGTCGGCAAAGACCGTCAGCCATCCGGGCATGGTCTCGACCGGCACGAAGGCGCTGGACACATATGGCAGGAACAGCAGGATGAAGCCGTACCCGTTGGCCGACTCGGCAGACTTCGATGCCAGGCCGATCGCGGCAAAGAGATAGGTGATCACCAGAATGTAGAGAGCAATGAGGGCGATGGCCAGCAGCCACTGGCCAAGATCGGCCGTCGGACGAAAGCCGATGAGAACGGCGACGGCGATGACGACGCCCGTGGCGAACAGGTTCTTCACCAGACTCGCCACCACGTGGCCCGTGATTACTGCCGATGCTCTCATCGGCATGGCGCGCAGCCGATCGACGAATCCCGAGGTCATGTCGTTCGCCACGGACAGCGCGGTTGAGGCCGCGCCGAAACCGGCGCAGGTCAGAATTATTCCCGGGACCACATAGTCGACGTAGCCTCCGTCTGGGTCGAGGGCACCGCCGAAGACGAACGTGAACATGAGCATGAGGAGGACCGGCAATGCGATGGCCATGAGCATCGACTCGACGTCGCGGATCGCATGGCGCAGGCTCCGCCCGATGAGGGCGGCCTCGGCGCTGAACCCGCGGGCTCGACTGCGTTCTCTGGGCTGGTGCCCTTGGAAGGCCGTTGCCGGAGAAGAGGTTGAGGCTAGGCTATCGGCAATGGCTCGGGAGTGGTCAGGCATTGTTGTCCAATCTCTGTGCTGATTCCGGCGAATGCAGGCGCGAGTCCGATGCGCTGCGGGACCCACGCAGTGGGGCCCACAGCGAAGTCAGTTGACCGACTTGCCTTCGGATGACGTGAACGTGAGGAAGACGTCATCGAGGCTCGGGCTGCGAAGTGTGACGGTGGCATTGGGAGAGTCGTCGAGGAGGGGGACGAGCACGTCTGCGATGCCTCGTACCGTGCCGTCCGTGGCCGTTTCTGTCCGCGTTGATCCTTGTTCATCGGCAACGGAGACGGTGTCCTCGCCGACTCGCGCTTTCAGTTCGGCAGGCGTCCCCAGGCCCGCGAGGCGGCCCCGGTCGAGGAGACCGATCCGGGTGGCCAGAGCATCGGCTTCATCAAGGTACTGCGTTGTCAGGAAGACGGTGGTGCCATCGGCCGAGAGTCGTTGTATCTCAGCCCACAGTTCGCGGCGCGAGCGGGTGTCCAAACCGGTGGTCGGCTCGTCGAGGATGAGCACCTTGACCGGGACGACGAGACTGAGGGCGAGATCCAACCTGCGCCGCATTCCCCCGGAGAGCGCACCCACCCGGCTGTTCATGAAGGTCGTCAGGCTCAAGGTTGAGGCGAGTTCTTCGCTTCGCGCCTTCGCGGCTCGTCGGGGCAGGCCGGAGAGTCTGCCGAGAAGCACGAGGTTCTCGGCGGCCGATAGGTATGTGTCGACCGCTGCGGACTGTCCGGTGACTGCGAAGTGGCGTTTCGCCTCGGCGGGATCGGTGTGAACGTCGACGCCCATGATCTCCACGGTTCCGGAATCCGCCTGCGCCAATGTGGTGAGGATGTTGATGGCCGTGGTTTTGCCGGCTCCATTCGCTCCGAGCAGCGCGAACACCTCGCCTCTGTCGACACTGAGGTCGAGGTTCCGAAGTACGGTCTTCTGCCGGAACGACTTCGTCACTGCGGTGAAGGAGATGGCTGGTGCCGGGGCACCGTCCGTTGCCGATGCTGAGGGTGTCCGGAACCTCAGCGCCGATGTCGATGCCGATGCCGTGTCTGCGGAGTTCATTTCATCTGCCTTCCATCTGCTCGAAATTACTGCGTACGGTCAATACTGTATATGACAATAACACGCAATATATGGCGTACACAATATAAGCTGGCGGAATGGACTCTGGAGAACCTATCGAGCAGCTTCCCCGTGGGATCGCATTGGCCTGGGGCGTGGCAGCGACGCCGCAGCGTGGACCCAAGCGTGAGATGAGCGTTGAGAAGATCGTCGATGCCGCGATCGAAATCGCCGACCAGGAGGGACTTGGGGCAGTTTCGATGTCTGCGGTGGCCAAACGACTCGGATACACGCCCATGTCGCTGTACCGGTACGTCAGTGCAAAAGACGATCTGCTTCTGCTGATGCAGGAGGAGGCCACGGGCCTGCCGCCTGAGCGCGGCAAGGACAACCCGGAATGGCGGGTCCGGCTGGAAGAGCTCTACGAGGCGCAGACGAAAATCTATCGCGGCAAGTCATGGCTGCTGGCGATGCCGATCCTGGGCAGTCCGATCACCCCGAACAGCTCTGCATGGCTGGATGCCAGTTTGGAAGCGCTGTCCGCGACGTCGTTGACACAGGATGAGCGAGTCGCGGCATCCCTACTGGTGACAGGGGCCGCCCGCTGGAAGGGGACCATCCTTGCCGGCTACCAGCAGCACGGGCGAGCCAGCGGTCTGAGCGAGGACGAAGTGTCCGAGCGAGAGTCTCAGCTCTTTGACGCCGTGATCACGGACGATGACTATCCGTTCCTTCGCCGGGCCATAGATGCCGGCGTATTCACCTCGGAGTTCGACCCGTTCACCTTCGGACTCGATCGAGGTCTGGACGGGTTGGCCGACTACATCGAGCGGGTCGGACTCGAGCGTGAGGGTGCCCGTGTGGATGGTCCGGAAGCCGCTGAGGCTGAAGGCGCTGCCGGTGATGAGCCGGATGCCTCCGCGGTCCGAGAGCCGAGTGACATCGGCGACGAGGATCCAGATGTCCTCGCCGATAAGAAGTATCGCGAGGCGCAGAAAGCGGTGAGGCAGGCTCAGAAGGTTCTGGCCGAGGCGCGCAAGCGAGAACGGCAGACCCTTCGCGAGGCCAAGGAGCGGGCAGCCAACCGAGGCTGATCCCGAAGTGAATGCATCGGTGGCGTCGGGCTCAGCCCGACGCCACCGATACTTGGAGCTATTATGCTGTTCGCGGTTGAGAAGAGCTCTCTCAGTACCGAGGTCCCGAGGGGTTCTTCACCGCGCGCTTGACCGCAGCGACCAGGGACTTGGCCGAGCCGATCGCCGTGCCCGGCACCGGATTGCCCTTCTTGAACAACGGCAGGGCGATGAGGACGAGAATGATGGCGAGCACCGCAAGGATGCCGAAGATGATGAGGAAGCTGCCCCACCATGGCCATCCCAGCCCTTCGTGGAATGCGGCGGCCCCGGCGAAGATCACCATGAACGACGACAAGAACAGGAAGAACAGGGCTACGACGGCAAGTGCCGAGCCGATGCCCAAGTTCTTCGCACCGGCTGTGGCCTCAGCCTTGGCCAGCGCAATCTCCTCCTCGGCGACCGCTTTGGAATCGTCGCCGATGCCTTTGATCAGTTCGCTGATCGACCTCTCAGCCATGAGTGCTCCTATCGACAAAAACGTGGACAATCTTTCTTAAGAGTAGTCTGAACGCGCCCGGTGACCAAAGAAGAACCGGCGGCAAAACGAGAAAAACCCGCCAGATGAATCCCCAATTGCTCTCTGCGAGTATTCGGTCTCACCGGCGGGTTCGTCTCAGTGCGGATCAGGACTTCGCCACGGATTCTTCGATCAGGTCCATGACCGACGAGTCCGCCAGGGTCGAGGAGTCCCCGACCTCGCGGTGCTCGGCGACGTCCTTGAGTAGGCGTCGCATGATCTTGCCCGAGCGGGTCTTGGGCAGTTCGGACACGATGTGGACCTGCTTCGGCTTGGCGATCGGACCGATGTCCTTGCCGACGTGCTGACGCAGCTCTGCGGCGGTCTCTGCGGTGTTCTCGACACCATCGACGACGATGACGAACCCGACGACGGCCTGACCGGAGGTCTCGTCCGCCGCTCCGACCACAGCCGCCTCGGCGACATAGGGGTGAGCGACCAGGGAGGACTCGATCTCCGTGGTCGACAGGCGGTGCCCGGACACATTCATCACGTCATCGACGCGGCCGAGGAACCAGATGTCGCCGTCTTCATCGCGCCTGGCGCCGTCTCCGGCGAAATAGGTGTCTTCGAATCGGGACCAGTAGGTCTCCTTGAAGCGCTCGGGATCTTTCCAGATGCCGCGCAGCATGGACGGCCAAGGCTGTCGAATGACCAGGAGTCCGCCCTCGGGGCCCGCGGGGCTGTTGCCCTCGTCGTCGACGACGTCGACGGAGATGCCGGGGATGGAGCGCTGGGAGGATCCGGGCTTCGTCGACATCGCCCCGGGCAGTGGGGCGATCATGTGCGCACCGGTCTCGGTCTGCCACCAGGTGTCGACGATCGGGCACCGCTCACCACCGATCACGCGGTGGTACCAGCGCCAGGCCTCTGGGTTGATCGGTTCACCGACGCTGCCGAGCAGGCGCAGGCTGGACAGGTCGTATTTCTCGGGGATCTCCTCGCCCCACTTCATGAACGTGCGTATCGCCGTCGGAGCGGCGTAGAGGATCGTCGCCTTGTACTTCTCGACGATCTCCCACCACCGTCCTTGGTGCGGCGTATCGGGGGTGCCTTCATAGACGATCTGCGAAACACCGGCGGCAAGGGGGCCGTAGGTGACGTAGGAGTGGCCGGTGACCCAGCCGACGTCGGCGGTGCACCAGAAGACGTCCGACTCGGGTTTGATGTCGAATACGGCCTTCATCGAGTACAGGACCTGAGTGAGGTAGCCGCCCGAGGTGTGGAGAATGCCCTTGGGCTTACCCGTGGTTCCCGAGGTGTAGAGAATGAAGAGCGGATTCTCGGAATCGAAGAATTCGCATTCGTGCTCTGGGCTCGCGGTTTCGACGGCGTCGTGCCACCACTGGTCTCGGCCGTCGACCATGTCGATGTCCTGACCGGTGCGGCGGACGACGAGGACGGTCTCGACAGAAGTGTCACCGTGGGACAGGGCTGCGTCGACGGCTGGTTTGAGGCTGGTGGCCTTGGTGCGGCGATAGCTGCCGTCGGCGGTGATGACCACGCGCGCTTCGGCGTCGATGATGCGTGAGCGCAGAGCATCGGAGGAGAAGCCGCCGAAGACCACAGAATGGGCTGCGCCGAGGCGGGCGCAGGCCAGCATCGAGATCATCGTTTCGGGGATCATCGGCAGATAGATGGCCACCCGGTCCCCGGCCCTGACCCCGAGGTCGGTGAGAGTGTTGGCGGTCTTGGACACCTCGGCGAGCAGCTGAGCATAGGTGAAGGTGCGGGAGTCACCGGGCTCACCTTCGAAGTTGATGGCCACACGATCGCCGTTGCCGGCGATCACATGACGGTCGAGGCAGTTGTAGGCCACATTGAGCTTGCCGCCGACGAACCACTGCGCGAACGGCGGGTTGGACCAGTCGAGGACCTCGCCGAAGTCCTCGTTCCAGTCGACGAGTTCACGGGACTGCTCGGCCCAGAAGCTCAGGTAATCGGCATCCGCACGTTCGTATTCGTCCGCCTTCACGTTGGCGCCAGCGACGAACTCCGCTGGTGGAGCATAGACTCCGACGTGTTCTGCTGTGCTGTCGGTCATTTTTCCCTCCGGCTTCTTTGATGGATCGAAAATTCTAGTTGCACTGTATACCCGAGGTGTCGACTCGGGGCACCGTCGTTCGTCCGATGAGCGGTGGTGTCCGGGGGTATCAATCACCGGTCGACTGTGCTACGGGACACGTCCGGGGTGTCCCATGGGTCACGTCCGGGCTGTACTTCAGGTCACTCCCGGGCGACGTGGTGAGACTCCATGGCTCGCATCTCCAGATTCGCCCGCATCTGACAGGCAGTGCAGAAGGAGTGCACAGAGGAGCTCGGTTCTGCAAGGATGGAGTCGGAGTCTGTCAGGATGGAAACCAGACAGACACAAGCACGTGAAGTTTGACGACCCTGTCCCCAAGAGCGACTGGAGTAAGCGATGAGTTCGCCGCAGCACCCCACCGGATCGGGGCCACAGCCGTGGCACGATCAGCCCCCGCAGAACCCCGGCGCGGGCAGCCAACCGCAGTACGGGCAAGGGCCGGGATACGTACCTGGGTCCTATGACTCGGGTAGGCCCGGTCCCTACGGTTCGGCACCTGGTCCCTACGGCTCCGGTGAGCCAGGTCCCTATGGTTCGGGTGGGCCCGGTCCTTACGGTTCGGCACCTGGTCCCTATGGTTCTGGGCCGACACCCGGCCCCTATGGATCCGGGGGACCTGGTCCATATGATTCCGCGCCAGGCCCGGGGCCCTACGGCTCGGCACCGGGGCCCTATGGTGCAGCGCCTGGACCGTATGGTTCAGCGCCGGGCCAGTTCGGCTCCGCAGGGCCACCGGCTCAGCACCGCCCGAGCTCGAAACCGGGACTTCTCGGACCGCTGACATTGCGTGATCTGTTCCTGCTGTTCGCAGGACTCCTCTCACTGGTCGTGCTCTTCGTGCCCTATATGTCTGACGGCTTCGTCCCCTGGTCGCTGTGGCACTGGGGCATCGACACCATGGGTACGCTCGTCTTCAACGTGTTCGCCATCTGGTTGATCGTGGCTGCTGTCTTCGTCAACAAGTTCGGCAGCGGCAGGGTCAGAATCGGTTCGCTCAGCTTGGATCAGTCGATCTCCGCTCTTTCCGGCGCAGCGTTCACCTATGCGTTCGTCCACCTGCTGACGACCGTCCAGTTCTGGCACGTCGGTGCCTATCTTGCCTTCTTTGCCGCATTGGTCGCCTTCTTCGCAGGTGTCTTCACAATGATCCCCTTCTTCGGCAAGGAGTTCGCGATTCGCGACGAAGCTGCGGCACATCCGAAGGCACGCCCGGTGTCCAAGGGCGCACCTCATCCCGCACCGGTGGCGAATATGCCCGGCCCCAGCAATGGCCCAGGCGGATACGGCGCGCCCTATGGCGGACAGCCAGGCATGCCGATCGGTTCGCAGAGCCAGCCCGGTGGGTACCCCCAGCCCAACCAGCCCGGTGGATACGGTCAACCGGGTCAACCCAACCACCCCGGTGGATACGGCCAGCCCGCACAGCCCGGGTACGCCGGAGCGCCGGGGCAGTACAGTCAGCAGGGTCAACCGGAGCAGTTCGCAGATTCAGGCCAGGCCGGACAGCACGCAGGGCCCGGCCAGCCGGGGCAGTATGCAGGATCAGGTCAGCCGGCGGCCCCGGCGCAGCAGTTCACGCAGCCAGGCGACAACGGCCAGCCCGATGGGCAGGACCAATTCGGTCAGCCCATCGGTTCCGAGCAGAACAGCCCATATGCTCCGCCGCAGCAGCGCGCACAGGAATTTTCGCACCGTGCTGCCCCCGACGCCGGTGACTCATCGGATCAGGCGGCGCAGAGCACCGGATCAGGTCAGACCTACCTGGGAGCCCAGTACTCGGATGCCCCCCAGCATACGCAGAGCGAGCCGACGCAGACCTTCGGGTTCGGTGCCCAGCGCGAGGGATCGCCGTCGAACAACGACGGGGAGACCGCAGTCCAGGCTCCAGTGCCTGCGGATGCTGACTCGTCGAGCGGCGAATCGGCTGCCGATGCAGACCGCGGCTCGTCTGTGGACGGTGCCACCGACACCGCAAACTCCACCGACACCGGGAACTCCGGGGACTACGGTGACGACGATTCGTCAGGAGCAGGAGCAGGAGCAGGAGCAGGAATCGCCGCGGGTGCGGCGGGTACGGGCGCCGTCGGCGTCGGCGCAGCCGTTGCAGGTGCGAACTCGGAAACCGAGCGCCCTCGAGGTCGCCACGCCGCTCCTGAATCGGACACCGATGTCGAAGCGGCCGATGGTGATGGCGATCGGGCAGCGGAGAGCAGCACGTTCGCGACGAAGGTCAATGGCCATGACTCGGACACCAACGTTCGCGCTTCGGAGGGAGTCGCGCTGAAGCCGGAGAGCAGCTTCGCCGATGCGCAGGAGTCCTCCGACGATTCCGGGAACGTCGAGCACTCGCAGGACCTGACCGGCGGGGGCAGAAGCACCACCGGCAGCACAACCACCGACAGCAGCGCCACCCACACCTCCGCCTTCGGAGGCGACTCGGCTTTCAGCGGCGACCGTGACGAAGACGAGGGCCCTGGCGTCGTGACCGGTGATTCTCAATCCGGACCGGACCGCACCGCTCAGCCGGAGGCCGAGGAGCCGACACAGTACGTGCCGGTCGCCGGCCACGGGAGCAGCCGGCGAGACTCCGACGTCGACGAAGAGGAGACCGTCGTCCAAAGCGCGGTGCAACCGGGCGGCAACCTCGGCGATGACGAGAACCAGTCGACGCAGAGCCGGGACGGCGCGGATCAAGACGGCTCGAGCCGTGAAGGCCCCGACGGCTCCGGATCAGATCAGGGCAACGGCCAGAAGGTCATTCAGGCATTCTGGTTCGCTGTTCCCGAACCCCGCGAAGCCGTGGACGCGACCACCGGGATGCCGGTGTTCACGATCTACCCCGGCGACTGGTTCCTCGGACTCGAGGACCATGGTTCGTGGTTCAAGGTCCGCGACTCCGATGGTCGAGAAGGACTCCTGCGCAACATCGAAGGCATCCAGCGCGGCTGAGATCGCACTGCCGACTCATGTGCTCGGACTGTGGACAACGCGCCGCGGCTGAGCCGTGGGAACACCACCGCCGAACCCGATGGAGACCGTCCACAGCGGTCCTGACGGGGTGAGACGCTGAGACCGACCGAGAAGGGGCGGCTTCTGTGACTTGAGTGCACAGGAGCCGCCCCTTCCGCAGTCTGTCCACAGGCTGCTCGAGGGTGTTGCCCTCGACGAGGGGCGCAGGTCCACGCTGACACCATGCAGGTAGCACTCATCACCGATCTCGGCTCCATCACCGAAGAATGCGCCCGGGTGGCCGAAAGCATCGGTCTCAGCCTCAAGGTCCTGCCCCCGGAATCGGGCGGCTGGCAGAACGCCTCACTCATCCTCCTCGGCGAAGACGTCCGAGAAGCTCCCGCCACGGACCATGCGGACCGCATCCTCGTCGTCCTCGACGGGGATGAACCGCGCTCGGCGTGGAAACGCGCGGCCCACCTCGGCGTCGAACAGCTGGCTGTCCTCCCTTCGGCAGCCGAATGGCTGAGCGGACGCATGATCGCAGCCGTCGAACCGCCCGTGGCCCCCGGGGTCACCGTCGGAGTCGTGGCCGGGTGCGGTGGGGCGGGCGCCTCGGTGCTCTCCTGCGCGCTCGCCCGACGGGCCGGGCCGGATGTCAGCGCCGTCCTCGTCGATGCCGATCCGCTGGGCGGCGGACTCGACCTGGTGCTCGGTGCAGAACAGGTCCCCGGTCCGCGCTGGACCGACCTCAGCGCCTCACGCGGCCAACTTCGCCCCTCGACCCTGAGCCAAGCGCTGCCCCGCCACGAGGGCCTGGCGATCCTCTCCTGGGGCCGGGACGACGTCCTCGACCTCGAACCGGACGTCTTCGACGATTTCCTCGCCGCCGCCGGGCAGGCATTCGATCTCGTCATCGTCGACCTGCCCCGCCATGCCCCACCACAGTGGACCCGGCGCTGTCATCACGTTCTCCTCGTCTCACCGGCACGTGTGCGCTCCGCCGTCGCAGCGTCCCAAGTCGCCAAGCGACTCTCCCAGTCCCATCCCGACGTCCGTCTCGTCGTCCGCGACACCGGTGCCGGAGGCCTCGACGCCGAACTCCTCGCCGACTCCATCGGCCTCGATCTGGCCGGCAGCATCCGCGACGACCGCGGGCTGTCCGCAGCAGTCGACCGCGGCGAGGGCATCCCCGGCGGGGCACGACTGGGCAAACTCGTGGACGGGCTGTTGGGGGAGTGGGTGACATGAGCGAATGGCTCGACGCCTCGCTCGTCGCGGAGGTCCGCAAGACCCTGCTGGACAATCCGGGGCCGGTGACCACCGCTGCCGTCGCCGAGGCGGTCCAACGCACCGGGCGGGTGCTGGGTTCCAGCGCCCTCCTCGAGCTCGTGACCCGACTGTCCGCACAGCTGTCCGGTGCCGGTCCGCTCCAGTCCGTGCTCGAGGTCGTCGATACCACCGACGTCTTCGTCAACGGTCCCCGAGAGATCTTCGCCGACACCGGTTCGGGACCGGCGTTGCTCGACCTGTCTCTGGGTTCCGAAGACGAAGTGCGATCATTGGCCGTGCGTCTGGCTGCCCTGGGCGGGCGCCGCCTCGACGACTCGAGCCCGTTCGTCGACGTCCGACTGCCAGACGGGGTGCGCATGAATGCGATCGTTCCGCCCATCTCCGGGGAGAACACGACGATCTCCTTTCGCGTGCCCAGGCGCGCCGGCTTCACATTCGCCCAGCTGCGCGCCGACGGCTTCATCCCTGACGACGTGCACGAGCTCCTCGCCGAGGCGGTGAGATCCCGGGCCAATATGCTCATCTCCGGAGGCACAGGCACCGGTAAGACGGTCCTCCTCGGCGCCCTGTTGGGTCTGGTCGACGCCGACCACCGCATCGTCATCGTCGAGGACTCACGTGAACTCATCGTCGGCCACTCCCACGTGGTCCAGCTCGCCGCGCGCCAGGCCAACGTCGAAGGCGGTGGTGAAGTGACGCTGACCGACCTCGTCCGCAACGCCCTGCGGATGCGACCCGACCGCCTCGTCGTCGGGGAGTGCCGGGGTGCCGAAGTCAGGGACATGCTCACGGCACTGAACACGGGCCACGAAGGCGGCAGCGCCACCATCCACGCGAACACCGCCGAAGCGGTGCCCAGCCGGCTGGAGGCGCTGGGCGCCCTGGCGAGCATGAGTCCCCAGGCGGTGTTCTCCCAGTTCTCGACCGCCATCGATCTCGTCATCCACCTGCGTCGGGTGGGTGCGGACAGAGGCGTGACGGAACTGGCCATCCCCACACGGGAAAGCGGCAGCGGGGTGACGATGGAACCCGTCTGGGGTCGGCCGTCGCCCCTGTCACAGGGCACGTTCAACCGGCGTGCGCTGGCGCGGTTCGAAGCCGTGCTCGAACAGAAGGCCGACTGATGCTCACCGCCATCGCCGTGCTCATGGCCCTGAGCATCATCCTCAGCGCGCCCCTGAGCCCCGCGACTCGCCTGCAGGAGCTGTTACGGCCCCGTCCGCATGACGACGAACCGCGCCGAGGTGGCCGTCGGATCAGGGAGGACTCGGAACAGGAGAAGCTGTGGGCCATCTCCGCGGTGGAGAACTGTGCCCACCTGCTCAGAGTCGGAATGACCCCGCAAGCCGTGATGTCGACGCTGAGCAGCCAGAACGCCCTCCTGATTCCGATCTCCCGGGCGATCTCCCTGGGTGAAGAACCCGGACGGGCCATCGCGACCAGGGGTGTCGGACTGCCGTCGGCCGCCGCCGAGGTGTTCGCGGGCATGTCAGCCGTCTGGACAGTGTCCGAACGGTCCGGTGCGCCCGCCGCCGATATGATTCTGAGGTACGCGAGGGCCCAACGCAGCGCCGTCGACGCCGATCGGGAGAGGCAGATTGCGATGGCGGGGCCCCGAGCGACCGTCAGGGTGCTCAGCTGGCTGCCGCTCATCGGAGTCGGTCTCGGGCTGCTCATCGGAGTCCACCCCGTCGAATTGCTCTCCGGCCTCCCGGGGCGATCGAGCATCGGCGCGGGACTCGGCCTCTACCTCGTCGGCCGCTGGTGGATGAGACGGATGATGGTTCGGGCCCAGCTATGACTGCTCTCTTCGTGGGAGTCCTCATCGCCGGTGGGGTGCTGCTGTGGTCGGGGCGCTCCGACGGGCGACTGCGGAGACTGCTGAATGGCCGGACCGTGCCTGATCTCGTCGAATCGCCCCGGTCCGATTCCGGGAACCAGCCTCTGGTCACCGACGATCTGCTGGCCTTCGACCTCGACCTCGTGGCCATCTGCCTCACATCCGGCCTGCCCATCCCGGTCGCGCTGACGATGACCGCCGAAGCGACAGGGGACCGATCCCGACTCGGACGCATCGCCCGGTCGATGACGATCGGAGGCCAAGAACCGTCCGAGGATGACCGCCTCCTGCCCGTTCTCGAAGTCTTCGAGTTCGCCGAGCACACCGGTGTGGGACCCGCCCCGCTCATCGAATCCGTCGCCGAGGAGCTGCGCGCCTCCTCGCGAAGGCGCCGGCAGGAAGCGGCCGCAGCTCTGGGCGTCAGGCTCGTCGTGCCGCTCGGAGTCTGCATCCTTCCGGCATTTCTGCTGCTGTCGGTCGTGCCCGTGGTCATCTCTCTGCTGTCCGACCTGACAACGGTCTTCTTCTGACTGGCGCTGCGTGCACACCTCGGATCGCGCATTGTGCATACTTCGGTTGCGGCGCGTGCACACTTCGGATCGCACCTTGTGCATACTGCGGTTGCGGCGCGTGCACACGGCTTCGGCCGCAGTTCCCGAGGAGCACGACCAAGTGCTCAGGTGATATTGGTAAAGTCGAGGAATGGCACCGGTTACGCCCTTCAATCAACTGTCCAACGTCGAACAAGCCGAAGAATACGCCGACAACCTCTTCACCGGGCGATACGTCAGACTTCGTCCGCTGCAGGAGGCTGACCTGCCCTACCTGGAGCAATGGTGGTTCGACCCGTCGATCGTGGTTCTGCAGAATCACACGGTCCTCCCGCGACCCGAGGGCGGAGTGTCCGAACAGTTCTCACTCTGGAGCGCGAACAAGGACACCGAATCCGTGGGCTTCAGCATCGAGCTGCTCGAAACGGACGAGTTCGTCGGCCATGTGACTCTCTACGGCCGGAACTCGGTCAACCAATCCGCCACGTTGGCCATCGTCCTCGGCCCGGAATTCCACGGTCGCGGCTACGGCTCCGACGCTGTGCGCCTGGCAATCAAGTACGGCTTCCTGCAGCTGGGACTCAACCGCATCGAACTGCGGACATGGGCATTCAACACACGGGGCATCGCCTCATACACGAAAGCCGGATTCATCGAAGAGGGGCGCCGACGTGAGGCGGTCTTCTTCAACGGTCGACGTCACGATGAGGTCATCATGGCCATCCTCAAGGAGGACTGGGCCGGCCGCGGCTGAGCCCCACTCTCCTCACTCGTGTGCCGAATCCTGTGGATTCCCGCCCCACTCGAGTGCGTCCGGGCTGTGGACGGTGAAGCCGTTTCCACAGCCCGATTCTTCAGCCTGGACCAGAGCTTCCATCTCATCCGACACTGAAATTCCGTTCGCAGACAGCGAATGAGAGCTTCAACGAGGAGGAGACTATGAGCACAGACACAATGCCGAAAGGCTGCGAGGGTCCGGCCTACCCGCAATGGGGCGCCGCGCAGCGTATCGACATCGAGAAAGTCGATTACTCGGGCATCGCCGAGTACGCCGAAGGTCCCAGCGACGCCCCTGGCCAAGACGCCATCGGTGATGGAGACATCGCCGCACACGGCGGCACCGGCGACGGTCGGGCCAGGGGCGGAGTCGGCACAGAGCCGTGGCACGAGGACGGAACCCCTGAGCAATGGGGACCCGACACCGGGGCGACGACCGCCGAATATGCGATCACCACGCTCGCAGCCTGCGGGTTCGCAGCCCTGTTGGTCGTCATTCTGAAGTCGGAACCGATCAAGGAACTCGTCACGGGAGTCATCGAGACCGCTCTGGGGCTCGGAGCCTGACATGAGGACAGGGTGCTCCTGTGAGCTTCGAGGACGAGAGCGGCACCCGGATGCGGGAACGGCCACCGCCGAGTTCGCCGTCGTCATGCCCGCCATCGTGCTTCTCCTCATCGTGCTCACAGGGGCGGCCGCTGTCGGCTTCTCCCAGCTGAGGGCCTTCGATGCGGCCAGATCGGCCGCTCGCGAGATCGCCCGCGGGGAACCGCAGGCCGCGGTGGTCACCGAAGCGAAGAAGCACGCCGGGGACGCATCCGAGGTCCTGGTCCGCTCCGAGGGCGGATATTCGACGGTGACCGTCTCGATCGAACTCCCTGCGGCGATCATCGTCCTCGACGAGGTCGAGGCGGCCGCGACGGCCCGGAAGGAGGGTGATCGGTCAACGGCCGGTCGGGCGCAGGGTGATCGGTCCACGGCGGTCCGGGCCCAGGGCGGCTATGACTCGGACACGCCGCCATGACGAACATCGTCGTCGGACTGTGCTCGATGATCTTGGTCTTCGTCACCGCCATCGGTGCACTCAGCCAAGCCTTCGCAGCTCACAGCACAGCGCAGAGCGCCGCCGACCTCGCGGTGCTTGCGGCAGCAGATGCGGTTCGCGGACTCGCCACCGGCGAACCCTGCGACATTGCGAAGCAGGTAGCGAAACGCAACGGCGCGGTCGTCAGCGACTGCCGCGCCTCGAACTCGGAGCAGAGCGCGTACGTTCGAGTCGAAGTCGAGATCCCAGGACCGCTGCCGAAGGTGGAGGAGGAGGCCGTGGCGGGGAGATAGAACGGAAGGCGGTCAGCTCCCGAGGGAGGCCGTCAGCCCAGCACAGTCCGCAGCAGGCGCAGGGCCGCATCCTTCTCCAGCGGCTCATTGCCGTTCCCGCACTTCGGGGACTGCACGCATGAAGGACAGCCGTCGACGCATTCGCACGCGGCAATCGCATCACGTGTCGCCGCCAACCACTCTTCGATGACGTCATAACCGCGTTCGGCGAAGCCGGCACCACCGGCGAGACCGTCATAGACGAAGACCGTGGCCATCCCGGTGTCCGCGTGTCCGGCGGTGGAGACCCCGCCGATGTCCCAACGATCGCAGCCGGCGAACAGAGGCAGGAGGCCGATCGAAGCATGCTCTGCAGCGTGGACCGCGCCGGGCAGATCGGCAGGGACGATCTCGGCCTCGTCCAGCAGCGTCTGTGGAATCGTCCACCACACGGCCTTCGTCTCCAGGGTGCGCTCGGGCAGGTCGAGCTCGTGTTCGGCGATGATCGCCCCACCGCGCTTGGCCCGCATCCGGTACGCGACGACATGGTCCTTGACGTCGACGGTGCCGCTGTGCACCGACACGCCTGAAGGCAGAGCCCGCTGCCGGTCGGTGCCGACGATGTCGATCTCGGTCTGGGATCTGGCCTGCGTCGTGTAGTCGACCTCGGCACGCTCGACGAGCGCCACATGGTCCTCGAGGTCAAGTTCGAGGACGGTGAATTCGGCACCCTGATGCGTATACACCGCACCCGGATGGGCACCGGTGAACGCCCCGGATTCGTCGACGGTGCCCAGCAGTGCCCCCGTGCCGGCTTCGACGAGACGGAACTGTCCGCCCCCACTGCCACGGATATCGGACATGTCCGCAGCCGGTTCGTCTTTCGCCCAGAACCACCCGGTCGGACGTGCCCGCAGAAGTTTGCGCTCGACCAGGTCGTCGAGCACCTCGGCGGAAGTGTCGGGGAAGTGCACGAGATCCGATTCCTTCAGGGGCACCTCGGCGGCCGCGGCACACAGGTGTCCGCCCAGAACATGCGGATTGCCCGGATGGATGACCCCTGCGTCGACCGGGGCATCGAAGATGACCTCGGGGTGATGGACGACATAGGTGTCGAGCGGGTCGTCACGGGCGATGAACACGGCCATCCACCGCTGTCCGGCACGTCCGGCACGCCCGGCCTGCTGCCACAGCGACGCCAGGGTCCCGGGCCAGCCCGAGATGATGACGAGGTCGAGGCCCGAGATGTCGATTCCCAGTTCGAGGGCATTCGTCGAAGCCACCGTCAGCAGACGCCCCGATCGCAGCGCGGACTCGAGGAGTCTGCGCTCCTCGGCGAGATAGCCGCCGCGATAGGCCGCGACCTTGTCCTTGAGGGAGTCGTCGACCTGGCCGACCTGGTCGCGGACGGTCGACGCCAGAGCCTCGGTGCCCCGGCGTGAGGCGATGAACGCGATCGAACGGTATCCAGCGCACATTGCGTCGGTGAGGACATCGGCTGCTTCGATCAGACCGCTGCGGCGCTCGCCGCCGGGGGAGACCGGCGGCTCCCAGAGAGCGAAGCTGCCCGAGGCGCGAGGGGAGGAGTCCTCGCTCACCGCGTGCACCTGGCGCCCGGTGAGTTTGGAGAACGCCTCATCCGGATTCGCCATCGTCGCCGATGCTCCGATGACCACAGGGTGGGCCCCGTAATGTGCGGCGATGCGCAGCAGACGCCGCAGGATCAGGGCGACGTGGGAGCCGAAGACTCCGCGGTAGCGGTGGGCCTCGTCGATGACGATGAAGCGCAGCGACTTGAACAGCCGAGAGAAACGCTCGTGCTGCGGCAGAATCCCGCGATGGAGCATGTCCGGATTGGTGAACACGACGTTCGCGTGCCGCCGGGCCCAGTCCTTCGACGCCTGAGAGGTGTCACCGTCGTAGGTCGCCGGCCGAAGGCCCTGGACGATCAGCTTCTCCAGGTTCGTCATCTGATCCGCGGCCAGGGCCTTGGTCGGGGCAATGTAGAACGCCGAGGCGGTGCGCAGTCGAGCGCGGGTGCTCTGAATGGATTCGAGGACCGGCAACCAGAATCCCAAGGACTTCCCGGACGCGGTAGGTGTGGCGATGACGACGTCGGATCCGTCGCGGGCAGACTGTGCAGCTTCGAGCTGGTGATCCCACAGCTGATCGACGCCGATGGCGTGACAGGCGTGTTTGAGTTCCTCGTCGATCCACTCCGGCCAGGCCGACTCATGTTCGAACCGCTGTGGAACGTCGCGCACGTGGACGATCCGTTCATCCCTGGCACCGAATCCGGTGACGATGTCGAGAAGAGCAGAAGAGGCCATGGCCCCAATTATGGCGCAGTCAGGGCCCACGGGCACAGTGTCGGAGTTCACCGACCACAGTCGTTAGGATTCATCTGTGATCGAACAAGACTTGAGCCTCGTGGCAGCCACACTCTATCGGGCCGGGTACACCGAGCCCCGACTCCGACAGTTCTGGGGCGCGGACATCGCGGGCGCCCTCGTCCGCAACAATGCCGCCCCGGCGATCCACTTCTGCCAGAAGGTGCTCGAATACGCCGAGACGCCGACCAGTGAAGTGAGGCAGCACAGGCGGGAAGCGAAGCAGCACAAGTGGGAAGTGCAACAGCACGAGGAGAGCGAGCAGCCGGTTTCGTTCGACCAGCACCTGGCGGCCCTGGCCATGCTCTTCCACTTCCACCGTGAGGTCGGGACTGAAACGGTTCGAGCGGCGCTGGGCGAGAAGGCCTTCGACACTGCTGTGGGCAGCGGGTTGATCGTGACCGACAACCATGACGCAACCAGCAACGAAGACGATACCGTCAACGGTGACGGAATGCGGGACGCCGAGGCGCGGGCTCCCTCACGCGTGTCGGCCCCGTTCGCGGTCACCCCCTACGATCTGCCGGTCGGAATCCCGCGCGGGTTCCGACCTGGAGACGAGAACCTCTACCTCGTCAGCGACCACGGCACGCTGACCAACCCGAACGTCCTCGACGGCGACTTCGTGCTCGGCCTGGGCGGGGCAGGACGCACCCTCGTGTCCCTGACTCCTCGCGACCGTGTCGGCATCTCGGCCGACATCGGAACGGGATGCGGCATCCAAGCGATGCTCCTGGCCCGACACAGCGACCGCGTCATCGCCACCGACATCTCTGAGCGCGCCCTGCACCTGACCGGGCTCAGTGCTCGCCTCAACGGGGCGACCAACATCGAGCTGCGGGCAGGATCGATGCTCGAACCTCTCACAGAGCCGGTCGACCTGCTCGTCTCCAATCCGCCCTTCGTCATCACCCCACGCACCACCGTGACGACCTTCGACTACCGGGACGCCGGGATGACCGGCGACCGTGTGGTCCGATCCCTGTTCACCGCCCTCCCGGGCCACCTCCGACCGGGCGGTCGCTCGGTGTGCCTCGGGAACTGGGAGACCACCTCGGCGGTGGATGCGGGACCGGAGACCTGGGTCACCGATGAGGAGACCTCGGTGCTCGTCATCGAACGCGAAGCCCTCGATCCGGTCGCCTACGCCGAGACCTGGATCCGTGACGGAGGCATCCCGCGAGCCGGTGACGACTGGAACGCCGCGACCGCAGCCTGGATGGACGACTTCGCCTCCCGTGACGTCACCGAGGTCGTGTTCGGATACGTCATCATGGAGAAATCGGGCAGCGGGGTCGAGCCGGCTGCAGGCAACGATGCCCCAACGATTGCTGACACCGCTGCTGCCGGGCACCCCGGGACCGACGAGCACCCCGGGACTGCCGAGCTTCCCGGGCAGCGGTCCCGAGCCTTCAAGACCAGGGTCAGGACGACCTCGGCGATCGCGAACAATCCTCACGGACTCGCGCAGTTCGTCACGACGACCTTCGCGCTGAGGTCGTGGCTTGCCTCCGCCTCGGCCGAGGAGATCGCGAACACCGTCTTCACCCGTTCCCCGGACCTCGTCGAACACCGCCACCACGTGCCCGGAGAATCCGATCCCAGCTCGATCACCCTCGAACAGGGCATCGGATTCGGACAGGCCTTCGACCTCGACACCGCCCTGGCCGGGTTCGTGTCGGTGGCGGATGGGAGCCTGAGCATGAGGCAGACGGCGGTGGCTCTGGCACAGCTGCTCGACGTCAATCCGACGGCGCTCGAAGACCAGCTCATCGCTCAGGTGAGACAGCTCGTCGCCGCCGGTGCGCTGCTGCCCGTGAACGGCGAGAAGCAGGAATAACGGTAGTATCGAAAACCGTTGTCGGCAGAGTTCGCTGGATCAACCCGATGCAGGTCGAGCACGATCAACAGTGTTACATTGGGCCGGATCGTCCGTTTATTCGATCGACCGGCGCCGTGAGAGGAATGTGAAAACGTGACCACAACCGAGAAGCAACCCCGCCGTCTCGTCATCGTCGAGTCTCCGACGAAGGCGCGAACGATCGTCGGGTACCTCGGAGAGGGTTACGATATCGAGGCGTCGGTCGGCCATATCCGCGACCTTCCCACACCGTCCGAGCTCCCGGCCGATATGAAGAAGGGACCGTACGGGAAGTTCGCCGTCGACGTCGACAACGGATTCGATCCCTACTACCGAGTCGACCCGGGCAAGAAGAAGAAGGTCACCGAACTCAAACGCCTCCTCAAAGACGCCGACGAACTCTATCTCGCAACGGATGAGGACCGGGAAGGCGAGGCCATCGCCTGGCACCTTCTCGAGGTCCTCAAACCGAAGATCCCCGTCAAACGCATGGTCTTCCACGAGATCACGCCCGAAGCCATCAATCGGGCATTGGAGAACACCCGCGAGATCGACGAGGCTCTCGTCGATGCGCAGGAGACCCGTCGCATCCTCGACCGCCTCTACGGCTATGAGATCTCGCCCGTCCTGTGGCGCAAGATCCGCGCCGGCCTCTCCGCCGGCCGTGTCCAGTCGGTGACGACCCGCCTCGTCGTCGAACGTGAACGCGAACGTATGGCCTTCGTTCCCGCCGACTACTGGGACCTCGACGTCGACCTGGGGCTGCCGGACGGAACCAATCCCTTCGCCGCGAACCTCACGACCCTCGACGGGTCCCGCGTGGCCTCGGGCCGTGACTTCAACGACAGGGGCGAGCTGAAGAACTCCTCGGCCGCCGTCGTCGACCAAGCCAAGGCCGAAGCGTTGGCCACAGAGCTCAACGGTGCCGCGAAGGACTCACTGACGGTCACGGCCGTCGAATCGAAGCCCTACTCACGCCGACCGGCCGCACCATTCACCACCTCGACCCTGCAGCAGGAAGCCGGTCGCAAGCTGCGTATGAGCTCGCGTCAGGCCATGCGCACCGCCCAGTCGCTGTACGAGCACGGCTATATCACCTATATGCGTACCGACTCCTCGGCACTGTCGGACCAGGCGACCTCCGCAGCCAGGAAGCAGGTCACCGAACTCTACGGCCCCGAATTCGTACCGCAGTCGCCTCGCACCTACTCGGGCAAGCAGAAGTCGGCACAGGAGGCACACGAAGCCATCCGTCCCTCCGGCGACTCGTTCCGCACGCCGGCGCAGGTCGCGAAATCGCTCAGCGGTGACGAGTTCCGCCTCTACGATCTCATCTGGAAGCGCACCGTCGCCAGCCAGATGGCCGACGCCAAGGGCAAGACCGCGACGATCAAGGTCCGCGCCGACCTCGCCGACGGCCACGACGCCGGATTCAGCGCCAGCGGCACCGTCATCACCTTCCGCGGATTCCTCGCTGCCTATGAAGAGGGCACCGACGCCGGACGCTATGACACGAAATCCGGTGAATCACGCCTTCCCCAGGTCGATGAAGGCCAGGCACTGTCCGTGGTCAAAGCCGAAGCCGACGGCCACACGACCGCTCCGCCACCGCGTTACACGGAGGCGAGTCTGGTCAAGCAGCTCGAAGAGCTCGGCATCGGCCGCCCCTCGACCTACACAGCGACGATCTCCGTCATCCAGGACCGCGGTTACGTGACCACCCGCGGCAACGCGCTTGTGCCCAGCTGGTTGGCGTTCTCTGTCGTGCGCCTCCTCGAAGAGCACTTCACCAGTCTGATCGACTACGCGTTCACCGCCGACCTCGAGACCGAACTCGATCGCATCGCTGTGGGCGAGGTGGACGGCGACTCCTGGCTGGCTCGCTTCTACTTCGGCGACACGACACAGGATCGTGAAGGGCTCCGGGAGGTCGTCGATGACCTCGGCGACATCGATGCGCGCGAGGTCAACACCGTGCGTATCAGCGAAGGCGTGAATCTGCGCGTGGGTCGCTACGGTCCATATCTCGAAGTCCCGCCCACAGAAGAAGGCGGGAATCCGAAGCGCGTCTCCGTGCCCGATGATCTGGCTCCCGACGAACTGACCGCGGCCAGAGCCGCCGAACTCATCGAGTCGCAGGGCCAGGACGACCGTGAGCTCGGCGTCGACCCCGAGACCGGGCACACGATCGTAGCCAAGAACGGGCGCTTCGGGCCCTACGTCTCCGAAGTGCTGCCCGAGCCGGAGGAGAAGCCCAAGCGCGGCGTGAAGAAGCCGAAGCCCCGCACCGGCTCCCTGTTCAAGTCCATGGACTTGGACTCAATCGACCTCGAGACGGCGCTGACCCTGCTCAGCCTCCCGCGGGTGGTCGGACAGGACGAAGAAGGCACCGACATCACCGCGCAGAACGGGCGCTACGGGCCGTACCTGAAGAAGGGCACGGACTCTCGGTCGCTGACGGACGAGGAACAGATCTTCAACATCACCTTGGACGAGGCGCTGAAGATCTACGCTGAGCCGAAACAGCGGGGCGGCCGCAAAGCCGCAGCACCGCTGAAGGAGCTCGGCGAGGACCCCGAGTCGAAGAAACCGGTCGTCGTCAAGGACGGTCGCTTCGGACCGTACGTCACCGACGGCGAGTACAATGCGACCCTGCGCAAGGACGATGCCGTCGAGTCGATGACTCTCGACCGGGCCGCAACGCTGCTGGCCGAGAAGCGTGCGAAGGGCCCGGCCAAGAAGAAGGCTCCTGCTAAGAAGTCGACAGCTAAGAAGGCCCCCGCCAAGAAGTCGACGGCAGCGAAGACGAGCACGGCGAAAACGGCCACGAAGTCGACGACGGACAAGTCGACGGCAGCCAAGTCGTCGGCGGCTAAGAAAGCTCCGGCCAAGACCGCTGCCAAGTCGACGGCCACAACGAAGTCGACCACCAAGTCGACGACCGCCGCAAAGAAGACAACGGCGGCAGCTAAGTCGACGACACCTAAGTCGACGACCGCCGCAAAGAAGACCACGACGGCCAAGCCGAAGACTCCCTGACCAGAGCACTTCGGCCGACCGCTGACACCGGTCGCCCGACCTCGGGGCGTCCTTAGCTGGACGTTCTGGGCTGACTTTCCGCGCTGGGATCGGCCCAAAACGTCCACCTAAGCCGTTCAGGGCCGCTGAAATGAGGGGTGTTGAGGTGAGGGGCGTTGGGTCTCGCTAGGCGCCTTCACCTGAGGCGTTTGCGGATGACTGATTCGCGAACACGTCCAGCGCCCCACCGTCGAGGCGGAAGGTCTCCCACTCGCTTTGGTCCTCTGCGCCGAGTGAGCGGTAGAAGCCTATCGAGGGCTCGTTCCATTTGAGGACACACCACTCGAGCCGGGTCAGGCCGCGCTTCTGACAGATCTGGGCCAAGCGACCCAGAAGCGCCTTGCCGGCTCCGTTGCCTCGCTGAGCAGGGTCGACGAACAGGTCCTCCAGCCAGATTCCGTTCTTCCCCGTCCAGGTGGAGAACGTATAGAACCAGATGGCGATGCCGATGATCCGCCCATCCGCTTCCGCGACGAGTCCGTAGGTGTTCGGATGCCCGTCCTCGGGAAACATCACCGCTGCGAAGTCGTCTTCGGTGGCCTCGACCGCGTCGGGTTCCTTTTCGTAGACGGCCAGGGCATGGACCAGTCGGAGGATGTCGGGCAGATCACTTCTCGTCGCTTCGCGCACATTCATGAGGGCATGGTCTCCAATCGCATCGGTGTTACACGGGCAGGGGTGTCACGAGGCATCGGTGCCACGGCGCGAGGACGTCACAGCACATGCGCACCGGTTTTGTCCGACAGGGCAGCGAGCTCGTCTTCGGTGGGTCCACCGGGCGAGTGCGGATCGGCGTGGTCATAATAGGAGGCGAACGCCTCGGCGACGGTGTCGGTCGTGATCTCGGGGTGGATCTCGCTGATCGATCCGCCCGTGGACGGATCCCATTCGATGCCCAGCGCGGCCTCGACATCGGTGAGGACGGAGCGGATGGGATGGGGATCCTCGACGACCACGGACGAGGAGAACAGCCAGGCACCGGAGACCACGCGCTGGGCGGTGCCGATCGCCTTGATCCGACCTGCCACATTCACGCTGTGCTCACCGGGACAGTACTCGCCGGGAATCTCGCCGAGGTGGGCGTCGATTCCGATGCCCCGCAGCACCTCGACATAGTCCTGACCGAACCCGGTGAACCTGGCGGTCGTGTCCTTGATGAACGCGTCGCTGGGTTCGATGTGGTCGATGACCAACGATCCCCGGTGGTAGGCCGCGGCACGACCGCCGAGGCTGCGCAGTGCGGGCGTGAATCCGTGGTCCCGGGCCGCTTCGATGGCTTCGGGGAATCCGGGAAGGAAGCGATCCCTGGCGCCGAACGCCACCGTCGGTCGGGGACGGTACATCCGCAGCGTCGCCCCGCGTCGGCCGTGCTTGACCGAGTCGAGGAGGACTCGAGCGAAGGCGAGTTCAGCGGTCGGAGGCAGCCCCGTGGTCGCGACGGCTGACATGGCCGTATTCGTTGTGTGCACGCAATCAAGAGTAGAGGATCGGACATCGGTGAGAAGAGATCCGGTCGGTTCCAAGAGATATGTCAGTCGCGGCAGATATTGTAGGGCTGTGAGTATGTTGACGACTACAGGACATCGACTTCCCGGAGCCCCTGGCCGGTTGGTCGCCGAGACCGCCGCCTGGGGTGCACTGATCGTGCTCGTGGCGATCAGCTATGTCGTGGCCGGCACCAACGGATTGGTCTCCACGATCAGCGGTCGGGCCTTCACCACCATCGCCGATGGCATCGAGGCGGGAGGCTTCGACAATCAGCTGGGGAGCCTGTCTCTGCTGATCGTCTTCGTCCTCGCCGGCGCCGGCCTGTTCATTCCGCAGAAGGTCTTTGCGACCAGGGGCCCGGCCGTGCGCAAGCTCGCACTGAGCATCGCCGCCGTCGTCGAGGCAGGACTGCTCATCGTCCTCAGCCTCGCCCCGAGCGCCTGGCTGACCTGGCTCACCGCACTGTTCCTCGGGGCCGTCGTCGGCCTGCTCATGAGCATCAATCCCTTCACGAATGAGAAACCGTGGCGTCGGGTCGGGATTCCCGCAGCGGTGCTCGTCTTCGTCTCCTTCTCCTTTCAGATCGTCGGCGGAACTGCCGCCGGGACACAGGCATTGGGGTGGATGAGCCTTCTGGTGGGCATCATCATGGCCGTCGGCGCCGTGATCATCTTTCTCACCCCGGAACGTGCGCTGCACGCCGAATCGGCAACGACGGGCGCATTCCCGTCGAGCAAGGCGCGCGTGGCCAGACCCGCCGCGGACATCGAAAAGCCGTGGGTCTGCATCGCGCTCTTCGCGGTCCTGGGCACCACGGTCATCCTCGCTCAGCCGACAGCTGTCGAGCACAGCTTCGGCCAAGCCGGCTTCGCCCTCATCATCGCCTGTGCGCTCGTGGGCTGGGCCATCGGATTCGAAATGGGCCCCACCTTCGCCCCCGGAATGTCCCGACCGCGCGTGTCCGCCTTCGCCCTGACCGTGTCCGGTGTGCTGCTGTTGGCCACCGGAGCCATCAGCGAGCTCTCCGGCAAGGTCGTCCTGTCCGCCGTCATCGCCTTCCTCGTCGGAATCGGCGTGCGCTCACAGCCCTATGATTTCTCCCGAAGGATCGGAGCCGTCGGCGGCGCTGTGGTGGCGCTCATCCTCAACGCCATCGACTTCGGCATCACTGTCCCGGTCGGTTCGGTGACGGAATGGCTGCTGGCCCCCAGCGACGTCGCGTTCGGAATCATGGGGCTGACCGCAGTGATCGCCGGAATCATCGGCCTCTTCATCTTCGACCCACATGGTTTGCAGGGACTGTCGGTCGACATCGTGCACGGATTCCGTCCGCCCAGCGCCCCCGAGGACGGAGCGAACGGCGGCCTCGGCAATCCAGCGGAACGCCTCGGCGCCGGATTCTTCATCGCCGTCGAAGGCGGCGACGGTTCGGGCAAGAGCACGCAGATCAAACGGATCTCACAGATCCTCGCCGACGAAGGACACAATGTCGAAGCGACCCGTGAACCGGGAGGCACCGAACTGGGACGCAAGATCCGTTCTGTGCTCTTCGACTCCGATCCGCCGAGTCCTCGCACAGAGGCGCTGCTCTTCGCCGCCGACCGCGCCCACCATGTGGCCTCTCTCGTGGATCCGAGCCTCGACGGCGGACACATCGTCATCACCGACAGGTACATCGATTCGACCGTCGCCTACCAGGCAGCGGGCCGCAACTTCGATCCCAAGACGATTCTGGCGCTGAGCAAATGGGCGACCCAGGGACTGGTCCCGCACCTGACGATCGTTCTCGACATCGATCCCGAGACCGCGGCGGCGCGGATGGGCAAGCGCGACGAGAACAACTATCTCGACGAGGAAGACCAGCAGTTCCACCAGCGGGTCCGTCAGACCTATCTGTCCCGGGCGCACAAGGAGCCAGATCGTTATGTCGTCCTCGACGCCTCGGTGAGCGAAGACGACCTGACCGCCGAGATCCTCACCGCGGTCCGCACCCGGTTGCCGCAGCACCTCGGAAGTGCATCCGTTGCCGGTGCAGGGCCGACAGTCGCCGAGGTGGCCGGAAGTCATCCGTCCGAGGCCACCGGTGAAGATTCGGCCGAAGCAACCGGGGAGACCGAGTCGTCGGAGCGACTGGACCTGGGGGAGGAGAGAGCCGAGGCGAAAGCCGTGCCGGACGCGGGAGAGGCCGCAGAGGACGACTTCACCCCCGAGCCCGGAGTCCGATTCGTACCGGTCTCCGGCGACCGACTCATCCCGGAATCTGCCGACCGTCGAGAGTCCGAAGAACGCAACGACGGAGTCGAAACGGAGCGGGTCGACCTCGGCGCCGACCTGCGCCACAGCGATGAACGAGACCAGGGCCGACACAGCCCATCGGAAGAGCAGGCGGTGCAGATCGCCGGGGACGACGCGGAGGACACGTACGAACCCGCACCTGACGACGAAACGGCCTTGGGCGACGACTCTGCCTCTGCCTCTGGCGACGAAGCCGCCACGACTGTGCTCTCGTCATCCGAAAGCGACCCGGGGAACGAGTCCGAGTCCGACCGCGGGAACGAATTCGAGTCCGACCGCGAGTCCGAGCCTGAGCCCGGTAATGAGTCCGACGCGGATGAGGCCACCACTGTGCTGCCGTCCCACGGATTGACACCCAGCGCTCCCGTGTCGGAAGACGACGGCGATGAGGACTCGGTTTCGACGGATGAGATCGAGACGCATCCTTCGGAGGAAGCGGAGACTCGCGTCGTCAAACAGGTCGACAGCCGCAGCGAGGCCGATCCTCATGCTGAGGACGAGAACCATGCGGAGGACGAAGACGCGGCGACGACGGTTCTGCCCGTGCGAAATGCTCGGCAGATGAGTCGCGAACGGCTCCAGGCCCAGGCCGAGATCGAACGTCAGGCCCGCGAACGACTGCGCAAGCAGCGAGAACGCAACCATCAGCGCTTCAACAACCCGGAGGGTCACTGAGTGAGCGTCTTCAATGAACTCGTCGGCCAGGACGACGTCGTCACACAGCTGAGGCATGCCCTGTATTCACCGGGTGCGATGACCCACGCGTGGCTGTTCACAGGGCCTCCGGGGTCCGGCCGGTCCAATGCGGCACGTGCCTTCGCCGCCGCTCTGATCTCCGGCGGTGAGGAACCTGACGACGGCACCGCCCGCGTGCTCAAGGGCCATCACGAATCGCTGACGATCATGTCGACGCAGAAATCGGTGATCGCCATCGACGAGGTGCGGGAACTGGTGACGAAGGCACAGTCAGCACCGGTGAACTCACCGTGGCGCGTCGTCATCATCGAAGACGCGGACCGGATGAGTGAACGCACTGCCAACGTCCTCCTCAAGGCCATCGAGGAGCCGCCACCTGCCACGGTGTGGCTGCTGTGCGCGCCGAGCCCCATCGACGTGCTCACCACGATCCGTTCCCGGTGCCGCCCGGTGCGCCTACGCATCCCTTCCAGAGACGCAGTGGCGCAGCTCCTCATCGAACGTGATCACGTCGACGAGGACAGGGCGCAGTGGGCGGCCGCCGTGGCACAGAACCACATCGGTCGCGCGAAGTACATGGCGCTTAACGAATCCGCAGGAGAAGAACGCAGGCAGATCCTGGCGATACCGGGCAAACTGACCTCTGTGGGGGCGACGATCCGCCTGGCGGGTCGGATCGTCGACGAAGCCGCAGAAACGGCGAAGGCCCGCGTCGAGGAGCGCAACTCCACGGAGCGGGCCGACCTCATGGCGACCCTGGGCATCGAATCGGAGAAATCCATCCCGCCCTCGGCCAGGGCCCAGATCCGGAAGCTCGAAGAGGAGCAGAAGAGACGCTCGGTGCGGGCCCGCAACGACGAACTCGACCGGATCTTCCTCGAACTCATGAGCCTCTACCGCGATATCCTTATGTACCAGCTGGGCATCCGCGAAGGGTGGATCAACGCGGGGGAAGGCGACCTCATCGCCCAGCAGGCGAACAGGGACGGACCCGATACGACGCTGCTGCGCATCGACGCCATCGGTCAGGCGAGAACTCGTCTGCAGACGAACATGTCGCCCGTGCTCATCGTCGAATCGGCGTTCGTGTTGCTGTCGAACCCCTGGCTGCTCGAGGACCGCACCGGGGCTCTGTGAGCTTCAGTCCTCGGCGAGCGCTTCGTCTGCGGTGACTGTCTCGTCCTCGGCGAGTAGCTCGCCGACCAATGCCGAGGTGAGTTCGACTCGGCGGGGGATCCACAGCTGCAGAGCGTGTTCGGTCCTGGCGTGCGAGCCGCCGCCCACGGTGCCCAAACCGTCGAGGGTCGGTGTGCCGACGCCTGCGGTGAAGTTGCCGTCCGACCCGCCGCCGACGGCCACGGACCGCAGCGGCGGGTGGCCCAGGTCGGCAGTGAGGCGCTGCGCCCGGGCGTAGAGACCCATCGCCATCTTCTCTTCCAGAGGTGCCCGATTGATCCCGCCTCTGACGTCGACCTTCGCCCCGGCGACAGTGGGGGACAGGGAGCTGAGGATCCCGTCGATGCGTTCCTGTTCCATCACCGAGGCGGCACGGGAGTCGACACCGACTACAGCTCTGGCGGGTACCGTATTCGTCGTCGAGCCGCTGTGCATGACGGTGGGCACGACCGAGGTCCCGACTGACGGATCGTGCAGCGCCGCGATCCCGACGACCTGATTGGCCACCTCGATCGTGGCGTTGATGCCCTTCTCGGGTTCGACTCCCGCGTGGGCGGCCAGTCCGGTGACCTCGAGGGAGTAGATGGCGACACCTTTGCGAGCGATCTTCACCGATCCATCGGGTGCACCGCTTTCGAAGACCAACGCAGCCTTGGCACCACGGGCTTCGTCTTCGATGATCTGCCGGGAACCGGGGGAGCCGAGCTCTTCGTCTCCGGTCATGAGGATGCTGACGCCGTCGAGGCTGCCCCGTTGTGCCCGCAGGCGAGCCATCGCATACAGTGCGATGAGCAGACCGCCCTTCATATCGTCGGCTCCCGGTCCGCGAACGACTCCCTCGGCCACCGAATAGGGGAAGTCCGTGAGCGTGCCGGTCGGCCATACGGTGTCGTGATGCCCGATGAGCACGACCCTGCGTGGTCCCGTGCCGAAGCGCCACAGCACATGAGGATGCGAATCGGTCTCGATGATGTGTGGAGCCGCGCCCAGCAGGCCCGTGCCGATGCGGGAGACGAGCTGGGCACTGCGCGCCAGAGAGTCGGCGTCCTGCGAGAACGACTCACATTCGATGAGCGCCTTGAAATCACTCATGAAGTCCTTGGAGTCGAACTCGACCACGTGCGCCACCCTTTTCTCTGTTCGAATGCCTGTCTCCACCAGGTTAGCTGGTGAGCTGCCACAGGGCACCGGGGCTTCACCCGCCTCGGCGAAGGTCCCTCACCTCGGCGTGGGCAATGAAGCCGGCCGCGGAATAGGTAGCGACTGCGGCAGTGTTCGCGGTTTCGGCCGCGACGGAAGCCGCTGACGCTCCCATCTGCTGCAGGTTCTTCGCGGCGGCGATGGCCATGGCCTTGCCGAATCCACGACCTTGGTGGTCGCGGTGAACCGCGACCGGCTCGAGCAGCCCAGGGCGTGCAGGACCTGCCGACCAGACCGTGGCCGCGGCGACCGGCTGGCCGGAGTCGTCATATCCGAGCAGACTCCGTGCACGTGAGGAGAACGGGCCGGTCGACATCGTTCGCCAACGGCCGATGAACTTTGCCGTGTCGTCCTCGGTGTACGGCGTGCCTCGGAATGCTGACCAGTGAACGGAAGCCCATTCCTCGGCTTCGCGGATACCAGCGGTCACCACTGTCATGCCTGGGTCCTCAACTGATCGGCTCAGGTCGCGCTGCAGCGGTGTCCAAGGCTCATCGGTGGACCACCCGTTTGCAACCAGGCGGTCGCAGAGTGCGGTTGCACCGCGGGCCTCGACGATGGCCGTGCCGTGTGCGAAGACCTCGCTGGGCGAGGGTTCAACGGCCGACTGGATGTCTTGCGCGAGGGAATCGTCGTGGAGGAGCGAGGGGTGAATGGCCAGGCGAAGCAGATTCGCACCGTCCAGCAAGCCAACGGCGAGAGTGCTCTCTCCTGAGCGCCAGACTCTCAGGTCACCAGCCGTTGCCCCTGCACCTCGCAGCGAGTACCAGCCGAGGTCCCCCGGGTGAAGTTGGGCCGGCCCATCGTCGGACTGCCACTGACCGAGCTCATCGCCGATCTCGGTCAGGTCTCGGACCGCAGGTACCGCGAGCTGGGTCATGATGAATCCGTCTCCTGGGCCGTGAATGATGATCCTCGTTGCCGGAAAATGTGAGATGAGCTACATTGTGATCTTCGTTCGATCACGTCGCCCCCGCAAGCTTCGTGCCTGCCGCACTGTGAGCGGTGAGCGCAGCAGAGTTCTCCAGCCGCTCCTTTTGACCAAGAGTCCCAGCTTTGGCTAGAGTTAGGTCGGTTGCCGCCTTAGCTCAGTCGGTAGAGCGATTCACTCGTAATGAATAGGTCACCAGTTCGATTCTGGTAGGCGGCTCGGCAACAGCACCCCAGGTCAACGACCTGGGGTGTTCTCGTTGCTGGCACCATGGATCACTCCGTGTGCCCCGGTGCCCGACAGAGCGACCCGAGGCGAACCGGGCAATGGGGCAGGGCGACCCGAGGTGGGCCGGCAAGCAGGGCGGGGCGACCCGACGTCCGGGTGCGGTCGTTCGGGTGCGGTCGCTCGGGCATTCCTGTCGTCGAGTCCGCCCGTCGGCGGTGGGCTCCTCGTGCGAGTGGCCGCAGTGGGCTGAGATCGATGTGATCAGAGGGCCTCTCGATGTTGGTCCACTCGCCTTTCATCTGCGAGCGGAGGGCGTCGTCAGAGCCGTCCGGATCCGTTGATTCAGTCGTGTGGTTCGGGGGCGACGCCGAGCAGCTCGTAGGCTCTGCGGTACTTCTTGCGAAGTCGTGCCCGGGTGTCCTCATCAAGCAGTGCTTGTCTGGCCGGGTCCGTGTTGTCTGCAAGGTCCGCGGTCTTCACAATGCCCGCGATCCGATTCCCTCGCACTCTCGAGAAGTAGGTTTCCGGCGACTCGCCTGAACGCTTCGTCACCGCCATGACGGCGTCGACGATCTCTGTCGGAAAGTCTTCACGCAGTTTCGTCTCGCCGGTCTCGGTGTCCTCGACGACATCATGCAGCCAGGCGGCGGCCGTCGCCATGTCGATTGCCTCGCTCGGCATTCCGGCCTTCTCTGCGAGCGCTTCGGCTTTAGCAGCGACCCGCCGCGGGTGGTCGATATAGTCGTGCCCTGCTTTGTCGACCTGTGCGCGGTGTGCTGCGGCGGCCACCTCCTGGGCCAGGACCACCAAGTCCCGCTGGTCGTTTCTGCTCTCCATGATCACTCCTGCAGTTCGTGTCGGTGAAACTGAACGTCGGCTCTGAGTCGAGCCCAGGAGGTCGGCGTCCCTGAGCTGTCAGGTCGGCGTCCCTGAACTGTCGTCGACACCCGGGCTATGACCTCCGTGGCCATCGCTGCCGACGCTACCGCGCGCTCCTGACACAGTCCGTGTGACCTGCCCCGGGTTCCGTGTTGACCATCACAGACAACTGGTATTGAATGGTCCTGTGAATGTTACTGAACGATCGATCAGCCTACGAGGTTGAGCGATCGTCAATGACTCAGCCACGACCGAGACCTCGAAGGAGATCGTCGGCCGTTCCCTAGAACTGTGAGGAACAGATGAGCGAAGCGTACATCTACGACGCAGTGCGCACGCCGCGCGGAAAGAATCGCGGCGGGGCCCTGCACAGCGTCAAGCCAATCGACCTCGTGACAGGGCTCATCGACGCTCTGCGCGAACGCAATCCCGATCTCGACGACAAGGCGATCGACGACATGGTCTTGGGCGTCGTCTCGCCCGTCGGCGAGCAGGGCGGCGACATCGCTCGCACCGCGGCCCTCGTCGCCGGCCTCGATGAATCGGTGGCCGGCTCGCAGGTCAACCGCTTCTGCGGGTCCGGTCTCGAAGCCATCAACATCGGCGCACAGAAAGTGGGCAGCGGCTTCGAGAACCTCGTCCTCACCGGCGGAGTCGAATCGATGTCTCGTGTGCCCCTCGGCTCCGACGGCGGTGCCTGGGCCCAGGACCCGACAACGAACTACGACACCTATTTCGTCCCTCAGGGCATCGGCGCCGACCTCATCGCGACCACCGAAGGCTTCAGCCGAGCCGATGTCGATGAATTCGCCGCGGAGTCACAGAAGCGTGCCGCCAACGCCTGGGAGAACGGGTACTTCGAGAAGTCGATCGTGCCCGTCAAGGACATCAACGGCATGACCGTACTCGCCACCGACGAGCACGTGCGCCCCGGTTCGACGGTGGAATCACTGTCGCAGCTGTCCCCGGCGTTCACCAAAGTCGCCGCTCAGGCCGGCTTCGACGAGGTGGCCCTCCAGAAGTACCACTGGGTCGAAGAGATCGATCATGTCCACACCGCCGCGAACTCCTCGGGAATCGTCGACGGGGCCAGCCTCGTCATCGTCGGCGACGCCGAGGTGGGGCAGACGATGGGCATGAAACCCCGTGCGCGCATCGTCTCCACAGCCGTCACCGGATCCGAACCGACGATCATGCTCACCGGCCCGATCCCGGCCACGCAGAAGGTCCTCGACAAGGCGGGCCTGACCGTTGACGACATCGACCTGTTCGAGCTCAACGAGGCCTTTGCCGCAGTCGTGCTCAAGTGGATGAGGGACCTCGACATTCCCCATGACAAGGTCAACGTCAACGGCGGAGCCATCGCCATGGGCCACCCGCTGGGAGCCACCGGTGCCATGGTCCTCGGCACCGTCCTCGACGAGCTCGAACGCCGCGACCTCAAGCGTGGCCTCGTCACGCTGTGCATCGGCGGCGGCATGGGCATTGCGACGATCATCGAAAGGGTCTGACATGACGAATACCGAAACGACTGCCACCCCGTACTCCCATTCCCTCGACTCGGACGGAATCGTCACCGTCGTCATCGACGATCCCAACGCCAAAGTCAACACCATGAACGACCATTTCAAGGCTGCCTTCGAGGGCACCGTGGACTGGCTCGAAGCCAACGTCGATGACATCTCCGGCGTCGTTCTCACCTCGGCGAAGAAGACCTTCTTCGCGGGCGGAGACCTCAACAAGCTGCGCGCCGCCGATCCCGCGAACGCGGAGGCGGAAGCGGCGCTGACCAACCACATGAAATCCCTCATGCGTCGCCTCGAGACGCTGGGCAAGCCCGTGGTCGCCGCCCTCAACGGAGCAGCCCTTGGCGGCGGCCTCGAGGTCGCCCTCCTCGCACATCACCGCATTGCCGCCGATGACGTCTCCAGCCTGCGCGTGGGATTCCCCGAAGTCTCCCTCGGCCTCCTGCCGGGAGGCGGCGGCGTCGCCAGAACAGTGCGCCTGATGGGTCTCCAGGACGCCTTGCAGAAAGCCATCCTGCCGTCGACGAAATTCAAGGCCGCAGATGCCCTGGACCTCGGACTCGTCGACGAGCTCGCCCCCGTGGCCGATCTCGAAGACCGCGCCAAGGACTGGATCAAGGCCAACCCCGAGGCATCACAGCCCTGGGACCGCAAGGGATTCAAGATTCCCGGCGGATCGCCCTCGTCGCCTTCGCTGGGCGCGATGCTGCCCGCCCTGCCGGCACTCCTGCGCCGGCAGACCAAGGGGGCTCCGATGCCCGCCCCGCGTGCGGCGATCGCTGCCGCAGTCGAGGGGGCCTACGTCGACATCGACACCGCCCTGCAGGTCGAGACCCGCTACTTCGTCAACCTCACCCACACCTCGGTGGCGAAGAACATGATCAAGGCATTCTTCTTCGACCTCGGCCACATCAACTCCGGCGGCTCGAGGCCCGATGGCTTCGAACCGCGTCAGGTGACGAAGCTCGGCGTCCTCGGCGCCGGCATGATGGGTGCCGCGATCGCCTACACCGCCGCGAAGGCCGGCATCGAAGTCGTGCTCAAGGACGTCGAGATCGAAGCCGCGGACAAGGGCAAGGCCTACGCTCGCAAGCGAGAGGAATCCGCCCTGGCCAAGGGCAAGACGACGGCGGAGAAGAGCAAGGCCGTCCTCGACCGGATCACTCCGAGTGCCTCGGCCGACGACTTCGCCGGAGTCGACTTCGTCATCGAGGCCGTCTTCGAGTCCGTGCCCGTCAAACAGCAGGTGTTCACCGAGATCCAGGACGTCGTCGACTCCGATGCGGTGCTCGGCTCCAACACCTCGACCCTGCCGATCACGGAGCTGGCCACCGGAGTCAAGCGCGATTCGGACTTCATCGGGATCCACTTCTTCTCACCCGCCGACAAGATGCCGCTGGTCGAGATCATCCGCGGAGACAACACCTCGGACGAGACCCTCGCGCGCACCTTCGACCTCGTGCAGCAGATCAAGAAGACCCCGATCGTCGTCACCGACGCCCGTGGATTCTTCACCTCACGTGTGATCGGAACCTACATCGCCGAGGCGGTCGCCGCCGTCGGTGAAGGAGTGGAGCCGGCGAGCGTGGAGCAGGCCGCACTGCAGGCCGGTTACCCGACAGGTGCCTTGCAGCTCCTCGACGAATTGACGCTGACACTGTCGCAGAACATCCGAAAGGAAACCGAGGAGTCCATCGCAGCCGCAGGAGGACATCGGGAGGCCCACCCCTCGGACGCGGTCTTCGACTGGATGGTCGACGAGGCGGGGCGCACCGGGCGCAAAGACGGTGCCGGCTTCTACGACTACGACGAGAACGGCCAGCGGACCAAACTGTGGCCCGGCCTGCGGGAGAAGTACAACTCCGGCTCCGCCGCCGAACCATTCGCCGACCTGCAGGAGCGGATGCTCTTCGCCGAAGCGATCGAGACGATCAAATGCCTCGACGAGGGGGTGATCACCTCGGTGCCGGATGCGAACGTCGGTTCGATCTTCGGCATCGGATTCCCCGCCTGGACCGGCGGCGTGCTCCAGTACGTCAACCAGTACGAAGGCGGGCTGAACGGCTTCGTCGACCGTGCCGAGGAACTCGCCGCGACCTACGGCGATCGGTTCACCCCACCGGCCTCGCTCGTCGAGCGTGCGGCCGCGAACAGCACCTACGAGTAGGAATCACGCAGGAATAGTCCGGCGGCCTTTCGGTGTTCATCAGTCATCCACTGACGACTACCGGAAGGCCGCCGCTATGCGTGCAGCAGTCTATGACCAGTACACCGAAGACTTCAGCGACATCACGGTCCGCGAGGTCGACGATCCGAAGGTCCAGCCGGCATCCGTGCTCATCGAGGTCCGCGCCGCCGGAGTCAACCCCGTCGACTGGAAACTCGTAGGCGGTCACCTCGACGCCATCATGCCCGTCCAATTCCCCGTCACCCCCGGCTGGGACGTGGCCGGAGTCGTCATCGGCCTCGGTGCCGACACCCCGGAATTCCAGATCGGTGACGAGGTCATCGCCTACGCCCGCAAGGACGTCCTGAGTGCAGGCACATTCGCCGAGAAGGTGGCAGTTCCCGTCCATTCCGTGACGGCGAAGCCGACAGCGCTGGACTGGGAACAGGCGGCCGGGCTGCCCCTGGCCGGTGGCACCGCTCTGCGCACACTCGAAGCCCTGGGTGACATCGACGGCAGAACCGTTCTCGTCCACGGAGCATCCGGGGGAGTGGGCGGCTTCGCTGTGCAGATCGCGAAGTCCTTCGGTGCCCGAGTCATCGGAACCGCCTCGGAAGCCAATCACGACTATCTGCGCAGTCTCGGCGCCGAACCGGTCACCTACGGGGACGGACTGGCCGATCGTGTCCTTGAGATCGCAGGCGGCCCGATCGACGGGGTCGTCGACTTCGTCGGGGAGATGCTCGACACCACCCTCGCGGTTCTGAAGGACGACGGTGCGCATGCCTCCGTCGCCGACCCCTCCGTGGCCGAACACGGCGGTCGCTACATCTGGGTCCGCCCCTACGGTTCGCAGACCGCGCGTCTGGCCGAGCTCGTCGACTCGGGCGAACTCACCGTCGAGGTTGCCGGCACTTTCGGACTCGATCGGGTGCCTGAGGCTTTCCGCACCAGCGCAGAAGGGCATACACGAGGCAAGCTCGTCATCGTCCCCTGACTTCGGCAGACGTCCAGCATCGTCCCCTGACCCTCAGCACCGTCCCCTGACCTCCAGTGCGGTCACGCGATCCCCAGCGCCGCCCGAGCGGCAGCGCGCAATTCGACCCCGACCACCTCGGCGCTTGAACGTCGGGCCTGGTACGGGGTCGAATTGATCATCCCGAACACCGCATGCACCCTCACCGTCGCCGCATCGAGAGACCAGGCCGGACGAGCGCGCGAGACGACCTCCGCCCACTGACTCACATAGCTTCTCTGCAGCCGGCGGACCATCCGCCGCGAGGCCTCGGGCAGTGCCGCGAGATCCCTGTCCTGAATCCGGATCAGCTCGGGCTCGCTCATCGCGAAGGCGACATGGAAGTCGATGAGCTCGATGAGCGCCGAGGCGGCCTCGCCGTCCTCGTGGCGGGCGACGATCGATTCCCCGCCCGAATTGAGATACTCCGAGATCCCGACGAGGAGTTCCTCGAGGACGGCTTCCTTCGATTTGAAATGGCGGTAGACCGCCGGTGCCGAGATCCCGGCACCCTTGCCCAGGTCGTCGAGACGGACACCATGGAACCCGTGCCGGGCATAGAGGGTCTTCGCGACCTCGAGCAGCTGTTCGCGCCGCGCGGCCTTCGCTGCGGCCCGAGACGTCCCCGGCTTCTCCGCCGAGTCATTCGGCTCCATGTCGATCCCCTCAGCGCTCTCGATCTGCCCCTGTGCGATGGTGCGCATTGTCACAGTGGCCTTCAAGCAGTATCATAGCAGTCAGTTAACAAGTATTAACTGAATTGGGGAGTGGAATGAAAGCAGTGGGAACTGCGGTCAGTCCGGCAACGGGGCAGGCGAACGCCGAGGCCCACGCCGAACTCATCGCCGAACTCCGGGATCGGATCCGGGCCACGGCCCTGGGCGGCCCCGAGAAGTCACGTCAGCGCCATATCGATCGCGGCAAGCTGCTGCCCCGCCAACGCGTCGAACATCTCCTCGACCCGGGCACACCGTTGCTCGAGCTGTCCCCGTTGGCCGCCAACGGCGTGTACGAGGACGCCAGCCCCGGCGCAGGAATCATCACCGGCATCGGCCGGGTCAACGGTCGCGAGTGCGTCATCGTCGCCAACGACGCCACGGCCAAGGGCGGGACCTACTATCCGCTCACGGTGAAGAAGCACCTGCGAGCCCAGGAGGTCGCGAAGGACAACGGTCTTCCCTGCATCTACCTCGTCGACTCGGGCGGAGCCAACCTGCCCAACCAGGACGACGTGTTCCCCGACCGCGAGCACTTCGGCCGGATCTTCTTCAACCAGGCCACGCTCTCCGCCGCAGGCATCCCGCAGCTGGCGGCCGTCCTCGGCTCCTGCACCGCGGGCGGGGCCTACGTGCCCGCGATGGCCGATGAGTCGATCATCGTGGCCGATCAGGGCACGATCTTCCTCGGCGGTCCGCCACTGGTCAAAGCCGCCACCGGTGAGGAAGTCAGTGCCGAGGAGCTCGGCGGCGGAGCACTCCACTCACGTGTCTCCGGAGTCACCGACCATCTCGCGGCCAATGACTCCCACGCCCTGGAGACCATGCGCGACATCGTCTCCACCCTCGGTCCGAAGGCCGAGGCCAACTGGGACGTCGCCGAGACCCGCGAACCGCTGCATTCTCCCGAGGAACTCACCTCGGTGGTCCCCGTCGATTCGCGGACTCCCTACGATGTCCACGAGGTCATCGCCCGCCTCGTCGACGGTTCCGAGTTCCATGAATTCAAGGCCGAATACGGCACCACTCTCGTCACCGGCTTCGCCCACCTCGACGGACACCCCGTGGGGATCGTCGCGAACAACGGCATCCTCTTCGGCGAATCCGCGCAGAAAGGTGCCCACTTCATCGAGCTCTGCGACCAGCGCAGCGTGCCGCTGATCTTCCTGCAGAACATCTCCGGCTTCATGGTCGGGCGCGACTACGAGGCCGGCGGCATCGCCAAGCACGGAGCGAAGATGGTCAACGCCGTCGCCACCGCCCGCGTGCCCAAATTCACCGTCGTCATCGGCGGCTCCTTCGGCGCCGGCAACTACTCGATGTGCGGCCGCGCCTACTCACCCCGCTTCCTGTGGATGTGGCCCAACGCCCGCATCTCCGTCATGGGCGGCGAGCAGGCCGCCAGCGTCCTCTCCACGGTCAAACGCGATCAGCTCGAAGGCCGCGGCGAGACCTGGAGCGCCGAAGAGGAGGACTCCTTCAAGCAGCCCGTCCGAGACCAGTACGAAGCCCAGGGCAACCCGTACTACTCGACGGCCCGCCTCTGGGACGACGGCATCATCGAACCCACCGACACCCGCCAGGTGCTGTCCCTGGCCCTCGAACTCGCCCGTTTCGGACCCATGGAACGCCCGCTGAATGCCAGCGGCTATGGCGTCTTCAGAATGTGAGCTCATCCATGTTCAACACAGTACTCATCGCCAACCGCGGCGAAATCGCCCTCCGTGTCATCCGCACCTGCCGCCGCCTCGGCATTCGCACCGTGGCCGTCTACTCCGACGCCGACGCCCATGCCGCCCACGTCAAGGCCGCAGACACTGCGGTGCACCTGGGACCGGCGCAGGCCTCCGAGTCCTACCTGCGCATCGACAAGGTCATCGCGGCAGCCCGTGCCACGGGAGCCCAGGCCATCCATCCCGGCTATGGCTTCCTGTCCGAGAACGCGGACTTCTCCGCCGCCTGCGAAGAGGCCGGTATCGTCTTCCTCGGGCCCGGCGCCGAGGCGATCCGGACCATGGGCGACAAGATCACGGCCAAGAACGCCGTCTCCCAGCGTGGGGTTCCCCTGGTGCCCGGCACCAAGGCCGCGGCCATGTCGAACGAAGCGCTGGTGACCGAGGCCGCCGACATCGGATTCCCCGTGCTCATCAAACCCTCCGCCGGCGGGGGCGGCAAGGGCATGCACTCCGTCTTCGACCCCTCCGAGCTGCCCGCAGCCTTGGACACTGCCCGGCGTGAGGCCGCGAGCTCCTTCGGTGACGACACTCTCTTCCTCGAACGCCTCGTCGCCACACCGCGACACATCGAGGTCCAGGTCATGGCCGACGGCCACGGCAACGTCATCCACCTCGGCGAACGCGAGTGCTCCCTGCAGCGTCGCCACCAGAAGGTCATCGAAGAAGCACCCTCGGCCCTCCTCGACGAGGCGACCCGGGCCCGGATCGGCCAGGCGGCCTGCGAGACCGCGAAGTCCGTGGGCTACGTCGGAGCAGGCACCGTCGAGTTCATCGTCGGCGCCGACCGTCCCGACGAGTTCTTCTTCATGGAGATGAACACCCGCCTGCAGGTCGAACACCCCGTGACCGAAGAGGTCACGGGCATCGACCTCGTCGAACTCCAGCTGCGCGTCGGTGCAGGTGAAGAGCTTGCCCTGAACCAAGACGACATCACGATGACCGGTCACTCGATCGAGGCACGCATCTACGCGGAGGACCCCTCTCGCGGATTCCTGCCCACCGGAGGCCGGGCACTCGACGTCGTCTTCCCCGCCGGCGAGGGGATCCGCGTCGACGCGGGCCTCGAAGCCGGACAGACGATCGCCTCGGACTACGACCCGATGATCGCCAAGCTCATCGTCCACGCCCCGGACCGTGCGGCCGCGATCGCCCGTCTCGACGCGGCACTGGCCGCCTCGGCGGTGCCCGGAATCGTGACGAACATCGACTTCCTGCGTACCCTCATCGGCCTCGCCGAGGTGGTCTCCGGCAACCTCGACACCTCACTCATCGACCGCCTCGACGAGGACCAGCTCGCACACACCCCGAGCGAGACCGATCGACAGCTCGCCGCGACGGCCGTGCTCGTCACCGGCGGCAAAGCCGGAACCGAACTGACCGGAGCAATCACGGCCGCCCATCTGCCGCAGAACTCCACGACCGCCTCGGCGTGGGGACAGCCCTCCGCCTGGCGGACCTCACGTCCGGACTTCCGTCCCACCGTTGCGCTGAGCTCAGGGGGAGAGGTCAGCGAGGTCGAGGCGACGAGCGACGACGTCACCGTCGATGACGGCGGCCTCTGGCATGTGAGCCTCGACGGCGTGCGGCACACCGCACGCGTGTTCTCCGACGCCCGCGATCGCAGCATCTGGATCAGCAGCGACCGCGGTGTCCACACCTTCACCCGCTCCCAGGCCGATACGTCGCTGACCCCGGGTCTCGACGGCGCCGAGGTGCTCGCCCCGATGCCCGGATCCGTCGTCGAGATCCGCGTCGAGTCCGGAGACAAGGTCGACCAGGGCGATCCGATCGTCGTCGTCGAAGCGATGAAGATGGAACACGTGCTCACCGCACCGGCGGCCGGAATCGTCACCGTCACCGCAGTCCAGGGCGTCCAGGTGGGACTCGACGAGGTGCTGGCCACCGTCGTCGACGAGGCCGTCGCGGACGCAGGCTCCGCCGACACGGACGCGGAACCCAACCCGTCGGCAGCAGCATCAGCCAACTGACCACGAGAAACTCACTGACCACGAGAAACATACTGACCACGCGTACAGCGGGGAGGAAATCATGACAGCTTTCGTTCCGGGCATGCTGCCCGAAGAATACGAGGATCTGCGGGCCGGGGTCGCGAAGTTCGCCGACGAAGAGGTCGCACCCGTGTCCGCCGAACTCGACGCCGAGCACGAGTTCCCCTACGGGCTCGTTGCGAAGATGGGCGAGATGGGCCTGTTCGGTCTGCCCTTCGACGAAGAGTACGGCGGCATGGGCGGGGACTATTTCGCGCTGTGCCTGGCCATCGAGGAGATCGGGCGCGTCAACCAGTCGCTGGCCATCACCCTCGAGGCCGGAGTCTCCCTGGGTGCGATGCCGATCTACCGGTTCGGCACCGAGGAGCAGAAGCGCGAATGGCTGCCGGGGCTCACCGACGGATCCGGGCTGGGCGCCTTCGGGCTGACCGAACCCGAAGCCGGCTCCGACGCCGGGGGAACGAAGACCAGGGCCACTCTCGATGACGGCACGTGGACGGTCAACGGCAGCAAGTGCTTCATCACGAACTCCGGCACCGACATCACCCGCCTGGTCACGGCCACCGCGGTGACCGGAACCCGGACGTCTGGCTCGGGCGGTGAGGTCCCCGAGATCTCGACCATCATGATCCCCACCGGCACTCGAGGCTTCACCGCCGAGCCCGCCTATGACAAGGTCGGCTGGAACTCCTCGGACACGCACCCGCTGACCTTCGACGATGTGCAGGTGCCCGAGGCCAACCTGCTCGGCGAGCGGGGACGCGGCTACGCGAACTTCCTGCGCATCCTCGATGAGGGCCGCATCGCCGTCGGAGCGCTCTCGGTCGGTGCTGCGCAGGGCTGCGTGGACGAATCCGTGAAATATGCCAAGGAGCGTCGGGCCTTCGGACAGCCGATCTCGGACTTCCAGGGCATCTCCTTCAAGATCGCCCGGATGGAGGCCCGTGTAGTCGCGGCCCGCTCCGCGTACTACCTGGCCGCCTCGCGCATGCTCGCCGGGATGCCGTTCAAGAAGGAAGCCGCGATCGCGAAGATGATCGCCGGCGAGGCTGCGATGGACAATGCCCGCGATGCCACACAGATCCACGGCGGCTACGGCTTCATGAACGAATACCTCGTCGCCCGCCACTACCGCGACTCGAAGATCCTCGAGGTCGGGGAGGGGACGACCGAGGTCCAGCTCATGCTCATCGCCCGCGAACTCGGCATCTGAGCGCAGACACCGGAGATCATATCGCCCGCCGAGGCGGCTCCGCACCTCCGTACGGACGTGCAGGGCCGCCTCGGCGGGCGATCTATTCAGCACCACCGACCTGCTCCGTTAGTGTGGGGCAGAGGAAGAAGCCGAGGACAGGGGAAGGGTGCAGGTGGATCTCAGCGTCGTGACGTCCGTCCTGGGAGCGACCTGGATCGTGCTCGAATACGTGGTGAAGATCATCGCGGTCGGCGTCGTCCCGGAGGATCGCAGGCCTTCGTCGTCCTCGGCCTGGCTGCTGCTCATCCTGTTCGTGCCGATCGTGGGGATCCCGCTGTTCCTCATGCTCGGCAGCCCCTACATCAACCGGCGCCGTGCCCGCATCCAGGCGCAGGCCGATGAGCTCATGCACGAAGGAGCCGACGATCTGCCCGATGTGCCCCCATCGCTGCAGACCTCCCAGAACTTCGTGTCGATCGCTCAGCTCGGCCGCCGACTCACCGCCCTGCCCATGGTCACCGGCAACAGCCACGGCGTCATCTCCGACTACGAGACCAGCATCGCGCGGATGGCTGCCCTCGTCGACGAGGCCCGCGACTACGCGCATGTCGAGATCTACATCATGGCCTGGGACTCCACAACCGACGTCTTCTTCCGAGCCCTCGAACGCGCCGCGGCACGAGGAGTGAAGGTCAAAGTCCTCTTCGACCACATCGGCTCCCGGAAGTATCCGGGATTCCACCGCCTGGGCAAGCGCCTGACGACGGTCGGCATCGATTGGCATCTCATGCTTCCCTTCGTCCCCTGGCGCGGGAAACTGCGCCGCATCGACCTACGCAACCATCGCAAGCTGCTCGTCGTCGACGGGAAGAAGGCGATGATGGGGTCGCAGAACATGATCGACTCCTCGTATCTGAAACAGGCGAATGTGAGGGTCGGACGGGCCTGGCACGACATCATGGTCGAGCTCTCCGGCCCCATCGTCGCCGCGGTCGAGGCGGTGTTCGCCACCGATTGGTACACCGAGTGCGGAGAATCGCTGGGGATCAGATCCTATGACCGCGATGCGTACGAACTCGAAGTGGGAGGGGAGACGAGCGCGATGCAGCTCGTCCCATCCGGACCCGGCTTCACGACTGAGCCGAACCTCAAGGTCTTCATCTCGCTGATGTACCTGGCCCAGACCCGTCTGGCGGTCGTCAGCCCGTACTTCGTGCCCGACGAATCGCTGCTGGCCGCCGTCGTCACCGCCGCCGAGCGCGGGGTGAGCGTCGAACTCTACGTGAGCGAGCGGGCCGACCAGTTCATGGTCGATCTCGCCCAGTCGTCCTACTACCGCTCACTGCTGGAAGTCGGAGTGCGCATCTTCCTCTATCCGAAGCCGCAGGTGCTGCACACGAAGTGCCTGCTCGTCGACGATGAGTACGCGGTGATGGGATCGTCGAACCTGGATATGCGCTCCTTCGGCCTCAATTACGAGATCAGCCTGTTGACGACCGGGGGAGACCTCGTCGACGACATCGCCGAGGTGGTCGCCGGCTACCAGCGCACCAGCCGTGAGCTGTTCCTCGAGGAGTGGGAGAAGCGGCGCTACATCCGGCGCTACCTGGAATCGGTCATGAGGCTGACCTCGGCCCTGCAGTAGGGTGCCTGCGGGGGTGCTGGGCCTGACACAGGGTGGACCGCGGGGCCGCGGGGCCGCGCTGCCCGGTGAATAACGGGGCGGGTTTCGACAAACGTATGTGCGCGTGCGTTTGTCGACACTCATCCCGTTAGTCAGTTGCGAGAGGCTATTGCTCTTCTGATCGCAGCGAATATTCGAGGGCGGAACAGGTCTCCGAAGGTCAGATTGAACACCGTGAAACCGGCATTGAGCAGGTTCATATTGCGTTGATGGTTCTTCTTGGCTGCGTCGTCAGGGCCATGGGGATCAAGGTAGTACTTGCCGACTCCATGGACCTCCACGGCAACCGAAGATTTCTCATGACGGAAGTCATTGCGGCCGACGAACTCTCCGGTCTCTGTGAACGCGTCGACCTGAGGGATCATGCCTGTGATTCCGTACCGATAGAACTTCACCGCACAGAGTGCTTCGGCCGACGACTCGTATTCCGCGCTGGAAAGATCGAGTGCCAACTGCGCCCTTCTGCGTCCTCGTCGGCCCTTCACCAGCAGTCGTTCGATGTCGTGGAGGTTCGCAGTTCCGGCGCGCAGAGCTTGAGATATGACCGGCACGGAGACTTCGAGCGAATAGTCGAGAGCGAGGTCAGCGAGTGTTCGCAACAGTGTTGTGACCGGATAGGCATATCCATTGGTGATCTCCTGCGGGAGTAGCTCACGAGAATAGATATAGAGGCTGCTGTAGTTGCGGGTGGGAGACCGTCGTGAGATCTCGACTTTCGGCGTTGCTGTGAGGATCGGGTCGAGATTGTGGATGAGTGCCGCCGAGACATGCGAGAACACATCACCGGGCCGAATCGAGTCGCGTCGACAGGCAATCTGGAGTCGTAGCGCTTCTGCTCGATCTCTGATGTCTCCGTGGAATCGAGGGAACGTGGTGTCCCTGTCGGCGGAGAATTCACTGAGTCGTCGATGGTGCTCGCGATCGCAGACGCGGGCGATCACGTAGTAACCCTTCCTGGTCCTGCTCAGGCAGCAGTTCTCAGCTTCGGCTATCTGGACTCGGGGCATGCCAAGATCGCGGAGCTGCCTTGTCGTCAGGACTTGAAACATGAGTACAGTATGAAATCAAATAATAGCAAATGCAATCAAACGTAACAAAAAGAGTGCTGAGCTATATTGAGCGAGCTGGTACGCCATTTGCGTGGCATTTATCCACAAACGGGGTGGGTGTCGACAAACGCACGTGCACATGCGTTTGTCGACACCCACCCCGTTTCTCGGCAGCTAATCCGGCTGGCGCGGCTCGGCCGGGCTCGGATCAGGCGGAGCCGGTGACGTCGGGCCCCAGCTCCTCTCGCTGATCGAGCGGGACGTCGAGGAGTTCGTGAACCCCGCCCACGATCTCATTGGGACGGAAGGGGAAACGGCGCACATCCTCGGCGGTGGAGATCCCCGAGAGAACGAGCACCGTGTGCATGCCCGCCTCCATCCCGGCGATGATGTCGGTGTCCATACGGTCGCCGATCATCGCTGTGCTCATCGAGTGAGCGCCGATCCTGTTGAGTGCGGAGCGGAACATCATCGGATTCGGCTTGCCCACCACATAGGGCTCACGGTTCGTGGCCTTCGTGATCAGAGCGGCGATGGCACCGGTCGCCGGCAGGATGCCCTCGGGGCTGGGGCCCGTGGCATCGGGGTTGGTCACAATGAAGCGGGAACCGCCCTGGATGAGGCGGATCGCCTTCGTGATGGCTTCGAAGGAGTAGGAATGGGTCTCCCCGACCACGACGAAGTCCGGGTCGGTCTCAGTCATAACGAATCCGGCCTCGTGGATGGCCGTGGTCAGCCCCGCTTCGCCGACGACGTAGGCGGTGCCGTGGTCAACCTGATTGGACAGGAAGTCGGCGGTGGCCATGGCAGACGTCCAGATGTGGGTCTCGGGGACCTCGAGCCCGTTCGAACGCAGCCGGGCCGAGAGGTCACGGGCGGTGTAGATCGAGTTGTTCGTCAGCACGAGGAACGGAATGTCAGCCTGTCGCCACTGTGCCAGGAGCTCGGCCGCACCAGGCAGGGGACTGTTCTCCTTGACCAGGACTCCGTCCATATCGGTCAACCAGCATTCGATCGAATCGCGATCCATGTCTCTCCTGAAGGTAGTCGGCGAGCCGTTGCCTCCAGCCTAGTCGGGTTTCGCGAGCTGCGGCTCCATCCGTCCGAAACCGCCCTTGCCCCGGGAGATGGACACCGTCTTGGTCAGCACCCAGTAGACGATTCCGGAGACCAGCATCGATGGGATCGAGGCAGTCAGCCAGCGGAACGCCTCCGTGGGGATGTAGTCGATCGGGTCGAGCAGCAAAGCGTAGACGAGCGCACCGGCGGCCATGGCGCAGAACGCGACGAGGTTGACCCCCGCAGTGAAGTGATAGGGAGACCCAGGACGGTTGTCGTACATCGCCCGGATGTCGAGGTGCTGGCCGCGCAGGATGAAGAAGTCGACGAACTGGATCGCGCACAGCGGGCCCAGCACGATCGCGCCCCACGAGACGAAGCGACCGTAGTTGTTGTATGTGATGTCGGGGAAGAACACGAGCACGATGGCCGGGACGAGAATGAGCCCGCCGAGCACGGGCCAGGGCAGCCTGCGTCCGAGATTGCCGGTGCCGCCGCGTACAGCCACGAGGGCTGCGTAGCCCTGGGCGACGATCGAGGTGATGTTGGCGAAGCCGACGAAGACCAGCGCGAGGCCGCCGAGGACGAAACCGCCGAGGGGAATCATCCATTGCGTGGGGTCGTCGGAGCCCAGCGCGAGAGCCGAGAACGCCCCGACGATCGCGGCGATCACCGAGGCGAGGAAGAGCCCGATCATGTTCGGCCAGTAGCCGGCGCGTGCGCTTCTGGTCAGTCGGGCCAGATTGCCGACGTTGGGCCACCAGGCGAGGCCGCCGGCGACATTGAGTTCGATGGCGATCATGAACGCCATGTGCTCGTCGAAGTCCTCTGCCAGCGGCCCCATTGCGACGAGATCGGACCATCCGACCTGGGTGAAGATCAGGACGAGCATGACGAGTGTGACCACGACGAGTCCGGGGGAGACGACCTTGTTGACGGTTTCGATGGACTTCGGGCCGCGCATGAGGATGAGCCAGGAGAGCACCACTGCGACCAGCCCCAGCAGCTTGACGACGAGGCCGTCGGATTCCAAGTCGGTGCCGAAGAGCTCATTGCTGACGTTGGCGAACGCGTGACCGCACATGATGGCGAGCACCGCGGCCCACGCGGCGGCGAGCAGCGCCGAGAGCACGAGCATGATGGCGCGACCGCCTGCGGTGCCGAATGACGATCTCAGCGAGACGAACTGTTCGATGCCGTAGCGGACCGCCGGGATGCAGGGCGCCAGGGCGACGAAGACGATGCTGATTCCGTAGCCGATGACGATGCTGGCCACGGCCTCCTTGGCACCGACATAATAGGCGACCGCGCCGCCTTGGAGGAATGCCCAGGTGGCGATGGCGAGTCCGATGTTCGCCGCCGAGAAGTCCCAGAAACTCCAGATCCGGTCCTTCTTCAGCAGCGGGAGGTCGCTGGTCGACCCCGCTTCATCGAGCGCTGTGCGTTGGAGTCGTCGACGGCCGCCGCTCACAGAAGGGCCCATCCCAGCACGATGAGGGACACGATGACGAGGACGGCGACGGAGATGACGATGTCCTTCGCGGGCAATGGTGCAAGAACTCCCTCCTCGCTTCCCGGGTCCTCGTAGAGGTCGAGGCGGCGGTCGAGTTCGGTGCGGAAATCTTTGTCCATCATGAGCGGTGGTCTCCTTTGACCAGGGTCGGAAGAGTCGTCGTCGCAACGTTCGGGTGTCGGCCTGCCGTCTGAGGCGGTGCCGGCCCACCCCTGAGACTATACCGTCCGGACGGTCCTGTTTCAGCACCATCCCTTGACGGCCGACCGCCTTCGTGTATTGTAGTGAATACTTAATTAAGGGGATGTTGAAATGAACTTGAGCGGGCTGTTCGGCGCTCTGGCCGATCCGACTCGGAGGGTGATGATCGATCGCCTGCGAGCAGGTGACCTCAGCGCCGGAGAACTGGCCGAACCGCTGACCATCAGCAGGTCCGCGGTATCACAGCATCTCAAGGTGCTCGAGGACGCTGGGCTGATCACCAGAGTCAAGAGCGCACAGAAGCGGATCGTGCATCTCAACACCGAGCGACTGTCCGCCGCCAGCGACTGGCTTGTGGCAGCACGCGAGGACTGGCAGCAGCGATTCGACAACCTCGATCAGGTGCTGGCCGAGACACGGCCGGTGGGAGACCCGACCGAGCCCGGTGAGAACCCATCGACTCACGATTCATCGACTCAAGGAGGAGGACCATCATGAATGCGAACACCACACCCGCCGACAGCGCGGCCCCATCGACCGAGGAGCCCGGGTTCACTATCGTCCGCGACTTCGCCGCCGGCCGCGGACGCGTCTGGGAGGCATGGACGAACCCCGAGGTCATGGCGCTCTGGTACCACCCGGAAGGGCTGCACACCCCGCGCGAAACAGTCAGCGTCGATCTGAGAGTCGGCGGCATCTACGCCTACACGATGATCGTCGACGACACAGGGGAGGAGTTCGCCACCGGCGGGAGATACCGCCGCGTCGAACCGCCTCGGCGACTGGACTTCACATGGGGGAACCAGGGTGAAGAGGACTCGTCGCCGCTCGTGAGCCTCGAATTCGACGAACTCGATGCGAGCACGACGCGGATGACGTTCACGCTCACCGGGCTCCCGAACGATTCGGGTGCCGTCGACAGCGTCTTCGACGGCTGGGCTTCCGCCTTCGACGTCTTCGAGGCCGAGATCGCCGGCTGAGCCTGCCGCAGACGAACCCGGGTCCCGGCGACGGACCCGGGTTACCTGCTGTCCGAATGCAGGCGATAGGCTCGCATCACGACAAGCGGGCAGTGACACAAGTGACACAGAGGAGTGACGCATGAGCGAGCAGAAGGTCATCGAACAGCGTGGCCTGTGGCTGGACGAGATGGAAGTCGGTGCGACCTACAGGCATGCACCGGGTCGGACCATCACCGAGGCGGACAACACCTGGTTCACCGCCGTGACCATGAACACGCAGGCCCTGCATCTCGACGCGGCCTTCGCCGAAACCGAGCCGTTCGGTCAGCGCCTCGTCAACTCGATGTTCACCCTCGCCACCCTCATCGGGCTGTCGGTGACACAGCTGACGCAGGGCACGATCGTCGGCAACCTCGGCTTCTCCGAGGTCGCCTTCCCCGCCCCGCTCTTCCACGGCGACACCCTCTACGCGGAGTCGACCGTCCTCGACAAGCGCAACTCGAAGTCCCGGCCCGGCCAGGGCATCGTCACCCTCGAACACCGCGGCTACAACCAGGACGGGGCCCTCGTGGCCAAGGCCGTGCGTCAGACCATGATGTTCGACTCGAGCCACGCCGACGGGGCCCCGATCGCGTCCGCACAACAGGCCCGATCCGCACAGCGGGCAGAGCCCCCACAACAGGCAGAGTCCGCACAGACCGAGACCGGAAAGTGAGCACCACGATGGCACTGGAATTCAAACCCGCCTGGCTCTTCGTCCCCGGCGACCGCCCGGATCGCTACACGAAGGCCGCAGAGCGCTCCGACATCGTCATCCTCGACCTCGAGGACGCGGTCAACGACGCCGACAAGGCCACCGCGCGGGAGGCGATCATCGACTTCCCACTCGATCCCACACGCACGGTCGTGCGCATCAATGCCCGGGACTCGGAGCACATCGACGAGGATCTCGCAATGCTTGCGAAGACCGAGTACACGGCCGTCATGCTGCCGAAGTCCGAGCGCGCCTGCGACCTCACGGTTCTCGGTGACTACCAGGTCATCGCCCTGATCGAGACGGCACTGGGCGCCGTCAACGTCACGGAGATCGCCGCCGCCCCCAACACCTACGCACTGATGTGGGGGTCCGAAGACCTCATCGCCGACCTCGGCGGGGGCTCCTCACACAACGCCGACGGCGGCTACCGTGACGTAGCCAAACATGTGCGCAATTCGACCCTGCTCGCCGCGCGCGCCCACGGAAAGTTCGTCCTCGACTCGATCTGGGCGAACATTCCCGACCTCGACGGTCTGGGAGCCGAAACCGAGGACGCCGTCCAATCCGGCTTCAGCGGCAAGGTCTCCATCCACCCCAGCCACGTCCCCGTCGTCCGCGATGCCTTCCGTCCCAGTGAGGAGCAGCTGACCTGGGCGAAGGCCGTGCTCGAGCTCGCGAAAACCGAGAAGGGCGCGTTCGCCTACGAGGGCAAGATGATCGACGCGCCCCTGCTCAAACACGCCGAGCTCATCGTCGCCCGCGACGTGTGAGCTGCTCGGAGGAATCGCGACCATGAACGACGCCGATGCGCTCATCGCCACCCAGATCCGCACCGTCCTCGCCGCGGCGGAAGCAAGCGGAGGAGCGGCCCCGATCGTCGAGGCCGGCGACCCGATCCTGCGCTCGGTGACCCGCCCCTTCGACGGGCAGGTCGACGACGCGGAACTGGCCCGACTCGCCGAGGTGATGCGGGCAACCATGGTCGCCGCCCCCGGGGTGGGGCTGGCCGGTCCGCAGTTGGGCATCGGCCTGTCGATGTTCGTCGCCGAGGATCCCGGAAGCCTCGACCCGGAGACCGCCGAGGTGCGACAGCGGACCCCGATGCCCCTGCGCGTCGTCGTCAACGCCGGCTGCTCCCGGGCCGCCTCGGCCGACGTCGCCTTCTTCGAAGGCTGCCTGTCGATCCCCGGCTACCAGGCAGTCGTCGCCCGACCCCGCGAGATCGAGCTGACAGCCCAGAACCTCGACGGCACGCCCATCAACGAGGTGGTCTCCGGTTGGTCGGCACGCATCCTCGCGCACGAGACCGATCACCTCGGAGGCGTCATGTTCGTCGACAAGGCCGAGATGCGCTCTCTGTCGACGAACACCTCGGTGGCGAAATTCTGGAACCAGCCCTCGACGCAGAAAGCCGCCGCAGAGCTCGGGTTCACCCTGCCCAGCAGCATGCTCATGTGATCGCGGTCGGGAATTTCTCGAACATGTGATGGTTGTAGGGAGTATGAGTGAACTTCGTACCCTGACCCTGGGCGCCGGCTGCTTCTGGTGCCTCGACGCCGTCTACCAGCGGACCACGGGGGTCACCTCGGTGATCTCCGGATACACCGGGGGACACACCCCGAACCCCCACTACCGCGAAGTCTGCTCGGGCACCTCCGGCCATGCCGAGGCCCTGCAGGTGACATTCGATCCGGAGACCGTGCCCGAAAGCGTCATCCTCGGCCTCTTCTTCACCGGACACGATCCCACCAGCCTCAACGCTCAGGGCTACGACGTCGGAACCCAGTACCGCTCCGCCATGTTCTATGCCGACGAGGAGGAGAAGGCACGCTTCGAAGCCGCCATCGCCGAGGCGCAGGAGCTCTTCGACGCCCCGATCGTCACGACGCTCGAACCCCTCGGCGTCTTCCACAACGCCGAGGCCGTCCACCAGGACTTCTACACCGAGAACCGGAACAGCGGGTACTGCCGTGTCATCATTGATCCGAAGCTGTCCCATGCACGGGAGGCATTTGCGGATTGGGTGAGCTGATTGTCGAAGCACAAGGACTCCGGCGAGCATTACAGCGCGAAGAAGCACAGCAGCTCGAAGAAGCCGGGCAAGGGGAAGCGTTCGCAGGGCGACGATGCCTGCGAGGTGACGAAGGGCCGCGTGCGATCACATTTCCTCGATGGCGAGACCGGTCCCTGGGCGAAGAAGCTGGCCGAGCAGTCGGGTGACTCGAACGAGCAGTCGACGCCCCCGGAGCCGAGCGAGTCTCCCGCACAGCCGGCATCGGCCCACCCGGAGAGGCGGCACGGCCCGGACTACTCTGCGCCCAGCTCCATCGACATCGTCGCCGATCCCGTCCTGCACGCGATCGCCACCCGACGATCGATCTCGAAACTCGACCCGGAGACGCCGAACGACTCCGACCTGCGCGAACTCATCCGCACGGTCTCCTCGGTCGCCGACCACAAGGGACTCAAACCCTGGCGCTTCATCATCATCCGCGGCGACGACAGGCACCGCCTCGGCGAAGCCCTCGACGAAGCAGGCGAGGTGCAGCGCAAACCCGGCAAGATCAACGAGAAGCCCCTGCGGGCGCAGCTCCTCCTCGCACTCGTCGCCTCACCTCAGCACAACCCGAAGGTCCCCGAATGGGAGCAGCAGGCCACCGCCGCCGGAGCCGGCCACCTGCTCGAGCTCGCCCTGTGGCAGGCCGGATGGGGAGTCATGTGGCGCAGCGGCAAACTCGCCAATGAACCCGCTGTGCGCAGGCTCCACCGGCTGCAGGAGAACGAGCTGCTCATGGGGTGGCTCTACATCGGTGCGGTCCCCGAACGCTATCGGCAGCGGCTGGCCACCAGCACCAGACCGCTGCCGGACCCCGTCCAGTTCCTCGATACCCTGTGAGCGATGGCGAGAATATGAGCGACGACGGCGGAACCGCGGGACCCAGCACTGCCTCCCGCAGGCTTCCGAAGGAGATCTACGTCCTCGTCGCGGCGGCCTTCATCGTCGCCCTGGGCTACGGCATCATCGCCCCAGTGCTCCCGCAGTTCGCCGCGAGCTTCAACTTCGGAGTCACTGCCGCCACGATCGTCGTCTCCTCCTTCGCCTTCTTCCGGTTCGTGTTCTCGCCCAGCTCGGGCCGCCTCGTCGATGCCTTCGGCGAACGCCGCATCTACCTCACCGGGCTCCTCATCGTCGCCGGCTCCACCGCGGCCGTCGCCTTCGCCCAGAACTACTGGCAGCTGCTGATCTTCCGCGGCCTGGGCGGCATCGGCTCGACGATGTTCAGCGTCTCCGCGATGGCGCTGATCATCCGACTCGCCCCTCTCGATGCCCGCGCCAAGGCGACGAGCACCTACGCCACGGCCTTCCTCGTCGGCAACATCGCCGGACCCGTCCTCGGCGGCGCCATGGCCGGTTGGGGCATGCGCATCCCGTTCATCATCTACGCCGTCGGCCTCCTCATCGCCGCGATCGTCGTGCGCGTCTTCCTCGCCTCCACCGCTTCGGAGGGCTCGGCGACCAAGCTCGGTCGCGCTCGCCTGGAAGCGACGAAGGACGAGACGCAGATGGAGGTCATGACCTTCCGACAGGCGTGGCGCGACTCCGCCTACCGCGCCGCCCTGATCTCCGCATTCGTTCAGGGGTGGTCGGCGATGGGCATCCGGGTGGCCATCTATCCGCTCTTCGCCGTCCAGGCGCTCAGGGCCGATACCGCGGTCGCAGGGCTGGCGCTGACGATGTTCGCGATCGGCAATGCCTCGGCCGTCACCGTCGTCGGCAGATATGCCGACACCTACGGGCGCAAACCCTTCATCCAATGGGGTCTGTTCATCCTGGGTGTGACCACAGCAGGCCTGGCATTCACCGACGCGATCTGGCTGTTCTTCGTCCTCTCCGTCCTCGCCGGAGCCGGATCGGGGCTGGCCAACCCCGCTCAACAGGCCACCGTGGCCGACGTCATCGGACGCGACCGCAAGGGCGGCCGAGTCCTCGCGAAGTACCAGATGGCGCTCGACGCCGGAGCCATCGTCGGTCCCATCATCGCCGGTTCCGTCGTCGACCACTTCGACTATTCCTGGGCTTTCGCCGTCACCGGCCTCCTCGGAGTCCTCGCCGCCGTCTACTGGTTCGCCGGCCGTGAGACCCGGCCTCGCGTGGTGCGCAGAGCCGAGCAGGACGGACGGATCGAGGACGATCTGAGCTGAGCTTCGCGGCATGGGAGCGCTCGGCTCGTCGGCATGGGAGCGCTCAGATTCTGCTCACGTGATTTGGACAGTGTGAATCACTAGTATTGGTCCACAGAGCACCATCCCCTGCAGTCGATCTCTGCGGGTGCACACCGACTAGAGAGTCACCACGTGAGTTTTCTGACCCGTCTGAGCCTGAAGAATCGCGCGCTCATCGCGCTCATCTCCGTCGTCGCGATCATCTTCGGCATCATCGGAGCGGGGGCACTCAAACAGGAGCTGTTCCCCTCCCTCGAAAACCCTCAGGCCACTGTCAGCGCCTCCTACGAGGGCGCGACGCCGGAGGCCGTCGAACAAGAGGTCACCGATCCCCTCGAGGGTGCGCTGACGGCTCTGCCCGAGGTCGAGGACATGACCTCGACCTCCGAGGCGGGCAGCTCCTCGATCACGGTGAGCACAGAATACGGTGAGAACTCCGACGATGTCGTCAAGTCCCTCCAACGGGCGGTTTCGCAGGTTCAGGCGACGCTGCCGGACGGAGTCGAACCCACCGTGAACACCGCCGGCACCGATGACATCCCGGTCCTTGCACTGTCGGTGACCTCGGATGCGGACGAGGACAAACTCGCTGCGAACCTCGAAGACATCGCCGAACCCGAGCTGAAGAAGATCGACGGCGTCTCCCAAGTCATGATCGCCGGTGCGAAGACCAAACAGGTAGAGGTCACCATCCGTCGTGACGATCTCGAGGACGAGGGCGCCAACCTCGACGAGATCGCCGGAATCCTCCAGTCCAACGGGATCCCCACCTCGGCGGGTGAACTGAAGAGCGACGAGGGCACGGCCCCCGTCGAGGTCGGCACCCGCATCCGCTCCGTCGAGGCCATCGAGGACCTGGTCATCAACGGCGAGGACGACCCGATCAAGCTCTCGGACGTCGCCGATGTCACGATCGCGAACGAACCCGTCGAATCGATCTCCCGCACCAATGGGCAGCCCTCACTGTCGGTGTCGGTGATGAAGGAAACAGACGCCAACACCGTCGACGTCTCCGAAGCCGTGGCCGAGAAGCTGCCCGATCTGGAACAGGCGATGGGTGAGAACACGGAGTTCATCTCCGCGTTCGACCAGGCACCGTTCATCGAACAGTCGATCCACGATCTGCTCGTGGAGGGCGGTCTGGGCCTGTTCTTCGCGGTCCTCGTCATCCTCGTGTTCCTCCTCTCGGTGCGCGCAACGATCATCACCGCGATCTCGATTCCGCTCTCACTGCTCATCGCCATGGTCGGCCTGTGGATGGGCGGGGAGACTCTGAACATGCTGACATTGGGAGCGCTGACGATCTCCGTCGGACGTGTCGTCGACGACTCCATCGTCGTCATCGAAGCCATCCGACGACGACATGCCTCCGGTGGACAGAAATTCGCGAACATCCTCGCCGCCGTCTCCGAGGTCGCCGGGGCCATCACCGCTTCGACGCTGACGACCGTGGCCGTCTTCCTGCCCTTGGCATTCGTCTCCGGGCAGACGGGGGAGATGTTCCGCCCCTTCGCCCTGACCGCCACCATTGCGCTGCTCTCCAGCCTGTTCGTGGCCCTGACGATCGTGCCCGTCCTCGCGTACTGGTTCCTGAGGCAGCGTGAGGCGAAGGTCAAGCTCACGCGAGACGAGAAGAAGGAGATCCGTCGCAGCCGCAAGGGCATGGTCTCCGAATGGCGCAGCGAGAAGAAGGCAGCGAAGAAGGCGTCCAAGAAGCAGAACATCCTCACCGTCGGCCGTCACGACGAACCGACCGAGGCAGCGAGCGCCGAGGTTGGGACAGCGGGTGCTGGGGCCTCCGGTGCTTCGACGGCAGGTGCCGCGAACGGGGGAACCACCTCGGCGGGCACTCGCTACGGGGAGACCGAAGAGGTCGGCGAGGTCGACGAGCTCGCCGGCATGCACTCGCCGGTGACGCGGCTCCAGAACACCTATATGCCGGTCATCTCCTTCTCCACCAAGCACCCGGTCGCGATGATCCTCGTCGCGGTCCTCATCCTCGCCGGCACCGGGGCGATGATTCCGCAACTGAAGACCGAGCTCTTCGGCGACACGGGACAGGACAGCCTGCAGGTCTCGCAGACCTTCGCCCCGGGCACCGACCTCGACGAAGCCTCTCAGCAGGCCGAACCGGTCGAGAAGGTCCTCGCGGACAACAGTGACGTCGAGTCCTATCAGCTCTCCGTCGGCGGCTCGACGTTCGGGTTCACCGATGACTCCTCGCTCACCGGCACCTACATCGTCAGCTCGAAGTCGGGCGTTTCGGCGCAGTCGATCTCCTCGCAATTGCAGACAGAATTCGACGATCTCTCTGACGTGGGCCAGGTCGAAGTGCAGAGCCAGAGCTCGACGCCCGGCGCTCAGACCATCGACGTCACCCTCTCCGCCTCGGATCCTCAGGAGCTCGACGACGCGACCGAGGCAGTCACGGACAAGCTCGAAGGCGTCTCCGGCACCCAGTCGGTCACCAGCGACCTGGAGGCCGTCCAGCCCGTCATCGAGGTCGAGGTCGATCATGAGAAGGCCGCCGAGGAGGACCTCACGGAGGCCACCATCGGCCAGTACGTGCAGAGGGCGATGCACGGCCAGAACATCGGTGAAGTCGTCATCGACGACGTCTCGCATTCGGTGCTCCTCTTCGACCGCAACGCCGATACGGTCGACGAGCTGCGCAACCTCAAGATCCCCGGCAAACCGGAGGAGACGGCGTCCGCTGGTGGCGCCGCAGGCGACGAGGCTGGTGCCGACGGTGCAGGCGGTGCGGGTGCTGCCGGCGACGGGGCTGGTGGTGCAGGCGGTGCCGGCGGTGCAGGCGGTGCCGGTGACGGTGCCGCCGGAAGCGGTGGTGGTGGCGCCGGAGCAGGTGGTGCCGGAGCAGGTGGCGGAGACGCGGGTGCTGCCGGGGACCCAGGGGCCATGGCAGGCGCCCCGGCGCCGACGTCGGAACCCCGATTCATTGACCTCGGCGACGTCGCCGAGGTCAAGGAGGTCAAGACCGCACCCACGATCCGCCACACCGACTCGCAGCGCTCGACCACGGTGTCCGTGACTCCGGCCGGCGATGACCTGGGCGCGGTGTCCTCCGATGTGCAGACCGCGCTGGGCGAGGTCGACATTCCCGATTCGGTCAGCGTCGACACCGGCGGGGCCACGCAGGAGCAGAACGAAGCGTTCTCCCAGCTGGGTCTGGCGATGCTGGCCGCGATCCTCATCGTGTTCGTCATCATGGTCGCCACGTTCAAGTCGCTGCTGCAGCCGCTGATCCTGCTGGTCTCGATCCCGTTCGCAGCCACCGGCTCCATCGCACTGTCTCTGCTGACCGACACACCATTGGGCCTGACCTCGATGATCGGTCTGCTCATGCTCATCGGCATCGTCGTCACAAACGCGATCGTGCTCATCGACCTGATCAACCACTTCAGGGTCCGAGGCGTCGGTCTGCGATCGGCGATCGTCCACGGTGCCAGGCTGCGTTATCGTCCGATCCTCATGACCGCCGCGGCGACGATCTTCGCGCTCGTGCCGATGGCCCTGGGGCTGACCGGCGGGGGAGTGTTCATCTCGAAACCGCTGGCGATCGTCGTCATCGGCGGCCTCGTCAGCTCGACCCTGCTCACGCTCATCCTCGTGCCCGTCCTCTACCTCCTCCTCGAGGGAACGAAGGAACGCCGCAGGGAGAAGAAGTACGTGAAGAACATGGCACGCGGTCAGGTCCTCGACGCGGCCGAGGCGAGAGCCGCCGCAGGCTCGGGCGCGAAGTCCGCCCGTGATGAGTCCACGGCCGGCGTCGAGTCCGAGTCAGCGGGCGCAGGCGGCAACGAGACCGCGACCGCGGGCGGCAACGGGACCGCGACCGCGACCGCGGCTCCCGAGGAACCCGAACCGAAGACGCAGGACCCGGATACGGGCGAGGAGCCGAAGCACTGACGCCTCGCCCGATACAGTGGGATCCATGACAACCGAGTTCGAACCACAGGAGAAGAAGCGCCTGTGGTTCGAACTCGGTCTCGTTGCCGCCCTCTCGCTGGGACAATCAGCGATCTATGCGATCGTGCGTCTGGCCGATATCACCACCCGCGGTCCGATCAGCGAGGCTCAGGCGAAACTCAACACCTCGCAGTCACCGCGTCCGGGCTTCGACCTCGTCTATCAGATCCTCGACATCGGATTCACCCTCGTACCCGTTCTGCTGGCTCTCTACCTGCTCACCCGCGATCAGGCTGCCTCGCCCCTGAGCCGACGGCTGGGCGTCGACGGTGAGGCAGGGAAGGACCTCGGCCGCGGAACGCTCATCTTCGTCATCATCGGCATCGGTACGTTGGCCGTCTACGCGGGCGGCAGGGCACTGGGGATCACGGCCGAGATCCAGCCGGCCAACCTCGGCGATCATTGGTGGACGATTCCGGTGCTCATCCTCGCAGCGGCGAAGAACGGCATCGTCGAAGAGGTCATCATCTTCGGCTTCGGGGCCGAACGCCTCCAGCGCCTGGGCTGCGGGATGTGGCCGATCATCATCGGCTTGGCGGTGTTCCGCGCCAGCTACCACCTGTACCAGGGCATCGGTCCGTTCATCGGCAACGTCGCCATGGGCATCGTCTTCGGCTGGTACTTCATGCGCAGAGGCAGGCTGATGCCGCTGGTCTGGGCACACTTCGTCATCGACGGCGTCGGCTTCCTGGCACCGGGGGTCCTCACTCTCGTCGACATCGACTGAGCAGGTTCACACTCAGTTCACCGAGCGGTAGTGCTGGGTCCAACTGATGCTGAAAGTCTCGATCTGGTGAGCCCGACTGCCTTGCGTGGGGAGGGCCGACAGACCCGATCCGAGGAGACAATCGATGGCACCCTTACGTGAACTTCTGCCCATGGCCGGCCATGTCCGTGGCAAACGCAGTCCCGTCACCTGCGCGCTCAAGTGCGACAATGCGTGCAGCAAGGCGATCTGCAACACCTCGTCGAACGGCTACTTCCGCGACATCGTCGGGGCGCAGCTGTCCCGGCGTGCGATGTTGGGGGCTTCGGCGGCAGGAGCACTGGCCATCGCAGTCACAGCCGGGCCGAGCCCGACCACACGTGCCGCGGCAGCAGGCGTGGGCACGAGCGGAACGCTCGACTTCACCGCAATCGATCCGGTCCAGCACGAGGTCGACGAGTTCATCGTCCCCGAGGGATACTCCTGGCACCCCGTCGTGCGCTGGGGCGATGCGCTGTTCCCCGACTCACCGAAGTTCGATCCAGAGAACCAGAGCGTCGAATCTCAGCGTCGTCAATTCGGCTACAACAACGACTTCCTGCAGATCCAAGTCGACGAGGGTGGAGACGGAAATCGTGCCCTCCTGTTCTCGAACCAGGAGTACACGAACGACGCGATCATGTACCCCGACAGCATGGACAAGGCCACACAGCGAGCCATCAGCCGCGACGCACACGGGCTGACCGTCGCAGAACTGGTCCGGACGAGTGAGAAGACGCCGTGGAAGGTCGATGTCAACGGTGCGAACAATCGCCGCTTCCTCATCGACACCGAATACGAATTCACCGGACCCGCAGCCGGCTCGGATCTGCTGCGGACGAAGGACTACCCCAAGGGCGACAAGGTCCAGGGCACTCTGGGCAACTGCGCGGGCGGTCTGACTCCGTGGGGCACGCTGCTGTCGGGTGAGGAGAACTTCAACTCGTATTTCAAGGCGCAGGGGACCTCGGCGGCGGACAAACGCTACGGTCTGAGCAGCGAGGACTCCGCCAACGGGTGGGAAACAGACGTGGCGCGCTTCGACACGAACAACTCCGGCTACGCCAACGAAGCGAACCGATTCGGGTGGATCGTCGAGGTCGACCCGCGCGATCCCGAATCGACACCGCTCAAGCACACCAATATGGGACGCCTCAAGCATGAGGGCGCGAACATCACCATCGCCGATTCCGGTCAGGCCGTGGCCTACATGGGCGACGACGAGAAGTTCGACTACCTCTACAAATTCGTGTCCAAGGATACGTACGTCGAGGGCGATCTGTCCCACAACCTCACTCTGCTCGCCGAGGGCGACCTCTTCGTCGCCAAATTCACCGGCAACTCCCCGAAGAGTGAGATCGACGGCAGCGGCGACGTGCCCGCCGACGGTGAATTCGACGGCAGCGGACAGTGGCTGCCACTGATCAAGGACGGCAAGTCGCAGGTTTCGGGAATGGCGGTCGAAGAGGTCCTCGTCAACACCCGCCTGGCCGCCGACAAGGTCGGGCCGACGAAGATGGACCGCTGCGAGGACGTCGAGCCGAATCCGGTCAACGGCAAGATCTACGTCGCCTGCACGAACAACTCCGATCGCGGGGTGGACGGCAAGGCCGCGGCCGATGAGGCGAACCCGCGGACGGAGAACCGCGACGGTCACATCGTCGAGCTGACCGAACGCGGCGGTGATCACACGAGCGCAGAGTTCGACTGGACTCTGCTGCTGGTGTGCGGCGACCCGAAGCAGGGCGACACGACCTACTTCTCAGGATTCCCCGCAGACCAGGTCTCACCGATCTCGTGCCCCGACAACGTCACCTTCGACGCCGACGGCAATCTGTGGATCTCGACCGACGGAGCGCCTGACGGCATCGGCTACTGCGATGGACTGTTCAAGGTCACCATCGACGGCGATCAGCGTGGGCGCGTCGAACAGTTCCTCTCCGTCCCGCGTGAGGCTGAGGTCTGCGGACCGCTCGTCCACGACTCCTACGACTCGGCGTTCGTCGCCGTCCAGCATCCCGGCGAGGACGGAGAATGGTCGGATCAGCACTCGCAATTCCCCGACTACGTCGATGAGTCCGATATCGAGACTGGTGTGGCGGCTCTTCCCCGACCGACCGTGGTCCAGGTGATCAAGGGCAGCGGTGAGGAGCCGAGCGATCCTCCGACCGAAGACCCGAAGGATGCAGACGCCGACGCAGAGGGCAACGAAGACGGTTCGGACGGTCCAGGCGAGGATGGCTCGTCCGACGGGGCTGACGGTTCCTCGGAGGGCTCGCAGGACGGCGCTAAGGACGCTGCGGCGGCCGGGGCCGGCGCAGCCAGTGCGAGTGAGGCCGGTGCGAACGGCGGCTCCGGCTCGGGTGGTTCGGATTCCGGCGGGTCCGCTTCCGGTGGCGGCGGTGACCTGCCGCGGACCGGCAACGACAGCACTCTGCCGCTGCTTGGCGGTGGTGCGGGCCTGCTCGCCGTCGGTGGTGCCATGGCCACAGCTGCTCACATGCGCAAAAAGAACGCAGGTGAAGGCGATGAGGGCCTCGCAGAGGAGTCCGCAGAAGCCTGACCCGGCGGGTGCGAGTGCTTAGCTGGACGTTTTGGGCTGAGTTCTTTGAAGTTTTCCAGCCCAAAACGTCCAGCTAAGCGCGTGGCGAGCCTGGTTGGGCGCGTGGCGAGGAAGCGCAGGGGCCGTAGTAAACGTTGGCAATAGCAAGCGTTGAGGGCATCACACCGATCGGTGTGATGCCCTCAACGCTGTTCCGGCGGGGTCAGCGGCTTGCAATGCAAGCAACTGACGGCAGCTGCGGCCAGATCGCGGCTTGCCGCCAGCTAGCAGCTGCCGCTACCCCGCGGCCTGCCACTACCCCGCGGCCTGCCACAACCCACCGGCGGGTTGTGGCAACGACGGCTCAGATGACGACGAGACCGTTCTTCGCCGTCTCGAAGCTGATCGACATGATGCCGGGGGTGCCGTGCGGCGCCGACCAGTCGATGTGGATCTCCGGGATCGGCTTGGGGTCCTGGGTCCCCAGCCAGTCGCGCAGTCGATCGCGATCCCCGGCGATCTGCAGGGTGTCGAGTGCGACGCCGCCATTGGTCTTGTATGACGAGGGGTGCTGCGACGAGTCGGCCGACCACTTGATGAAGAACGGAAGTTGGGGATCGGCGATGAGCCCCTTGACTCCGATCTGCAGCCATTTGAGTTCCAGGCCTGATTCCGGTGTGCGGTTCCCGTCGACGGCCTTGCGTTCGAGACGGGTCTCCACTCCGGCAAGGTCATCGACCGAGACGCACCAGCCCATCCAGCCGCCGCCGAGCTCGGACCGAGCTCTGACCGCCTGACCGAAGGGTGTTGACAGCGCGGCCGGGTGCTCCAAGGCTTCGACGACTTCGAGATAATGGCCGTTTGCGAGAGGGAAGATCAGATTCCTGGTGCCGAATCGAGGATGCACACCACCGTCGTAGGGAACCACACCGAGCTTCTCCGAGATTCTCTCGGCTGTCGCTTTGTACCCGTCTGGTTCGCTGGCGAAGGACACATGATCGAGTTTCATGTCTCGACAATCGCATAACCTGGCTCACACTTCTCATTAGGATCACCTAAGTAGTTGCCGATTTCGAGCACAGAGAGTGATTCCCGCAGACGACAGGGCCTGTGCAGAGCGAGCGGCTACGGCCGGACGCAGCGAACGCCCGGTCGCAGCCAACGTCCGGAGACAGCGAACGCCCGGACGCAGTCGTCCGGGCGTTCGAGAAGCCGCTGAGCTCAGTGAGACTCTTTGAAGCGCTTGATGGAGGCTTCGACTTCGGCCTCGGCCTCGGCACGACCGACCCAGCTGGAGCCCTTGACGTACTTGCCCGGCTCGAGATCCTTGTAGCGGGCGAAGAAGTGTTCGATCGAGTCGAGCGTGAACTGGTCCACGTCGCCGATGTCCTGGTAGCTATCCCAGCGAGGATCCCCTGCGGTGACCGCGAGGACCTTGTCGTCGCCGCCGGCTTCGTCCTCCATCGTGAACATGCCGATGGGGCGCACATCGATGAGCACGCCGGGGAACAGGGGTTCGGGGAGAAGCACGAGAACGTCGAGCGGGTCTCCGTCGTTGCCCAGCGTGTCCTCGAAGAAGCCGTAGTCGGCGGGATACTGCATCGAGGTGTAGAGGTAGCGGTCGAGCTTGACCCGACCGGTCTCGTGATCGACCTCGTACTTGTTGCGCGATCCGCGCGGGATCTCGATTGTGGCCAAGAGTTCCATAGTGCTCCTTCAGGCTAGGGTTGCATCACTAGAATAGAGCCTACAAGTCCCCACGAACGACAACCACAACGGCTACGGCGAGGACGACTGCGATGAGAATGAGGGCCCGCGTTTGAACCAGATCCCTGAGCAGAACACGCGGAAGCGGTCGAAGAGGGCTGTCGCGGGCATCACCGGAGGCGGACTGGCAGTGGTGTTGGCCGCGGCCGCTGCCCTCGACGCCTACGACGTCTTCCCAGAGCTGCCGGGAATCCTCACGACCGATCCTGCCATCGAGGTTCAAGCCGTCCCAGCGCCCAAGGCCCAGGGGATGGACATGCCCGCGCCCGCCTCGGCGCTGGATGACTCCGCGCCGGTGCCCACATCGGTCCCGGACGAAGTCGACAAGGTCCTCTCCGGCTCGAAGGTCAAGGGTTTCGGGATCGAGGTCCGCGACGGACTCAGCAACGACGTCCTCTACTCCAAGGCCGCGGACAGGCCGCGCACCCCGGCCTCGGTGACGAAGGTGCTCACCGGTTCCGCAGCGCTGCTGACGATCGGCGGCGAGGAGCGCCTGAGCACGACGACGGAGTTCGACCCGGCGACGGCCACGGTGACTCTGACCGGCGGCGGTGACCCTCTGTTGGGGGCAGGGGAGTCCCAGCCCGGAGCCGTCAACGGCCACGGGGGTCTGACGACCCTGGCCCAAGACACCGCCGAGTCATTGCAGAGCAAGAACATCGCCGAGGTTGCCCTCGACCTGGACACGTCCCGGTACTCGGGCGAGGACTTCAGTCCCGGATGGGACCGGGCCGATATCGCCAAGGGCGTCATCACGCCGATCCAGTCGCTGATGATCGACACCGGCTACATCGGCAGCAAGGACAAGGAGTGGCGCGGCCGCAGCGAGCATCCGGCCAAGGACGCGTTCGCCGTCTTCACGAAGGAGCTCACAGCAGCCGGGATCACGGTCACCGACGATCCGAAACCCGCCGAAGACGGAGATGCCGAAGACGCAGGCGGCGAAGCCCAAGGCGAAGTAGGGGCGGACGCCGGTGAGCTGGCCGCCGTGGAGTCGGCCACGATCTCCGAGATCGTGGAATACGCGCTCGTGCACAGCGACAACGTCGTCGCCGAGGTCCTCGGCAATGAGGTCGCCATCGCCTCGGGGCAGCCGGGCAGCCTGGAAGCCGGCCCCGAGGCCGTGCTCGCTGCCCTGTCCGACTCCGTCGACCTCGGCAAGACCCACCTCGAGGACACCTCGGGACTGTCGTACGACAACCAGATCAGCCCGCACGACCTGACGACCGTCCTCCAAGCCTCGGTCGTGGCCGAGGATTCGCTCTCGAGCCTGATCAGCTATATGCCCGTCGGCGGGCTCACCGGGACACTGACCGAACGCTTCACCAAGGACCGCAATGCCGCTGGTACTGTGCACGCGAAGACGGGAACCCTGTCGACCGTGACCTCACTGGCAGGCGGGGTGCTCGACGCGGACGGACGCTATCTCGTATTCACCCTGCAGATCGACGACGTGGACAAGGACAAGATTTTGGAAGCCAGGAAGACCGTGGACGACATCGTCGCAGCGCTCGCAGATTGCGGCTGCCGATGATCGTCGATGAGAAGTTCGCCGAACGCACCGCCAGGGAGCTCGTCCCCGCAGCCCGCATGCCGAACACCGATGAACTCGACGAGCTGGTCACCGGACTCAAGGACAATGCGCTGACGGCTCAGGAGCTCGTCGTCGACTCGTTCCTCCTCGACCCCGCCCACTCCGACGATGTGCGCACCCGATTGAGCGCCGGCTCCGTGCTCGTGCTCGACCAGCTCGGCTGGATCAAGGCCAACGCCCAGTCGATCAACGGGATGGTCGACGCCGACTCGCTTCCCGCCCCCGTCGGCCCGGGCTCGGCGAAGGCCGCCGCCGTCGAGATGGTGGGTGTGCTGTCGCTGCTGTCCACGCGCGTCCTCGGCCAGTTCGACCCGTTCGCGGTGGCCTCGGGCAGGCTGATGTTCGTCGCCCCGGCGGTCCTCATCGCCGAAGAGGCCATGAATGTCTCCCCACGCGACTTCCGCATGTGGGTGGCCCTGCATGAGGCCACTCATCAGGTCCAGTTCGCCACCGCGCCCTGGCTGCGCGAGCACATGCGCTCCCTCCTGTCCCGGGTCGTCGCGAACCCGCTCAAAGCGCCGGGGATCCGCGGTGTCGCCGACGTCTTCGCCACCCTCGGCGGCATCGTCAAGGGCGAATCGAGCATGGTGGATCTGATCCGGGACGAGGCGATGCGCAGTGCGCTCGACGAAGCCTCGGCGATCCTCGCTCTGCTCGAGGGCCACGCCGACGTGGTCATGGACGAGGTCGGCATCGAGGTGATCCCGAGCGTGCGCAAGCTGCGCCGCAGATTCGAGGCCCGGCGGGACGCCGGTCAGGGTGGTTTCCTGTCGAATCTGCTGGGCATGAACCTCAAACTCGCCCAGTACCGTGACGGCGCGAAGTTCGTCCGCGCGATCCGCAGGGAGGTCGGCCAGACCGGTTTCACCGCCATCTACTCCGGTCCCGAGAACCTTCCGAAGAGCGAGGAGATCAAGACTCCGAGCAAGTGGTTGGACCGTGTCCACGGCTGAGGGTGCGCCACCTCGGCGACCGAGCCTCGATCCCGCCAGCGCCGCGATCCGCAATGCCGTCCGACAGGCCCTGGCCGACGTGGACGTCCGGTCCGGCTCCGACGGCGGGACCGGCTCCGAGGGGCGCGCCGGCCCAGGGGCTCTGCCCGGAGTCATCGTCGCGGTCTCCGGGGGAGCGGACTCGATGGCTCTGCTGCACGCCTGCGCATTCCTGAACCGGCGCGGCGAGCTCAGCGCCCGCGCCGTGACCGTCGACCATGGTCTTCAGTCCTCATCCGCCGAGGTGGCCCGCCGAGTCGTGTCCATCGCCGAATCGTGGGGAGTGCCGGCCGAGATCGCGACGGTGAGCATCGATGCCGGAGACGAGGGGGTCGAAGCGGCCGCCCGGGACGCACGCTACGAGGCGCTGGAGGAGGCCCGCACGGTGCACGCCGCCGACTGGGTGCTGACAGCCCACACTCGCAATGACCAAGCCGAAACCGTCCTGCTGGGTCTGATGCGCGGTTCCGGGACCCGCTCGCTCGCGGGCATGGCGCTGCGGACCGGGCGAGTGGTCCGCTCCCTGCTCGACGTCGAACGGGCGACCAATGTCGCCTCGTGCCGGGCACAGGGCATCGAGGTCTGGCACGACCCGATGAACGCCGACGATTCCTTCGCCCGGGTCAGAGCTCGGAGCCTGTTGGCCTCGGTCGAGGCCGATCTCGGCCAGCCGATCACCGCGAACCTCGCAAGGACCGCCGAGCTGTGCCGAGCCGACGCCGACTACCTTGATGAGCGCGCCGAGGCTCATGCCGCGAAGGTGCGGGGGCACACCGAGGTGCCGCTGGCCGGGCTGACGGGCCTGGACGGGGCGATCCTCTCCCGCGTCGTGCGCGACTGGGCGGTCTCGCTCGGAGTGCCCGCCCAGGCCATCGGCGCCGCCCGTGTGAGCCGACTGTGCGCCCTGATCCGGAACACAGCACAGCCGGGCGCCCGCCGGTCGGGATGCGAACGACTGTCCCTGCCCGGCGACACCGAAGCCATCGTCGGTGAGGGGCTCCTGCGCTTCGGCCGCGATGCCAAGACTCGCTGAGTTCGGCTCAGCCGGCCAGCTTCCCCACCGGACGCCACCAACCGCCCGGCTCTGAAGGTCCGCCCCAACCGATCGGAATCGAGACGGGCATGGACGTCGACCAGGCTGGGCGGCAGGATTATTCGCCCAGCACAGTCGATGACGTCCTCTCAGCAGGTGGTATGCCGACATGCCTTTCGGGTGCCTGCCCGCGTACAACTTCGAGCGCGTCGAGACCCCGTCACGCGGGTGCGCGAACCGTCTGAAAGGATGAAGCAATGAACACTTCGCCCCAGCACAGCTATCGTACGGGCCGGGGCCTCGACCTACTCGCACTCGCAAGCATCATCCTCATCGCATGCTCACTGCGCCCGGCGGCATCTTCACTGGGCCCAGTCCTCTCCGAGGTCAATGCCGCCTTCGCCCTGGCCGAGTGGCAGACCGGCCTGCTCACCGCACTTCCCGGCCTGATCTTCGCGATCTGCGGATTCATCGCCGTCCCCTTCCTCAAGAGGCTGGGCCTCTTCCGCTCGCTGCTCTTCTCCTGCGCGCTGATCGTCGTAGGAGTCGGGACACGCGCGTTCGTCGACGGCTGGCTGCTGTTCGCCGGCCTGACGATCCTGGCGCTGGCAGGAATGTCTCTGGGCAACGTCATCCTGCCCGTTTTCGTGAAATCCCGATTCCCCGACAGGACCAGCCTCGCGGCCACAGCCTTCACGGTTTCCCTCGGACTCGGGTCCATGTTCCCGGCCTTCCTCACCGCCCCCATCGCCGCGCAGTCCGACAACTGGCGCGTCGGCCTCGGCGTCTGGGCGCTCGTTCCGACATGTGCTCTCGTGACGTGGATCGTCCTCAAGCTCGCGCGTTCCATCCCCAGCCTCGACCGGTCTGCGGAGGAAGCTCACGGAGCCCGGCCGCCTCGGAGACACATCTACGTCTCGCCCAAGGCCCGGTACATGGCCATGTTCTTCGGCCTGCAGTCGGTCAACGCCTATGTGCAGTTCGGTTGGGTGCCGCAGATCTACCGTGATGCCGGAATCGACCCGGTGCTGGCCGGAGTCATGCTCACCATCGTCACCTTCGGCGGCATCCCCGGCGGCTTCCTCGCCCCGCAGATCATCATGCGCGGCATCCTCCCGCGCTTCTTCCTCGTGACCTTCGCCGTCAGCGCCGTCCTCGGCTACCTCGGGCTGCTCCTCGTCCCCACCACGATGCCCGCACTGTGGGCGATCTTCCTGGCCTACGGCGGCTTCGCCTTCCCCGCCGCGCTCGCCCTCATCACAGGACGCACGACAGACGTCTCGATCACCGCACGCACCTCCGCATTCGTCCAGTCCAGCGGATATGTGCTGGCGGCGATCGGTCCCCTGGCCGTCGGCGGCCTCCTCGGGCTGAGCGGGGGATGGTCGGTGCCGCTGTGGTTCATGGTCGCCGTGTCCGTGCTCATGGGCGTGACCGGGTACCTCGCTGGTTCGCCGGGTACGGTCGACGAGGAACTCGCCTCACCGGAGGACCGCAATGCTCCTGCGGGCCGTCTCGGTGGCACGGCGGACCGGTAGTGGATCATAATGGAAGCACACCCATCCCAAGCGAGGAGAAACGACACCAGTGGACATCGACGATCTCGGCAATGACATCGAAAAGGTACTCGTCTCGGAAGAACAGATAGCCGCACGACTCGTTGAACTGGCCACCGCCATCGATGAAGACTACAAGGGCAAGGACATTCTGCTCGTCGGCGTCCTCAAGGGTGCTGTCATGGTGATGGCGGACCTGGCGCGGGCGATCCACTCGCCGGTCACCATGGACTGGATGGCTGTCTCCTCCTACGGTTCGGGCACCAAATCATCCGGCGTCGTGCGCATCCTCAAGGACCTCGACACTGACCTCTCCGACCGTCACGTGCTCATCGTCGAGGACATCATCGACTCGGGGCTGACGTTGTCATGGCTGGTGCAGAACCTGCGCTCGCGCGGAGCGGCCACGGTTGAGATCTGCACGATGCTGCGCAAACCCGAAGCGGTCAAGGTCGACATCGACGTCAAATACATCGGCTTCGACGTCCCGAACGAATTCGTCATCGGCTACGGCCTCGACTATGCGGAGAAGTACCGCAATGTTCCGTTCGTCGCCACCCTGGCTCAGCACGTCTACAGCTGAGAACCGCGCACGAGCGTTCCACGCATCCGCGCAGGGCCTGTCCCGTCCGGGAATACATCCGGGCGCATTCGGGCTATGTCGGTGCGAGGTATTAGGCTGTTGGGGATGTTCCCAGGCAGCCTCGGTAGCCTGAACCGGTTGCCCACATCTTTTTCCTGAGAGGACTTATGGCCGAGTCGAATAAGCGTCGCCCACTGCTCAACAAGGCGACGAAAGGCCCCTTGATCTGGATCGTGCTGGCGCTCCTCGTAGTGTCGGTCGGTGCTCTGCTGTTCAGCCAATCCGGATTCACCCAGATCGACACCCAGCAAGGTCTCAAACTGCTCAATGATGACAAGGTCGAACAGGCGAAGATCGTCGACAAGGATCAGCGCGTCGATCTGACCTTGAAGGACGATCTGACGATCGAGGGCGAGGACTTCGGCAAGAAGGTCCAGTTCTTCTACGTTCAGCAGCGCGGGGACGAAATCATCAAGGCCGTGGACTCGGCCGAACCCAGCAAGGGATTCACCGACGAGGTGCCCAAGCAGAGCTGGCTGATGTCTCTGCTGGGCACGTTGATTCCCTTCATCATCATCTTCGTCGTCTTCTGGTTCCTCATCTCGCAGATGTCGGGCGGGAAGATGATGAACTTCGGCAAGTCGAAGGCGAAGCTGGTCAACAAGGAGAACCCCGACGTCATGTTCACAGACGTCGCGGGCGTCGACGAGGCGCTCGAAGAGCTCGAGGAGATCAAGGAGTTCCTGGCCGAACCCGAGAAATTCAAGGCAGTGGGCGCCAAGATCCCCAAGGGCGTCCTCCTCTACGGTCAGCCCGGTACGGGCAAGACCCTGCTGGCGAAGGCCGTGGCCGGTGAGGCCGGCGTTCCCTTCTACTCGATCTCCGGCTCGGACTTCGTCGAGATGTACGTCGGCGTGGGTGCCTCCCGTGTCCGTGACCTGTTCGAGCAGGCCAAGACGAACGCCCCCTGCATCATCTTCATCGACGAGATCGACGCCGTCGGTCGCCAGCGCGGCGCCGGCATGGGCGGTGGCCACGATGAGCGCGAGCAGACGCTCAATCAGCTGCTCGTCGAGATGGACGGCTTCGACATCAAGACCAACGTCATCCTCATCGCTGCGACCAACCGGCCCGATGTCCTCGACCCTGCGCTCCTGCGCCCCGGACGCTTCGATCGGCAGATCCCCATCGAAGCCCCCGACATGAGGGGCCGTCAGCACATCCTCGAGGTCCACGCCGAGGGCAAGCCCCTGGCCGCGGACGTCGACCTGGGCCAGATCGCCAAGCGCACGCCGGGATTCTCCGGCGCCGACCTCGCGAACGTGCTCAACGAAGCGGCCCTGCTGACCGCCCGGGAGAGCTCGGACGTCATCGACAACCGCATCCTCGATGAGGCGATCGACCGTGTCATCGCAGGCCCACAGAAGCGGACCCGCCTGATGAAGGACAAGGAACGCCTCATCACCGCCTACCACGAGGGCGGACACGCACTGGTGGCCGCGGCGATGAACCAAACCGACCCGGTCACGAAGGTCACCATCCTGCCTCGCGGCCGCGCCCTGGGCTACACCATGGTCCTGCCCAGTGAGGACAAGTACTCCACGACCCGCAATGAACTGCTCGACCAGTTGGCCTACGCCATGGGTGGGCGAGTGGCCGAGGAGGTCGTCTTCCACGACCCCACCACGGGTGCCAGCAGCGACATCGACAAGGCGACGAGCATCGCCCGGAAGATGGTCACCCAATACGGCATGAGCGAGAAGCTGGGCATGGTCAAGATCGGCGACGACCAGGGGGAACCCTTCGCCGGACGTGGGTACGGTGGGGGAGACGAATACGGTGACTCGACCCTGTCCTCGATCGACCACGAGGTCCGCGAGCTCATCGATGCCGCCCACGCCGACGCCTACTGGGCGCTGACGCACAACCGCGACGTCCTCGACGACCTCGCCTACCAGCTGCTCGAGCATGAGACCCTCGACCAGGCCGCGCTGGCGGCGATCTTCGGTCCCATCGTCAAACGCCCCATCCGGGAAGTGTGGTTGGCCAACGACGAACGCCCCGTCTCCGAACGCGGTCCGATCGATCCGCCCGCTCCACTCAGCGAAGACCGCAACGCCCAGAGGAACGGTGACTCGCAGGTCGGCACGACCGATGCCCCCGGCGCGGGACCGACAGGCACCGACGGTCCCCAAGTTCCCGAGAATCCCACGGGACCGATCAACCCCGACGGTCCGACCGGGCCACACAACCCCGACGGTCCGACCGGAACGCAGAATCCCGACGGCGGCAGGGAGAGCGGCTACTGATGTCTGAGCTCGAAGAGGTGACGGAGGTTCTCGGCGAGGCTCCGGCCGGCACCGCCAACAAGGTCGATCAGCCCCGGATCGCCGCGGCGATCCGGGAGATCCTCATCGCCGTCGGCGAGGACCCCGACCGGGAGGGGCTGGTGGAGACCCCTGCTCGGGTCGCCCGCGCCTACGAGGAGGTCTTCTCGGGTCTCCATCGCGACCCGGCCGACGTGTTGGGGATGACCTTCGACATCAGCCACGAGGAGATGGTCCTCGTCCGCGACATCGACCTGTACTCGATGTGCGAACACCATCTGGTTCCCTTCCACGGGGTCGCCCACATCGGCTACATTCCGAGTAAGAACGGGAAGGTCACCGGTCTGTCCAAGCTGGCCCGCCTCGTCGAGGTCTATGCTCGTCGTCCCCAGGTCCAAGAGCGGCTGACGACCCAGATCGCCGATGCCCTCGTCGAACACCTCGAACCCCAGGGTGCGATCGTCGTCGTCGAGGCCGAGCACCTGTGCATGACCATGCGCGGAGTCCGCAAGCCGGGAGCCTCGACCATCACCTCGGCAGTGCGCGGACAACTGCGCGAATCGGCATCCCGTGCCGAAGCCATGAGTCTGATCCTGCGGAGGTAGCCGCCCGTCATGCCCACACAGGAACGCACGAAGATCATGGGCGTACTCAACGTCACGCCCGACTCCTTCTCCGACGGCGGCCGCTACTTCGATCACGAGGCAGCCATCGCCCATGGCCTCCGACTCGTGAATTCGGGCGCCGAGATCATCGACGTCGGCGGCGAGTCCACGCGTCCCGGCTCTGTGCGCGTCGATGAGGACGAGGAGCTGCGCCGAGTCATCCCGGTGATCCGGGAACTGGCGGCGGCAGGAGCCGTGATCAGCGTCGACACCATGCGCGCCAAGGTCGCCGAGGCGTCTCTGGGCGTCGGCGCACACATCATCAACGATGTCTCCGCCGGACTCTCCGATCCGACGATGCTGACCGTCGCCGCCGAGACTCAGGCCCCCGTCGTGCTCATGCACTGGCGCGGCTACCTCGACCGCGTATCGGCATCATTCCACTACGACGATGTCGTCGCCGAGGTGATCTCCGAGCTGAAGACGAGGATCGACGAGGCGATCGCCGTCGGCGTCGAGCATGGGAACATCATCCTCGATCCGGGCCTGGGCTTTTCGAAGAACGCCGAACACAATTGGCAGATCCTGGCCGCCCTCGACGATTTCGCGGAGCTGGACCACCGGCTCCTCGTGGCTGCGAGCAGGAAGCGCTTCATCTCCACACTGCTCTCGCCCGAGGACCCGATGCTCACTCCTGAGGCCGCGAAGGATCAGGCTACGGCCGCGATCACCGCGCTGTCGGCCAAGGCCGGTGCCTGGGCGGTGCGCGTTCACGAACCGACAACCTCGGCGATCGCGGCCAAGGTCGTCGACGCCGTGGCCGCACATGGCCGGCCCGCCGGGGCACCTGTCCGGCCCGCCGGGGCAGCCGTCCGGCCTGCCGAGGCCCCCGTGCCGCCGGCCGAGGGGGAGGCATGAGCAGCCGCCCGGATCGGATCGACCTGCGCGGACTGAGAGTGCGCGGCAACCACGGGGTCTTCGACTTCGAGAAGCGCGAGGGCCAGGATTTCGTCATCGACGTCACCCTGGCCACCTCTCTGGCTCGGGCTGCGGACTCGGACGACATCGCCGACACCGTCCACTACGGCGAACTGGCCGAAGACGTCGCTCGCATCGTTGAGGACAACACCTTCGACCTCATCGAAACCCTCGCCGGACGGATCGCCGAGCACTGTCTGAGCCTGGCCGGGCACGTCGAGGTCGTCGTCCACAAACCCGGTGCCCCGATCGAACGCAGCTTCAACGACGTCAGCGTCACCGTCGTCCGTTCCCGCGGCGCCGACGGCACTCTCGCCAGTCCCGGAACCGACGAACCCGAGCCCGTCGAGACCGGGGCCTACCTCAGTCTCGGGGCCAACCTCGGCGATGCCGGCGACACTCTTGAGCAGGCCGTCGAGGCTGTCGACCGGCACCCCAGAATCGCGGTCCTGAAACGATCCTCGTTCTACCGCACCTCGCCCTGGGGCGGAGTCGAACAGAACGACTTCCTCAACCTCGGCCTCATCGTGAGCACCAGTCTGCCGGCTCGGGAGCTGCTCGCGGTCGTGCAGGGAATCGAGGTCGCCTGCGGCCGGACACGGGAACTTCGCTGGGGTCCGCGCACACTCGACATCGACCTGATCCGCTTCGGCACCAACGACAGCGAGCTCGTCCTCGACACCGCCGTGCTGACACTGCCCCATCCGCACGCGCACGAACGCGCCTTCGTGCTCGCACCCTGGGCAGAGCTCGAAGACGACGTCGAAATCGACACCCCCACGGGTCGACGTCCGATCACCGCGATCCTCGCCGAACTGGACGATCAGGAAATCACACGGATACCGGCATCATCCGGGCCCGAGGTTTGAGAGACTTGGAGCTATGCAGCGAACATCGTCGGGCACTCTCGTCATCTGGGCCGTCATCGGCGCAGTGCTGGCACCCGTCGTCGATGTCGTCCTCGAGAGCCAGGGCTTCTCACTACCGGGCCTGCCCTGGTTCGCGATCATCGGGATGCTCGTGCTCGCGGCCATCCTGCTCGTATTGGGGTGGCCGATCAAGAAATGGAACGACGGCGACCGCACCAAGGAGATCGATCCGCTCCAGGCCGCTCGCGTAGCCGTCATGGCCAAGGCCAGCGCTCTGACCGGGGCGGGTCTGGCCGGCTGGTACATGGGCAACGCCGCCTACTATTTCCTGTCCGCACCGGGCATCCGCAATGACTTGGCGGCAGGGATGCTTCTCGCTATGATCGCAGCCGCAGCTCTGATGGTCGTCGGAATGATCGTTGAGGGATTCTGCGAACTGCCCCCTCAGGACCCACCAGGAGCCGAAGCAGCATGACTCGCGAATTCAACTACCTGACCGGAATCGATGCCGACTTCAACAGGGTCAGCACCAAGTACGGTCTCAAGGAGACGTTGGCCTCTCTGACGGTCCTCGTCCCGATGATCGTCGTGGCCCTCGTCTTCGCCATCATCTACACCGCCGAGGTGCCGTGGCTGCACGCGATCTGGGCCGTCCTCGTGGCGTTCACGGTTCTCCTCATCGTCATCACCCTGCGTCAGGCCAAGGCCATCGGATATGCGGAAAGGGCCGACGACCTGCTCATCCGGCGCGGAATCATGTTCCACAAGGCGACGGTGGTTCCCTACGGACGCCTGCAGTTCGTCGACGTCGACGCCGGCCCCATCGACCGCATGTTCGGCCTGGCGTCCGTCAAACTCCACACAGCCTCCGCCTCCACCGACGCCACCATTCCAGGGCTGCCCCGCGCCGAGGCCGACCGGCTGCGCGACAGCCTGGCCGGTCTGGGTCAGGCCAACCTGGCGGGCCTGTGAGCATGGCCGCGGAGCACCCGGGCCAGCAGCCGTCCGGGACCACGAACAGTGAGGTCGCCGCCCCCGAAGTGTGGCACCGGGTCCACCCCCTGACCCCGATCCTCGAGAGCCTGGGCGTCCTCGTGGGCATCTTCATCGCGGTTGCCTACGGTCTGCAGAACTTCGCCCAGACCGCGATCGAAGACCTGGCCAGAGGCGACGGCGTCGACCTCGGATTCGCCGGCTGGCTGCGTGCACACCCGCTCGTCATCCTCGGCGGTGTCGGTGGGATCGTGCTCATCCTCCTGCTCACGGCCCTCTTCAGCTGGCTGGCCTGGAGGGTGATGGGCTACAGGATCGATTCCGAGGCCATCTACTACCGGCGCGGACTGCTGTCGAAGAAGCAGCGCAAGGCCCGGCTCGACCGCGTCCAGTCGATCGACCTGCAGCAGAAGCTGCTGCCCCGGCTGCTGGGCATGGCGGAGCTCGTCTTCGACGTCGCCGGCGGCACCGACTCCAACGTCTCGCTGAAATACCTGTCGAAGAAACGAGCGGAGGAGCTGCGCGACGGACTCCTTTCGACCGTCCGGTCGAAGAAGCGAGGTGCCCGAGTCGGGGAACAGTCACCAGAGGCTCGAGGATCCGCCGAGGCGGCACCAGGGACGGATTCCGACCTGGGAGCCACGTCGGACGACCCTCTCGATGTCGGCATGCCCGAGGGTCCCGGCACAGAGCCTGGCCTCGGCACGGAGTCGGGCCCCGGCTCACGGGCCGCCATCGATCGCAGCGTGCCCGAACGCCGCGACGACAGCATCGGCGTCCGCCTGGGCAAGCGCCTCGGGTCGCTGGCCGAAGGCGCTTCGCTCGAAGCCGAGTCCAGCCTCAATGAGCTCATGGCTCCGTACAGAGTCTCCGCCAAGGTCAGCGAGGCCGGCGAGATCATCCGAGTACCCGTGCACCGAGTCGTGGTCTCCTCCCTGCTGAAGACGGAGACGATCATCTCGATCCTCGTCGTCCTCGGTGTCGCGGCGCTGGCCATCGTGCTCCTGGCGCTGGGCCAGACGGAAGCATTCATCCCCATGCTCGTCGCTGTCATCCCCGGACTCTTCGCCACATTCTCCGTCTTCCGGAAGAACCTCGACAATGCGAACTTCGTGGTCAGGTTGGGTGAGAACGGACTGGCCGTCAACCACGGGCTCGTCTCCACCTCCCGCAAGGTGATCCCACTCGACCGGCTGCAGGCCGTGTGCCTGCATCAGCCGCTGCTGTGGCGGAGGGCCGGCTGGTGGAAGGTCGAATACAACATCGCCAGTGCCGGAGGGGCGGGCGAAACGAACGTCCTCCTCCCCGTCGGCGACATCGACCAGGCGCTGCTCATGGTCGGCCTGGCGCTGCCGGATCCGCAGCTGTCGGAGGACGTCAGCGCAGGAACCTTGGTGCGATCGGCCATGTACGACCGCAGGTCGAAGGACCCGCAGGCCGAAATGGCGGAAGAGCTCTTCCACGGACAGCCTCGCTCCTCCCGACTCATCGATCCGTTGGTGTGGAAGCGGCGAGCCTATGCCGTGACCGGATCTCTCCTCGTGCTGCGATTGGGTGTCCTGGACCGTCGCGTCGACTTCGTGCCCCATGTGCGAGTGCAGTCGATGAGCTATCACCAGGGTCCGCTCATGCGTTCGCTCGGTCTGGGTACGGTGGCCGTGCACTCCACGGCGGGCCCCGTCGACCCCCGGGTCACACATCAGGGTGTCGACGACGCGAAACAGTTCTTCAGCGCACACTCCGAACGCACGCGGCTCGCGCGGCAGCACTACGACGAGGAAGCCCGCAGGGCCAAGGAAGGCAGACCATGAGCCGCCCAGGCGCAAATCAGGACGAGGCCCCTCGCCTGGGAATCGGAATCATCGGCTGTGGGAAGGTCGGGGCGACCATCGGGGCCGCCTGGCGCGAAGCAGGCCATGCAATCATCGGGGTCAGCGCCTCCTCGGCGGCGAGCCGCGAACGCGCCGAAGACATGCTCCCCGGGGTGCCGGTCCTGCCCCCTGACCAGATCGCAGACCGTGCCGAACTCCTGCTCCTGACCGTTCCCGACGACGAGATCGATTCCCTGGTCAACGGCCTGGCCAAGGTCTCGCGCATCCACGCTGGTCAGATCCTCGTCCACTGCTCCGGCCGGTACGGCACGGACGTCTTCGAAGCCGGGACCAGCCTCGGCGCGCTGCCGATCGCGCTGCACCCCTCACTGTCGTTCACCGGCACGGCCGTCGACCTTCCACGTCTGCGGCAGGCGACGATCGCCGTCACAGCACCGGCACCGATCCGTCCGGTGGGCCAGGCTCTCGTCGTCGAGATGGGCGCCGAACCGGTCGACGTCGCCGAGGCGGACCGTCCGCTCTATCATGCCGCCATCACCCATGCGTCGAATCATTCCATCACGATCATCGCCGAAGCCATGGAGATGCTCGCTGAGGCGGGTGTCGACGATCCTTCGCGCGTGCTCACAACCCTCGTCGATGCGAGCGTGACGAACACGCTGCAGAACGGGCAGAAGGCGCTGACCGGGCCGATCAGCCGGGGGGATGTGGGCACTGTCTCGGCACACCTCGCGGCGCTGAGCGAATTCAGTCTCAGCGTGTCCAGTCCAGCGGCACGCAACAGCTACATCGCTTTGGCCAGATCCACCACAGCCAAGGCTCTGGGCCTGGGTCGGATCACGGCCGAGCAGGCGCAGGAGATCCTCTTCCGCCTGGAGTGATCGGCAGCCCGAGCTGCGCGAGGGCGAATTCCCCCTGGGGCCGGGCTCACGGTAGCCTTGAGGGTATGGCAGATACCGAGTCGAACACGCCCGAGAACGCAGACCTTTCACCCGAACATCTCGATCCGGAGCAGATCCGGATCCGCAAGGAAAAGCGTCAGCGGCTCTTGGACTCCGACACCGAGGCCTATCCGGTCGCGATTCCGCGCACGCATACCCTCGCCGAAGTGCACGCCGCGCATGACGGGCTGGAAGCCGGTGACGAGACCGACGACATCGTCGGCGTCGTCGGACGGGTCGTGTTCGTCCGGACCACAGGCAAACTCTGCTTCGTGACCCTGCAGTCAGGCGACGGCACCCGCCTTCAGGGCATGCTGTCCCTGCGCGAAGTGGGGGAGGAGCGACTCGGCGACTTCAAGACGGATGTCGATCTGGGTGACTTCCTCTTCGTCCACGGCAAGGTGATCAAGTCCAAGCGCGGCGAGCTCTCCGTCCTCGCCGATTCCTGGTCGATGGCCAGCAAGGCGCTGCGCCCGCTGCCCGGCCTGCACACGGAGCTGGCCGAGGACACTCGCGTCCGTCAGCGTTACCTCGACCTCATCACCCGTGAGGAAGCCCGCAGGACCATGTTGACCCGGGCCGAGGTCATGTCATCCCTGCGCCGGACGTTCGCGGGGCAGGAGTTCGTCGAGATCGAGACTCCGATGCTCCAAGTCATGCACGGCGGCGCCGCGGCCCGCCCGTTCAAGACCCACATGAACGCCTACGACATCGACATGTACCTGCGCATCGCTCCGGAGCTGTTCCTCAAGCGCGCGATCGTCGGCGGGATCGAGAACGTCTTCGAAATCAACCGCAACTTCCGGAATGAGGGAGCCGACTCCACCCACTCTCCGGAATTCGCGATGCTCGAGGCCTACCAGTCCTACGGCGACTACCACTCGATCGCCGAGCTGACCAAGGCACTGGTCCAGAACGCGGCACAGGACGCCACAGGGTCCCTCGTGGTGAAGCTGGAGGACGGCACGGACTACGATTTCGGCGGCGACTGGCCCGTCGTGAGCATGTATGAGACTCTGTCGGAGGAATCCGGGGTCGACGTCACGCCGGAGACCGGACTCGACGTCCTCGACGCGATCGCGACCGATCACCAGGTCGACATGGGCGGAGTGTTCCGCTCGCACGGAAAGTACGTGGAAGAACTGTGGGAGCACTTCTACCAGGACAAGCTGTGGGCGCCGACCTTCGTCACCGACTTCCCCGTCGACACCTCGCCCCTGGTTCGTGAGCATCGGACGAAGAAGGGCGTGGTGGAGAAATGGGATCTCTACGTCCGCGGGTTCGAACTGGCCACGGGTTATTCCGAGCTCGTCGACCCGGTCGTCCAGCGCGACCGGTTCGAGGCGCAGGCGGCCGACGCCGCCGAGGGCGATGAAGAGGCGATGGGTCTCGATGAAGAGTTCCTCACCGCAATGGAGCACGGAATGCCGCCGACCGGCGGCATGGGAATGGGGCTCGATCGCCTGCTCATGGCATTGACCGGCCTGGGAATTCGAGAAACCATTCTCTTCCCATTCACGAAGCCGATTGCTGCCGGTAATTCGGAAATGGCTCAGGAAGGATGAGCGGATGTTGGATCTGATCAAGGCTCTTTTGCCGTCAATCTGCGTCGGTTTGCTGTTCTGGTACGTGATGAGAAACATCTTGCGGGCGGACCGGACGGAACGCGAGCAGATCGATAAATTCTATTCGGAGCACGAGGTTAGCGAATTAGGCGATAATCATGAATCAGATGTTAAGCTGACAGCGGCAAATACCTCTGATTATGAAAAGAGTGAACATGGCAAGGGAGATGCGACTCGTTCTCACGGATGATTTCGACGGTTCGGAAGCGTCGGAAACCGTTCGCTTCAGCCTCGACCAAGGTACCTATGAACTCGAGCTGTCGACAGAGAATGCCGAGAAGCTCCGTGAAACGTTCGCCCCGTTCATCGCCAAGGCTCGTCGCGTAGCCAACCCGGGCGGTCGCGGGCGTCGTGCGGGCTCCGGCTCGGCCGGTCCCAAGCGCGATACGGCAAAGATCCGCGAATGGGCACAGGCGAACGGTTATCAGCTGGGCGATCGTGGACGCATTCCGCTCGAGATCGTGCAGGCATACGAAGCAGCGGAGAGCTGATTCGACTGGAATCAGTCGCTGCCGAGAATTGAAGCGATAAAGCGAAACGAGGCAGTTGCGCCGAATTCACAATTGCTTCCCGAGGGGTCAACGGTTCATCCGTTGGCCCCTTCGAGTGTCTGCTTCAGGTTCTCGTTCGTCGGCATTTCGTGTTCGCTCGGTGATATGGGCGAACCTCGAATACCGGCATTGATCTCAAACAGGGGGCGTTGTGTCGCCTGGCAAATCGAGGTTGAGAATCTACTGAATGAGCGGTGACGGTAATCTGTGAAACTCCGCGAAAATGCGCTGCGGCGCAAACTGCGCCGTGCCGGAAATTGCGCTGCGGCGCGAACCTGCGCCGCGCCGGAAACTGCGCAGCGGCGCGAATCTGCGCAGATTCGCGCCCCGAATCCGCGCTTCGGCGTGAAATGGGTGCGCCTCGAATCTGCGCTTCGGCGTGAACCGGGACCGCGCGATCCGGCGAGTCGCACAAGCGGAGACCAGCGAAAACCGATACCCAGGTATACGAAAAAAGGGGCGGGCCATCGTCGGCAGCCGCCGTGCGCGCGACGAGCGACCGCTTGATCACGACACCGCGTTCGACGAGTGATCGCGACGCGGCGAACAGCGAATTTCGCCCACAGCCAAACGGTTTCGGCTGATGGCGAAACGTGCAATAGATCGGCGGCGATGGTCGTTAGGCTCTAGTGAATACGAAGACCGAGGAGGGTGAATATGTTCGAGCGGTTCACTGACCGAGCACGCCGAGTGGTAGTGCTTGCCCAGGAAGAAGCCAAACTTCTCAAACATAACTACATCGGAACCGAGCACATTCTGCTTGGCCTGATCCACGAGGGTGAAGGCCTGGCAGCCAAAGCACTCGAGGGAATGGACATCTCCCTCGAACAGGTGCGCGACCAAGTCCAAGAGATCATCGGACAGGGACAGCAGGCACCGAGCGGGCACATCCCGTTCACTCCGCGTGCCAAGAAGGTCCTTGAGCTCAGCCTCCGCGAAGCGCTGCAGCTGGGCCACAGCTACATCGGAACCGAGCACATCCTGCTCGGCCTGATCCGTGAGGGCGAAGGCGTCGCCGCTCAGGTGCTCGTCAAACTGGGTGCCGATCTGGGACGCGTCCGACAGGAAGTCATCAAGCTGCTGTCGGGCTACCAGGGCAAGGAGCCGGTCTCCGCAGGGGGACGCGAAGAGGGCACCCCATCCGGTTCGCTGGTCCTCGACCAGTTCGGAACCAACCTGACGGCCGCAGCACGCGAAGGCGATCTCGATCCTGTCATCGGCCGACACGAGCAGATGCAGCGAGTCATGCAGATTCTGTCGCGGCGGACAAAGAACAACCCTGTCCTCATCGGCGAACCCGGTGTCGGCAAGACCGCGGTGGTCGAGGGCCTGGCCCAGGCCATCGTCAACGGGGACGTCCCGGAGATCCTCGAAGGCAAGCAGCTCTACACCCTGGACCTCGGGTCCCTGGTGGCGGGCTCACGCTACCGCGGTGACTTCGAGGAGCGCCTGAAGAAGGTCCTCAAGGAGATCCGCACTCGCGGCGACATCATCCTGTTCATCGACGAGATCCACACACTGGTGGGTGCGGGTGCCGCCGAGGGCGCCATCGATGCGGCATCGATCCTCAAACCCATGCTGGCCCGAGGTGAGCTGCAGACCATCGGTGCGACGACTCTCGACGAGTACCGCAAGCACATCGAGAAGGATGCCGCGCTCGAGCGCCGGTTCCAGCCGATCCAGGTTCCCGAACCGTCCCTGGCGCATTCGATCGAGATCCTCAAGGGGCTGCGCGACAAGTACGAAGCGCACCACAAGATCACGATCACCGAAGGCGCCCTCGCGGCGGCCGTGAACATGTCGGATCGCTACGTCAACGACCGGTACCTGCCGGACAAGGCGATCGACCTCATCGACGAAGCGGGGGCCAAACTGCGCATCTCGCGTCTGTCGGTGCCGCAGGAGATCCGCGACCTGGAGGAGAAGATCCTCGAGGCTCGCCACCGCAAGGAAGCCGCTATCGACGCTCAGGACTTCGAGCTGGCGGCCTCCGAACGTGACTCCGAGATGAAGCTGCAGCAGGACAAGGACGAACAGACCGAAGCCTGGCGCAACAGCAGCAAGGACACGTCTGCCGTTGTTGACGGGGATCTGATCGCCGAGGTGCTGGCGGCTGCCACCGGCATTCCGATCTTCAAGCTCACCGAGGAGGAGTCCTCGCGTCTGCTGCGGATGGAAGATGAGCTGCATAAGCGCATCATCGGGCAGAACGACGCGGTCAAGTCGATCTCCCGTGCGATCCGAAGGACCCGCGCGGGACTCAAGGATCCGAAGCGCCCCTCCGGTTCGTTCATCTTCGCCGGCCCCACGGGCGTCGGCAAGACCGAGCTGGCGAAGGCCCTGTCCGAGTTCCTGTTCGGCGACGAAGAGTCGCTCATCAGTTTGGACATGTCGGAGTACTCGGAGAAGCACACGGTGTCGCGTCTGTTCGGTTCGCCTCCGGGCTACGTGGGCTACGAAGAGGGCGGTCAGCTGACGGAGAAGGTCCGTCGCAAACCGTTCTCGGTGGTGCTCTTCGACGAGGTGGAGAAGGCCCACTCGGACATCTTCAACTCGCTGCTGCAGATTCTCGAGGACGGTCGTCTGACCGACTCGCAGGGTCGTGAGGTGGACTTCAAGAACACCATCATCATCATGACCACCAACCTGGGTACGCGAGACATCTCGAGTGGCCTGCAGCTGGGCTTCCAGGTCGAGGGAAGCAAGAACAACAACTACGAGCGCATGAAGCAGAAGGTCAACGAGGAGCTCAAGCAGCACTTCCGTCCGGAGTTCCTCAACCGTGTCGATGACACGATCGTCTTCCCGCAGCTGGACAAGGAAGAGATCCTGCAGATCGTCGACCAGTTCCTCAGTCGTCTGGACACGCGTCTGGCCGATCAGGGTATGAAGGTCGAGGTCAGCGACGCTGCGAAGAGCCTCCTGGCCGACCGCGGCTACGACCCGGTCCTGGGTGCTCGCCCGCTGCGTCGGACGATCCAGCTCGAGATCGAAGACCATCTGTCCGAGAAGATCCTGTTCAAGGAGATCGGCAACGGTCAGACGATCAAGGTCGACGTCCGGGGAGAGGGCAAGGAAGCGGAATTCACGTTCGACGGCCTCGACACTGAAGGCGTTGCCTCGGGTCGCTCGGACAAGTCCGATTCCGGTGGCGAACTCGCCGGTGCCGGTTCGGCCGGCGGGGGGTCGGGAAGCTCCACTTCCTGATCTCCACCTGGAGCGCTGAAGGAACCCGGGAACACAGCCCAGGCTGTGTTCCCGGGTTTTCTCATGCCCGCCGCCGCTGGTGTCGTCGCCGATGGTGTTGAATGAAGACATGAGCTCAGCCCCTGTCGACTTCGACCACCATCAGGTCTCATCCGACCACCATCTCAACCACTCCCTCCCCAGCGGCCTCTACCTGCGTCGAGCACGGACGAGCGACGTCAAGGCGATCGAGGAATTGGTCGCGCCGTTGGCCGAAGAGCGCATCCTGCTGGCCAAGGACACGGTCACGTACTTCGAAACTCTGCAGGAGTTCTGGCTGGTCGTCGACCCTCAGCCGGACGGCTCCGAGACCCTGGCGGGATGCGGGGCCCTGCACGTCATCTGGACCGATCTGGCAGAGGCCCGCACGGTCGCCACATCGCCGGACTACCGAGGACGTGGAGTGGGCAAGGCCCTCATCCGTCAGCTCCTGGCCGACGCCGCGGCCATCGGTGTCGACCGTGTCTTCTGCCTGACGTTCGAGACCGGGTTCTTCGGTTCGCTGGGATTCGAGCCGATCAAGGGCATTCCCGTCTCCCCGGAGGTCTACGTCGAGCTTCTGCACTCTGCGGACGAAGGCGTGGCCGAGTTCCTGGACCTGGCTCGCGTCAAACCCAATACCCTGGGCAACGCCCGCATGATCAAGTTCCTCTGACGATCACTGCTCAGGGACTCTTCTCTGCTGCCCCTCATCAGTCTGATCATTCGGGCCCAAGCGGGCAGAGGTATCCCGGTGATGGCACCTGGAGGGTCGATGGCTGTCACCGCTGCCAGACGATCGGGGGCGCGAAGAACCTGGTTGAGCGCCGCCCACGCCCCGTATGAGTACCCGAGGAGGTGAAGCGAGTCCAGACCCAAGCCCTCGAGGACCTCATCGAGCCATTGCGAGACCGGGTCTCCGCTGGCCATCGGGGTCAGCTGGGTGCTGCGCCCGGCCTCCCAGATCGTGTCGATGGCGATGACGGGGCGGTGATCTGAATCGTCCCACGCCATCGCGGTGAGCAGGAGACGAAGCGGCCTGAGCGTCATTGCGTCGACCTTCCATGCTCGAAGTGAACCTGTCCCGGGCCGGTCACCCGGGAAGGCGCAGGGCATCGTCGTCGCGAGCCGCGAGACCATCGGAGATCAGACCGTCGATGAGACGGCCGACCCGATCCGGATCCGCACTGAGGTCCCTGACCCGGTCCAGCTTCGTCGACGTATGCGCTGGCAGAGCGTCGAGCAGCTCGGGATCCACCTCGGCGGTGGATGCCGTGAGGAGGTCGAGTGAAACGGAGCCGGCATTGTCGCCGTTGGACTGCTCGTGCGCGGACTTGAGGACGTCCATGATCGCCCCGCGCAGTTGGCGGTCCGTGCCGGCCCATTTCTGGGTCTTCGGCTTGACCGCCGAGGGGGGCTGCCCAGCTCGCTGCCAGGCGCAGATGTCGCTGAGTGGGCAGGATTCGCAGTCGGGGCTTTTGGCCGTGCACACGAGCGCACCGAATTCCATGACTCCCGCGTTCCACTTGTCGTGGTCGGCCTCGGGGACGAACTGACCGGCCCATCGGGTCTCCGCCCGGCCCGGAGAGGCCGAGGGGCGATCGCGGCCGGCGAAGAGCCGGATGAGGACGCGCCGCACATTCGTATCGAGCACGGTCGTCCGCTCACCGTGAGCGAAGGACGCCACCGCCGCCGCCGTGTAGGAGCCGATGCCGGGCAGACGCTCGAGCTCGGCCGCCGTCCCCGGCACCCGACCGTCGAGTTCGTCCGCGATCACCCGTGCCGCCTCCTGCAGACGCAGCGCCCGCCGCGGGTAGCCGAGGCGATCCCATCGGTGGAGCACCTCGGCGGTGGGAGCATCGGCCAGATCTTCGGGAGTCGGCCACGTCTGAATCCACTCCCGCCAGCGGGGCTCGACCCGGGAGACCGGTGTCTGCTGTGACATGATCTCGCTGACGAGAACGGCCCACGCGCTGGTGCCCGGCTCTCGCCACGGGAGGGGACGGGCAGCGGATTCGAACCAGGTGATGATGGTCTCCCGAACACGGTGGATGTCAGCGGTGCTGACCGCGGGGAACCGGGGATCGGGGCGTGAAGATCTCGATTCGGACGAGGCTCGGTGTGTCATTTGGATGCTCAAACGCTTCGGCTTAGGCTCAAAGCGATGACTCCTTCCAATCGTGGTTCGCAGCCGAAGAACGGTGCCGGGCGGCCCCGCCAGTCTAACGGGAAGCAGCCGGCACACGTGTATCGGCGGCGCCGTTACATGTTGTTGGCAGCCAGCCTCGTCGTGATCGGTCTGATGGTGCTCGGAGTCGTCGGAATCGTCAGAGGATTGGGCATCGGCGGTGAGGAGGAACCAGTCGCCGAGGACACCCCGAGCGCCAGTCCCACGTCGCAGGCACCGGTGCCGAATGAGAAGGCCGCGAGCGGGAAATGTCCCGTGGACAAGGTCGGGCTCAAGGCGAAAGTCGACAAGAAGAGCGTCAAAGAGGATGCGAAGCCCAAATTCGAAATGGTCATCGAGAACAAGCACACCGCGACCTGTCTGATCGAAGTCGGCACCGAGAAGCAGGAGTTCCTGGTCGAGAAGAACGGTGATGTGGTGTGGTCGTCGAAGTTCTGTGCCGCCGATGACGACGAGAACGCCGAGGTGTCAACCGAGTTCGCGCCCGAGTCGAAGAAGACAGCTCAGTTCGAATGGAACCGAGTCCGGGTCGACAAGAACTGCAACCGGACGAACAAGGACTTCGAGCCGGGGAAGTACGAACTCATCGTCAAGCTCGGTGACAAGAAGAGCAAGCCCGCGAAGTTCGAACTCGAAAAGGACGCAGACGCGAAGAAAGAGGACGAGAAGTCGCAGGAGCCGGACGAGAAGAAGTCGGACGAGGCTGACTCCGATGAGAAGACCGAGGGCTCGGACTCATCTGACGACTAGGCCCTCCGCATCCGGCAGGCGGATCAGCGGTCAGGCACCGCGATAGGAACCCACGCCCCAGGAATTGCCGTCATGGTCGCGGAAGTCGAACTCGCGACCGCCATGGGGCTGAGTCGCGACCGGCCGGACGATCGCATGTCCCATGTCGGTGATCTCCTCGTAGAGTCGGTCGACCTCCCGTTCGGTGTCGACGACGACGTAGATGGAGCCGCCTCCGACGCTGTCGAGGGCCGAGCCGTCATTGCGGACGGAACCGAACATGATTCCGCCCGTCTCTCCCAGAGCGTATTCGGCATGGACGATCACGTCGGGGTCGCCCTCGTCCCTGACGGTGAGGCGCTCAGTGAACCCGAGCGCGACCAGCAGAGCCGTGGTAGCGGCCGCGTCTGTGGTTCTCATTGCCGGGAAAACTGTCGTGGTCATACTCCCAGGATGCGCCATTTTCGTGCAGATGTCCCGGAATTTCCATCAATTGCCTCCCAAAAGGAGCCCGACGGCTTCGGAGACGTGTTCGCATTCCCTGACGCGCATTCCCTGCGGAGTGGAGACGTTTCGCAGTGCGCCGTGAGCGACGATCGCATGCGTGATGCCGAGGCGGGAGGCCTCATTGAGCCTTTGACCCAGGTTGGGTACGTTGCGGATCTCACCGGAGAGGCTGATCTCGCCGATCGCGACGAACTTGGCGGCCAACGGCTTCCCGATCGCGGCCGAGGCCAGCGAGAGGCAGATCGCGAGGTCGCTGGCCGGCTCCGTCAACTTCGCGCCGCCGACGGTGGCGGTGAAGACATCGGACTTGGCCAGGCTGATGTGACCGATCTTCTGACTGAGCACCGCGAGCATCATGGCCACACGGGATGAGTCCACACCGGAGACGGACCTGCGGGACTGGCCACCCGCGGACTCGGTGATCAGGGATTGGACTTCGACGAGAAGCGGACGTTTGCCCTCCTGCGTCACCGTCAGGCAGGTCCCCGGGGGATTGCTGCCGCTGCGAGAGAGGAAGAGCCCAGACGGATCTTCGAGGCTCTTGATGCCGTTCTCCTCCATGTCGAAGCAGCCGACGTCGTCTGTCGGCCCGAACCGGTTCTTCACGGCTCGCAGCATGCGCAGGCGTGAATGACGTTCGCCCTCGAAGTTGCACACGACGTCGACGAGGTGCTCGAGCAGTCGCGGACCCGCGATGGTGCCGTCCTTCGTGATGTGGCCGACGAGCACGGTCGGCAGCGACCTGGCCTTCGCTTCACGGATGAGCGCCGCGGCCACCTCTCTGACCTGGGTGACGCCGCCGGGGACACCGTCGATCTCGGAGGAGGCGAGTGTCTGGATGGAGTCGACGACGAGCATCTCAGGGGCTTCTGCTTCGATCATTCCCAGGACCGCACCGAGGTCGGTCTCTGCCGCCAGCAGCAGGGTGTCCTCGAGGGCATTGATGCGCTCGGCCCGCAATCGCACCTGACCGGCCGATTCCTCACCCGTGATGTAGAGGACCTTGGTGCCGAACTTGGCGATGCGCGAGGCGACATCGAGCAGCAGGGTCGATTTGCCGACACCCGGTTCGCCCGAGAGGAGGACGACGGCTCCGGGCACGATTCCGCCGCCGAGGACGCGGTCGAATTCGCTGACGTAGGTGGTCTTCGCCTGGGCCTGTGTGGAGTCGATCTGATTGATGGACTTCGCGCCGCTGGACTTCTTGACCTTCGTTTTGACCGAGGTCTTCCCGCCGCCCTTCTCCTCGAGGGTGCCCCAGGCTTGGCATTCGGGGCAGCGACCCAGCCACTTGACGGTCGAATAGCCGCATTCGGTGCAGGTGAAAGACATACGACAATTCTGGCACGCGGTGCTGACATGGAACCGGAGCCGGTGTGAGGGAAGAGACATCCGTTCAGCCTCCTCCAAAGGAATTCCACCGAAAATCACAGCGTTCTACCACGTGAGAAACGAATAGCGGCAAGCGGGGCACGAGTGCCTCGAGAAGGAGGTCTCCATGGGTTCGGCTCTGACCGGTGAACAGTCCCCGGGAATGATCGATTGGGCGGCGATGCCCACCTACAACACCATCATGTCGGTGGCAGTCGGCGCAGGGCTGCTCGCAGTCGTGCTGTTGTTCATGGATCTGCGCAAGGCAAGCGGAGTCGACGAGGCCTCCGAACGACGACGTCAGTTGAGTACGGACGGCTGGGCCATCGCCTTCGGAGTGCTCGGACTGCTCCTGACTGCGACGGGCCTGCACATGACACTGACGTGGCCACTGGCAGCCGGAGGGTTCGCCTTCGACAACATCATCTTCGGTGAGACGAGCCTGGCCTTCGGCGTCCTCATGCTCGGTGCCGCCGTGTACCTGTGGAAGCGCGGCGCGGAAATCAAAGCAGATCCAACTCCGCTGAAACTGGCGGCTCGCACCGTGCGTCCGCTGTCGATCTTCATCGCCGCCTTGGGCCTGGCACTGTTCGCGATCGCGATTGCCGGCGTCACCTACCAGCTGTTCGCCGCCCCGCCGCAGGAACCGATCTCCGGGGCATTTGCTGACTACCCGATGATCGAAGCGACCTTCATGTCGGTGCTCTTCGCGCTTGTCGGGGTCGGAGCCCTCGTGTTCCCATTCGCGGCGAACTCGGTGCTGCGGACGCCTGCGGCCGCCAAATCCGGGGGAGCAGTCAAGACCGTCGGCATCATGTTCACTGTCACCGGTGTCGTCTTCGTGCTCTTCGGTGCGATGAACTACTTCACTCACATCGGGCTCGTGGTCAACACCATGTGACGAAATGAAGCGAGGGTCATAGAGGTAACAGCAAGAGGCTCCCGACGGTCGAAACCGTCGGGAGCCTCTTCCATGTGTCGGCCGGCCTCAGTCGAGGGTGGTCAGCACTCGGGGCCCGTCCTCGGTGATGGCGATCGTGTTCTCCGAATGCGCACCGTTCGATCCATCGGCAAGACGCAGGGTCCAGCCGTCCTCGTCGACGGAGAGCTTCTTCGAGGTGAACGACCACCAGGGCTCGATCGCCAGGGTCAGACCGGGCTTGAGGACCAGGCCGCGTCCGCCCTTGCCTCGATTGGCCACGTGCGGTTCCTCGTGCATCGTGTGGCCGAGCCCGTGTCCGCCGAAATCGAGGTTGACCGGAATCCGCTGTTCATCGGCGACGTCGCCGATCGCCTTCGAGATGTCGCCGAGGCGGTTGCCGGCCTGGGCAGCCGAAATTCCGGCCTCCAGCCCTGACCAGGTGGAGTCGATGAGGCGCTGGTCGTCTTCGCTGCCGTCACCGACGACGACGGAACGCGCGGCATCGGCGACCCAGCCGTCGATGGACACCGCGAAGTCCAAGGTCAGCAGGTCCCCGTCCTTCATCACGTAGTCGTGGGGCTTGCCGTGGAGGACTCCGTCGTTGACCGAGAGGCAGATGACGTTCCTGAAGGGCCCTTCCCCGAATGAGGGTGCGTAGTCCCAATAGCAGGATTTCGCACCGGCATCCTCGATGAGCTTCCTGGCTCGCTTCTCCAGGTGCATGATGTTCATGCCCGGCTCCGCGATCGAAGACAATTCGGCCAATGTCTTCGCGACGAATCGGCCGGTGACCGCCATCTTGTCGATCTCGGCGGGTGTCTTCAGCTCAATCACGGGTGTTCTCCTTCGGTCTTCACGGGCTCAACCGCAACTTTAGTCGTTCCGGCACCTCCAGTCGCGGTCGTGCTGCGATTCCGTGATCAAGCCGACAGTTGCGGGACAATTTCATTGCAGGGAAGCTTGCTGACAGGTAGGTTCCGAAGTATGCGGAACATCATCATGGCATTCGTCCTGGGAACGGCTTTCGCGAACTCGTTGCTCTTGGGTGCGGAGTCCGTCAACGACGGCGGCGTGAGCTGGGTCTTTCTACTGATCGTCTGCCCGCTCGCCGCGCTGGTAGGACTCGTGTCCCTGCTTCTCGAGCACAGAAAGCAGCGGGCGCCGGCCGTAAGTTGAGGCCCGACTTCTCAGGAACCTGATCAGACTCGGTGATCACGCCATCTGTCAAGAGACCCTCAGAGGAATTCCACCCCCTGAGCCAGCGGCAGTTCGCCCGAGTAGTTGACGGTGTTCGTGGCCTGCCGCATATAGGCCTTCCACGAGTCGGTCCCGGACTCGCGGCCGCCCCCGGTCTCCTTCTCACCGCCGAAGGCCCCGCCGATCTCCGCACCCGAGGTGCCGATGTTGACGTTGGCGATGCCGCAGTCCGAACGCGACAGGAACTTCTCGGACTCTGCCAGCTCGGAGGTGAAGATCGCCGATGACAGGCCCTGCGGCACACCGTTGTGGATCTCGAGCGCCTCATCGACGTCGGAGTAGGTGACGACGTAGAGGATCGGGGCGAAGGTCTCGGACTCCATCACCGCCGTCTGCGCGGGCATCCGCACGACCGCGGGCTCCACATAGTGTGCCTCGGGGCGTTCGGCGTCGAGGACGCGGCCTCCGCCGGTCAGCACAGTCCCGCCTTCCGACTCGGCCTGTTTGAGCGCCGCCTGCATCGCCTCGTACGCGGCCTCGTTGATGAGCGGTCCGACCAGCACACCGTCCTCGGTGGGGGAGCCGATGCTCAAGGTCTTGTAGGCGGCGACGATCTTGTCCACGAAATCGTCGGCGATGGATTCGTGGACGATGAGCCGACGCAGAGTGGTGCACCGCTGCCCGGCAGTGCCCGCAGCCGCGAAGACGACGCCGCGCAGAGCCAGACCGATGTCCGCGCTCGGTGCCACGATTGCACCGTTGTTGCCGCCGAGCTCGAGGAGGACCCGGCCGAAGCGTTCGGCCACGACCGGCCCCACCTCACGTCCCATACGCACCGAACCGGTCGCCGAGACCAGGGCCACACGCTCATCGCGGACCATGGCATCGCCGATGTCGCGACCACCGACGAGGACAGGGACAAGACCAACCGGCGCCCCCACCTCGGCGGCGGCACGGGCCAGGAGGGACTGAGCGCCAAGAGCTGCGAGCACCGCGTTCTCCGAGGGCTTCCACACCACTGCATCGCCGGCGACCAAAGCCAGCGCCGTATTCCAGGAATACACGGCGACGGGGAAGTTGAAGGCAGAGATGACGCCGACGACTCCGAGGGGGTGCCAGGTCTCCATCAGTCTGTGACCGGGGCGTTCGCTGGGCATGGTCTTTCCCCACAGCTGCCGGGACTGGCCGAGGGCGTACTCGCAGATGTCGATCATCTCCTGGACCTCACCGGCGGCCTCTGACGGTGTCTTGCCCGCCTCGACCGTGATGATCTTCGCGAGGTCCTCCTTGTGCTCACCCAGCAGCCGGCCCCAGCGCTGCACCAGCTGTCCGCGCGTAGGAGCGGGGACGTCGCGCCAGGTGCCGAACGCCTCGGCGGCCGCGGCGATCTTGTCGGAAGCGGACTCCTTGGTGTCCGCGGCCAGGGTGCCCAGGCTCTGGCCGGTGATGGGAGAGCGGGCAGGCAGGCTGGTCGGGGCGCCGGTGCCGCCGTTGAGCACGGAGGCCTCCACCCCGCAGGCTTTCAGTCCGGAGGTGAGGAGGTCGGTGATGGCCTGGTCGGTGGGCAGTGCGGTCATTGCTGTCCTTTCGCTGGTGTTGCAGTTGATGGGCTGGTGAGTCTGATGGGTGGTGGCTGCGGGCGCATGTGCGTCGAGGTCGGTTCACACGATGTTGAGCTCCTTGCGCAGCCCCGAGGTGGCGAACCGGTGTTTGTCCAGCCCCGAGACGTCGACGAAGGGCTGAGCGCCGGTCATGAGGTCGGCGACGACCTCTCCGACGGCCGGGCCCATGAGGAAACCGTGTCCGGAGAACCCGCAGGCGTAGAAGAAGCCGGAGAGTTCCTCGGCCTCACCGATGAGCGCATTGTGATCGGGCGTCATCTCGTAGAGCCCCGCCCATCCGCTCGTGGCTTCGACATCGCCCAGTGTCGGGGCACGAGATTCGATGAGCTCGGCCAGGGTGGGCCGCCAGTCCGGGCTGCGTTTGTCGTCGAAGTCCCACACATCGGACTCGTCCGGGCATCCGAAGAGCAGACTCGGACCCTCCGGATGAACGTAGAAGCTGGTCGAGAAGTCGATGGTGAAGGGCATCTGCGACAGATCGATGCCCAGCGCGGCCTCATCCACGGGTTCGCTGACCATGATCTCGCGTCGCAGCGGCCTGACCGGCAGGTCGACCCCGGCCGCCTCGCCGATGAGCCCGGACCAGGCACCGGCGGCACAGACGACCTGCCCACACTCGATTCTGCCCTTGCTCGTGGTCACCGCGGTGAGGCTGCGGGTGCTGCCGCTCGTGCCCTCACCCTCGAACGAGTCGCTCTCGGCCGGCTCGAACCCGGTCACCTCGCAGTTCTTGAGCACGCGGACTCCCAGCTCCCGTGCGGCGCTGACATATCCGGAGACCACGGCCTCGGGTGTGCAATGCCCGTCACCGGGATTGAAGGCACCTGCCACCAGACCCTCCGTATCGATGTACGGGGCCAGCTCGGCCACCTCGGCGACGGTCAGCATCCGGGAATCCAGGCCCATGCGCTGTTGGAGGGCGACATTGGCCGCGAAGGTCTCGGCATCCTCGGCGGAATCGAGGAGGAACAGATACCCATTGCTCACGAGGTCGATGTCGACGCCGAACTCGGTCTCGAAGTTGCGCAGCACCTCGAGGCTGCGCGTGGACAGGGCGATGTTGACCTCATCGGAGAACTGGCAGCGCACCCCGCCGGCGGCCTTCGACGTCGAGCCCGAACCGGGGACGTCGCGTTCGACGACGACGATGTCCTGCACGCCATGCTTGGCCAGGTGATAGGCGATGGACGCTCCCATGACCCCGGCGCCGATGACGACCACCTCGGCGCTGCCCGGGACCGTTCCTGTCGGTGATGTGCTCTCCAACTTCCACCTCTTTCGTCGTCTGCCGCAGTGGCCGTCTTTGGCCACCGCGGCAGCGGGGACGCCGACCTCGACGTCGGCGGATTGCGGCTCACAACCCATTGTTGTCCCCGTCACGTTTAAGGACAAGAGTGAGTTCGTGAAAACTATTTTTAGAAAGCGTGAAAAGAGCTAGGATGTGCCCATGGCGTGGACCTTGGGGCAGCTGCGAACCTTCGTCACCGTGGCCGAACTCGGGTCGATGACCAGGGCCGCCGAGCAGCTGGGCTACAGCATCGGTGCGGTCTCCCAGCACATGAGCGCCCTGCGCCGGGCCGTCGGGTCCGAACTGTTCCTGCGCCGGGGTCGGGGGATGGTCCTCGCCGAGGCCGGCCGGACGTTGCTCCCACGGGCGCGGAGCCTCCTCGCCGCCCAGAAGCAGGCCGAGATGGCGATGCTGGGCAGAGACTTCCGCAGCGAAGCCATCGTCACCCTCGGCGTCTTCGGTTCGGCGTCGACGAGGGCGCTGCCCCAGATCGTGCGGCTCCTGGGGCAGCGGCACCCGCACATCGAGGTCCGCGCGCGTGAGATCAACGTCGAAACGATGTCGGCGGCCGTGATCGACGGTGCCATCGACCTCGGCATCGGCATCAACTATCCGGCTGTGCCGCTGCCGCCGATGCGAGGACTGAGTTGGATGACGGTGGCCGGTGAGGACTTCGGCATCGTCGCGCCCGCAGGTGCTCCGCCGCTCCCGGTGGAGGAGCTGGCAGAGGCCGATTGGATCCTGCCCCCGGCCGAGGAGCTCTTCGGCCGGGCGATGCGTCTGGCCACCTCGGCGATGGGGATCGCGGCCAAGGAGACCCACATCGTCACCGACACGGCCGTCGCGCTCGCCCTGGCCGGCACTGGACTCGGTCTGACCCTGGCGACACCGATCATGATGTCCCTGGGCGGGCCTGACGTCGATCTGCATCCGGTCGCCGAGGCGGGCGGCAGGGAGATCATCGTACTGACCTCCCCGGACCCCGCAGATCCGGTCAGGGCCGTCGCCGAGGTGGTGGCCGAGGTCTTTCGTCCTAGTGGTGTGTCTCGTAAATGATTATACCGTTGGGCGATAGAATGAGGGCATGTCAGCTCCAGCAGCCCCGTTGACCATGACCGACACCGATCGAGAAGTCCTCGAGATCATCGCTCGGTCATCGACAGCCGCGCACCGGGAAGTCGTCCGCGCCAGAGTCCTCCTCGCCTCCGCCGACGGTGTGGGCATCCGCACCGTCTCCGGCGACCATGGTGTGTCGGCGATGACGGTGCGCGCCTGGCGCGAGGCGTTCACAGCCGAGGGACTCACGCAGTGGGGCACGGTGAAGAAAGGACGCGGACGCAAACCCTCGATCCCTGAGGACACAATCGCTGAGATCGTACGTCTGACGACGACCGAGACTCCTGAAGCCGAAACCCACTGGTCGGTGCGGTCGATGGCCAAGAAGGTCGGCGTCTCCCGCTCGACCGTCCACAGGGTCTGGTCCGAACTCGGGCTCAAACCCCACCGGCACGATACGTTCAAAGTCTCGAACGATCCGAACTTCGATGCCAAGGTCATCGATGTCGTCGGTCTCTACCTCAACCCACCGGAGAAGGCGGTGGTGTTGTGCATGGACGAGAAGTCTTCCATCCAGGCACTCGATCGCACTCAGGCATCGTTGCCGATGGTTCCCGGTCGGGCCGGGACGATGACGCATGACTACAAACGAAACGGCACGACGACGCTCTTCGCCGCACTGGATGTCCTCACGGGTAAAGTCATCGGGCAGTGTCTTCCCAAGCATCGGCATGAGGAGTTCCTGACTTTCCTCAAAACCGTTGATTCGCAGGTGCCCAAGGGTCTGCAGGTCCACCTCGTGCTTGATAACTATGCCACGCACAAACATGCCGTGATCAAGCACTGGCTGGCCAACCACAAACGCTTTCACCTGCACTTCACGCCGACATCATCGTCGTGGCTGAATCAGGTCGAGAGGTGGTTTCGCGATCTGACGGAGAAGAATCTGCGTCGGGGGATCTTCCACTCGGTGCCCGATCTCATCGACAGCATCGAGGCTTATATCGATGCCAATAATGATGACCCGAAACCGTATGTGTGGACGGCGACAGCCGAGTCGATCCTGGAGAAAGTCGCCCGAGCGCGCACCACCCTGACCGAACGAGCAAGCTAATACAGAGACACACCACTAGGATGGGGCCATGAGCTTCGATCATCAGTGGAACCGCATCCGTGAGACCAATCCCGACCATTCCGCCAATTATGCCGAAAGGTGGCGCAAGATCGTGGCCTCCGGGCAGGACATCGGGGGAGAGGCACGGTTCGTCAATGCGATGGCCCCACGCGGTGCGCGCATCCTCGACGCCGGCTGCGGCACCGGTCGCGCCGGCGGCCTGCTCATCAGCGAGGGCCACACTGTCTACGGGGTCGATCTCGACGAGTTCCTCATCTCCGTCGCCGAGGAGGACTTCCCGAGCGGCGAATGGCACACGGGTGACCTTGCCGAATTCGACTTCGCGGACGCAGGCATCACCGACATCGACGTGGCCTTCTGCGCCGGCAACGTCCTGTCATTCCTCGATCCCGCCTCTCGGCGCCAGACGCTGTCCAACATCAGATCGACGCTGAAGTCCGGCGGACGCTTCGTCGCCGGCTTCGGCGCGGGCCGCGGCTACGACTTCGCGGACTTCATCGACGATGTGAAGTCGACGGGCATGATCGTCAATCTCAAGCTCTCGACCTGGGAGCTGCACCCGTACGAGCCCGACAGCGGATTCCTCGTCCTCATCGCCGAAAGGGCCTGAGACAGGGGAGCACAGCGGCAGATCTGCCAATATGATTTGCTGGTTCAGACAGTTCATCATCAAAGAGAAGTGAGGTCAGCCGATGATTTTCATCGTCGTGAAGTATGACGTGAAGCCCGAAAGCGTCGAGCAGTTCCCCGAAGCGGTGCGCCCCTTCACCGACGCGGTGCGCGAAGAGCCGGGCAACCTCTGGTTCGAATGGTCGAAGAGCCTGTCGAATGACAACGAGTTCGTCCTCGTCGAGGCCTTCACCGACGAAGGTGCCGAGCCGCATGTCAAGAGCGACCACTTCGCCGCCGGTCTCGAAGCCATGCGTCCACACCTGGCGTCGACGCCGAAGATCATCTCCCGCAAGATCGACGGCGAAGGCTGGGACGAGATGGGCGAACTCCAGATCGACTGACCCCGTGACCGTCTGCCCTGTCGCTTCCGGTCGGGTTTGCCTAGACTTCTCCCATGGCGACCAAGGCGATGAACGTGGCGGCGATCGAGAGCACCCTCGGCGAACCGTGGGCGACGACCCGCGCTCGCCTCGAAGCAGCAGGAGGAGAGTCGGCGAGTCATAAGGAACTCGCCGACGCCCTCTACCCGCAGTTCGACGGGGTCGTGGACAAGCACGGCTGGTGGGTCCAGGGCGCCGTCGTCGCCTATGAGCAGGAGATCGGCCGACGTGTGCCCGGCCAGCGGGCCGATGGCACCTTCGACGTCGCGGTCTCCCGCACCGTGGCCGGCGACCGTGACGACGTCATCACCAGGTTCGCCTTCCTCATCTCCGGTGGAGCCCTCGGAGACGTCGGCCTCGAGAGCGAGCCGCGCACCTCACGGACCGAGAAGCGCTCCTTCTGGCGGGCGAACCTCGAGGACGGAACCAAGTTCGAGGCCTCTGCCGAACCGAAGACGGCGACTACGGGGTCACAGAACGGTGAGGACGAGACGCTGCTCGTCCTCACCGTCTCGAAGATGCCCAGCGCCGAGGCGCTCGAAGAGCGGCGATCCGTACTCAAGGACCTGGTGCGGCGAGTCTGAACCACGGACTCGTGAGCCTGAACCACGGACTCGTGAGCCTGAACCACGGACTCCAGACATCACGCCCTCAGCCGCCGATGATCGGATTCCACGTCCCCAGCGCGTGAGCGGCCTCGATCGCGAACACGCACACTGCTATCGAGACCAGCAGCGCGACACCATCCCCGGCACCAAAGGTCGAGCGCCTGCGCCAGGTCCGTCCGGGCCGCCCGAACGCCCTCCCCTCCATCGCCATGGCCAAGGTGGTGCCGCGGCGGATCGATCGGACGAGCAGCACGAAGACGCCGGTGAAGAGGCTGCCTGTGCGCCTCACGATCGAACCGCCTGCCACGCCTCTGGCCCGCCTGGCCATCGACAGCGTCTGCCACTCGCTGACGAGGAGGCCGAGCAGGCGTCCGGCCGCCAACACGGACACCACGACGACCTCCGGCAGGCGCAGATGCTGAATGAGAGCATCGGAGAGATCCCTGGGGCCGATCGTCGAGGCGAGCACGATGAGCGGAATCGCCAAGGCCAGGGCACGCAGGAAGATCGGGGCAGCCGCGCCGAGGGAGCCCGACGTCATGAGGATCGGTCCGAGGTCGACGACGACAGCCCCGGTCTTCTCGGCCAGGATCGCAGTGCCCCAGGCGGCCAGGAGCGCGCCGAGGGGCAGAAACCACAGACGTCGCAGCGCCGCCCAAAGATCGAGTCCCGTCGCCGGCAGCGCAAGCAGACAGAATCCGAGCACGACTCCGGCGGAGACCACGTCGATGCTCAACAGGGCACCGACCATGAGGATGAGGGCCACTGCGATCTTCGTCAGGGGATTGCACCTGACCAGTGCCGTCCTGCGCACGATGGGAATGAGTTGGCCCGGATCCTCAACGGCGACAGACTCACTCAATGCGCACACCCCTCCTCACAGCATCGGCCGACTCATCCCCGAAGCCGTTCGACGTCCGTGTTCCCAGCTCGAATCGTCGGGCGCCGATCGCATCGAGGAAGTCGTGGTCGTGGCTGACGGCGACCACGGCGCTGCCGCGGTCGAGCACATCGATGAACTGGTCGACGAGCCCCGTCCAGGTGAGGGCGTCCTGGCCGAACGTCGGTTCGTCGACGATGAGGATCCGGGGCCGTGGGGCGATCATTGCCGCCACCGACAACCGGCGCTTCTCTCCTCCGGAGAGACCCTGTGGGTGTGATTCGGCGAGCTTCTCAAGCCCCAGCGCATCCAGCAGTTCGGCGACACGAACATCGATCTCGTGACTCGACCACCCCGCCAGTCGCGGACCCAATGCCAGTTCCCCGGCCACACTCGAGCGCAGGAACTGATGCTCGGGTTCTTGGAACACCATCCCGATCCGCGGGGCCAGGAAGTGGGAGGGCCAACGCAAGGGTCTGGCATGCTTGGCCCCAGAGCGCAGGGAGCCCAGCGCCGTGACCTCGCCCTCGACCTCGGGGATGAGCCCCGCGAGGGTCAGCGCCATCGTGGATTTTCCGGCACCGTTGGCACCGACGATACCGATGGCCTCACCAGACCGGATGTTCACATCGAGATCGACCGCGGCCGTTCGCCCGGAGCCCGGACGACCGACACCGAGCCGGGTGGTCGCAAGCAGGACCTCGCCGGTCGGATCACTGCCGACCATCGTGGGCGCTCTGCGGTTCACGGCCGCGTGCGGATTGCATTCCTCGGGCATCCAGATCCCGCATTCGCGCAGCTCATCGGCGAGTTCAGGGTCACCGAAGACCCGCCTCGGCGGGCCCTGGACGAGCAGTCCATCCCTGCCGAGGACGATCACGGTGTCCACATGATCGAGCCACAGGCCGACCCGGTGTTCGACGATGACCATCGTCGCCGAGGTGGCCGCCTGAGTGTCGAGGACGGCGTCTCGGACCAGCGGGGCCGAGTCGGGATCGATGTTCGCTGTGGGTTCGTCGAGGACGATGACCTCTGGAGCCATGGCGTGGATTCCGGCCAGCGCCAACCGCTGCTTCTGCCCGCCGGAGAGAGCCGCCGTCGGGTGGCTTCGCGGAGGGTCGAGGCCCATGGCTCCAAGCGAGGTGGAGATCCTGGATTCGATCACCTCGGCGGGCAGCCCCAGATTCTCCATGCCGAAGGCGACATCGTCGCCGACGCGGGAGAAGATCACCTGGGAGTCGGGGTCCTGGAGGACCAATCCGGTCTTCCCTCGGCGGGGATCGGGGACGGTGTCGCCGACGAGTAGCTCACCGGTGGATTCCCCGGATTCGGCGGGCAGGACGCCGGCGATGGCGTGCAGGAGAGTCGACTTCCCTGCCCCCGAAGGGCCCAGGAGCAGAACCTTCTGCCCTGCATTGATGCTCAGGTCGAGGGGCCCGACCGCCGGTTCGTCCCGATCGGCGTGGGTCCACGAATATCCGTGGGCCGTGATCGGCAGAGCCATCAGTGGACACGGCCCGAAGCGAACGAACTCAGCGCCCCGGTCTTCGCAATCGCCCGGTAGGCGAACCAGGCGCCGATGCCGGAGATGACGATGCCGGAGATGATCGCGCACACCGTGTAGGCGGCCTGGAATCCGAACTGCCATTCGGCGTTGTACATGATGTTCTCGCTCACGGACATGAACGCGGCGGCCAGCAGCCCGGCCAGACTCGTGACCCACAAGTTGAACTTACGGTAGCCGAAGGCGGCGAAGACGAGTTCGGCGCCAAGGCCCTGAACGAAGCCGGAGAGCAGAACCGTGGCCCCGAAATGGGAGCCGAGGACGGCTTCGACGATGGCGGCGATGAGCTCGCACAGGAGTGCGGCGCCGGGTTTGCGGATGATGGCTGCGGCCAAGGGCCCGGCGAGGACCCAGAGGCCAGCGATGAGACCGATCGAGGGCGGGAACGCCTGGAATCCGAGCTCGAGGGCCTTCCAGCTCAGTGCCAGCACCCAGAAGACGAGGCCGACGGCGATGCCGAGCACGGCCGTGACGACATAGTCGACGACTCTCCACTGCTTGGTCGCCGGGACGTGGGAATACTTCGGTGCGCTCCGCTGTGGAGAATCCGCTGCGGTCGTTTTCGGCATTGTGCCTCCTCGTATCAAGGAGGGGTAGAAGAGTCTCGACTTCCTTCGGCGGTACTGACCGCATCAGGTTCGAGGGTCTGCAGCTTCATCTGCACTCTCAGCGCCCCTTGCGGCGCTCCCCTGTCGTGGACCCCACTGTACAGCAGTCCACGGCAACACTTCGTGACGAAGAGTTCACCCGCAGTTGCGGAGCCGGACACCTGCCCGCGCCGCGACCTTCACTACCGATGGGTAGAAATGATCGGGTGACAATACGACACCTGAGAACACCGATGAGTTCCCTGTCCGCACTTGTGCTGTCGGCGGCTCTCGTCGTCCCGCCGGTCCCCGCGCACGCCGACCCTGGTCACTCATCCTCGGCCCGGGTCGAAGAGAATGAGGAGTCCGCGATCTCCGACACCGTCCTGCAGGTCGGGGCCGATGAGACCTCACGTAACCTGTCCTGGATGAGTGAGACCCCCGGAGAGGGAGAGGTTCGCTGGTCAAAGACCTCGGAACTCGAGGGCTCGGCTCTGCCCGAAGACGCCCACAGCGCTCCGACCACCGACTCGGGTCTCTCGACCGACCTCGGACGTCACTACAATCATGCGAACATGACCGGTCTGGAGCCGGGCACCGAATACGCCTACCAGGTCGGCAGCGAGGAGGACGGCTTCTCCCCGGTGGCACGGTTCGATACGGGGACCTCAGATGGGGACAGCGAATTCCTCGTCTTCGGTGATCCGCAAGTCGGCGCCGGCGGCGGTCGGCCCGATGACGCGACAGGGTGGGACAGGACGCTGACCTCCGCGTTGGAGGCCGCGCAGGATCCGAGGTTCTTCTACTCCTTGGGTGATCAGGTGAACTCGGCAGGCGACCAAGGGCAGTACGAGCAGTACCTGGCGCCCGAGGCGACGACGACCGTTCCGCAGGCGACGACCATCGGCAACCACGATGTCACTTCGAAGTCCTATGAACAGCACTTCAACCGGCCCAATGTCAGCCACGACCACGGTGAAGGTGGAGCGATCACCTCCGGCGGGGACTACTGGTTCATCGATTCCGGGGTTCTGTTCATCAACATCAACTCGAACGACCACGACACCGAGGAACATGCGGAGTTCATCGACGACGTCGTCAGCGAACATGGCGACGAAGCCCGGTGGAAGGTCCTCGGCTTCCACCATTCGATCTACTCGACCGCGACCCATAACAGCGACCCCGACGTGCAACAGCTGCGCGAAGCCATTCCGCCGGTCGCGGCCCGCAACGACATCGACCTCGTGGTGTCCGGCCATGACCACATCTTTAATCGGACCTTCCTCATGGATGCCGGGGGACAGCCGGTCAAAGGCTCCGACGCCGGACTCGAACAGGAGAAGGAGGAGGGACAGACAATGTACCTGACTCTGACTTCTTCCTCGGGATCGAAGTTCTACGACTACGTTCCGGGACTCGATTGGGAGGCCAAGAGCGTCCATAACGACATCCCGGCCTTCACCCGGGTGCGTGTGAGTGACGAATCGCTGCGTGCGACGACGTACGAGGTCCCTGCCGGGGACGGGGCGCAGGGCACCTCCGCGTCGGCAGATTCCGAAGAGATCGACGATGTCGAGATCACGCGCGCCGGTGACAAGGACCCGGATCCGGATGCCGACATCGGTTCGGAATGATCCGAGGAAGTCGGCTCAGCCCGGGACGACCATGACCGGCCCCTGCGCATGGTGGAGGACCCCGTGCGAGACGGACCCCATCAGAGCACTCCGGAAGGATCCGCGGCCCCTGGTGCCTAGGACGGTCAGCTGCGCAGTTCTCGTCAGCTCGGCAATCACGTCGATCGGGTTCCCGATCGACACCGTGGCACCGACCCTGAGCTCTGGGAACTGCTGGGACACGGCGGTCAGCTCGGGGTTGAGCGCGGCCTCGAGCTGCTGCCGCCTCCGGTCGGAGACCTCGGCGCCGAGGTCCAGCTCCGGATACCAGTAGAGCCATTCGTCGCCCGCGGGCAGGACCGTGACGATCTCGAGTGCGCTGCCACGCGAGGCGGCCACCTCGGCGGCCGTGAACATGGCCAGACGTCCGCCCTCCGAGCCGTCGGCGGCGACCACGACCGAAGCCTCGGGCCCATCGGAGCGATGGCCGGGCACGACGATCGTCGGGCAGTGGGAGTGGGACGGCAGAGCCGTCGACACCGAGCCGAGGAGGCGACCGATGAACCCGCCACGGCCCCTCGCTCCCACGACCGCGGCACGCGCATCGGCGCTGAGGTGCACCAACACGCCGGCGGCATCGCCGCGCTCGGCGCGGTAGGAAACGGGACCCACATGGTCACGCAGCAGCTCGGCTGCCTCGGTGAGCAGCTTCTTCACCGCTGAATGTGAGGCCTCCTGCTCGTTCTCCTCCGGCATCGACGCGAGGTTGGGGTAGATGGTCATCGGGACGGTGTAGGCGGCGACGACCGTGAGGGCGATGCGACGGCGAGCGGCTTCGGCCGCGCCGTATTCGAGAGCACGTGCGGCAAGTTCGGAACCGTCGTATCCGACGAGGATCCCGAGTCCCGTCGATGACTGATCGCTACCGAGGTTCTCGGCAGTCATGGCAGACCTCCCAACGGGGCCGACTCCACCCGCACGAGGACGATGGCCCCGGTCATCAGAACCGTCCCCGTCGGGCCAGTCTACCAAGGTCTTTCTACGGTTCGTAGAGACAGACCGGTCTTCAGATCGCGAACCCCATGTGGGCCAGGGCGTAGCGGAGGAGGTGCTCCTGGCCATGGCACATCTCGCCGACGATATCGGAGCGCAGCGTCTCCTCCGGGGTCAGCCAGTCGAGGCTGAGCGCATCCGCGCGAGGGGTGCACTCGCCACGGACCTCGAGGATGAAGCACATCGAGATCGCATGCTGACGCGGATCGTGGAGGAGGGACGAGCCTTCGGTGGGGAAGTACTCGGCGATGTGGAACGGCGAGATCGCCGGGGGAATGACCGGCAGCGCCATCGGTCCGAGGTCGTTCTCCGCGTGGCGCATGAGGGCGGTGCGGATGCTTTCGTGGAAGCGGATCCGTCCGCCGACGACCTCGCGGCCCAGGGTCCCGTCATCCAGGCTGCGCAGGAGCAGGCCGATGTGTTCGACATTTCCGGATTCGCCCACCCGGACGGGAATCGCATTCACATAGGGGATGGGCAGTCGACGTCGCAGCTGAGCGAACTCGGCGTCATCGAACCAGTTCTCGTCGAAGTCCAGGGCGGTGCGCGTCATGACTCAATTGTGGCACAGTTCACCGACCGCCTCGAGAGTCCCGACGGGTGGGGTCGGGTGGTGGTGTTTCGGTGCGGTCGGGTAAAGTATCTTGATGTCGAGATAAAATTCCGGCCAGACCGTGACAGAGACGTGACGTAGCCTACAGTTGTGTCAGCCGCTGAAAGACCTGAACGGTCAAGGACGTTTGAAGGGGTTAACCATGATCGATCATGAAGTCCGCACGCACAAGAGCTCAGAGAACCTGGCTCGTGAAGACCAACTCGCCTGGAAGATCGCCGAGGTCGCTTCGGACCCGACTCCGGTGGACTCGGATGTCTCCGAGATGGTGATCAACCGCATCATCGACAACGCCTCGGTGGCTGCGGCATCGGTTCGCCGCTCGGCCCCGCTGCACGCTCGCGAACAGGCACAGACCCACCCGTACTCACCCGGAGCCACCGTCTTCGGCCTGCCCCGGAGCGAGCGCTTCTCCCCGGAATGGGCGGCTTGGGCCAACGGGGTCGCGGTACGCGAACTCGACTTCCATGACACCTTCCTCGCCGCAGAGTACTCCCACCCCGGTGACAACATCCCGCCGGTCCTCGCGGTCGCCCAGCACAAGGGTGTGGGCGGCAAGGACCTCATCAACGGCATCGCCACCGGCTACGAGATCCAGGTCGACCTGGTCAAGGGAATGTGCCTGCACGAGCACAAGATCGACCACGTCGCCCACCTCGGCCCGTCCGCTGCCGCCGGCATCGGTGCCATGCTCGGACTCGACACCGAAGTCACCTTCCAGGCGATCCAGCAGGCCCTGCACGTGACGACAGCGACCCGTCAGTCCCGCAAGGGCGAGATCTCGTCCTGGAAGGCCCACGCACCTGCGTTCGCCGGCAAGATGGCCGTCGAGTCCGTCGACCGTGCGATGCGCGGCGAAGGTGCGCCGAACCCGATCTACGAAGGTGAGGACGGCTTCATCGCCTGGATCCTCTCCGGCCCCGAGGCCCGCTACACCGTTCCCCTGCCCGGTGCGGGCGAGGCCAAGCGCGCGATCCTCGAGACCTACACCAAGGAACACTCGGCCGAATACCAAGCACAGGCACTCATCGACCTCGCCCGCAAGCTCGGCGGGGAGATCGATGACCTGTCCAAGATCAAGCGCGTCGTCATCCACACCTCGCACCACACGCACAACGTCATCGGCACGGGTGCGAACGATCCGCAGAAGATGGATCCCAAGGCGAGCCGGGAGACCCTCGACCACTCGATCATGTACATCTTCGCCGTCGCCATGGAGGACCAGGGGTGGCACCACGAGCACTCCTACTCTCCCGAGCGTGCCGGACGCCGGGAGACCGTGGAGCTGTGGCACAAGATCGAGACCACAGAGGACAAGGAGTGGACTCGCCGCTACCACTCGAGTGATCCCAACGAGAAGGCCTTCGGCGGACGCGTGGAGATCGAATTCGACGACGGTTCGACCCTGGTCGACGAGATCGCCGTGGCCGATGCGCATCCCTTCGGTGCCCGCCCCTTCGCACGTGCGAACTACATCGAGAAGTTCAAGACCCTGTCCGAGGGCATCCTCACCGGTGCCGAGCAGACTCGCTTCATCGATCTGGCCGAGAACCTCGAGAACCTCGACGCGGAGGGTGTGGCCGAACTCAGCTTCACCGTCGAGGGACTCGAGCACACCGGTTCGAAGGGAATCTTCTGATGTTGGGTGCAACCGCGACGCCGGCCGAACGCCGCGCGAAGTTCCGCGAAATCCTCGCCGGTGACCGGATCGCCGCGTTCCCCGGTGCGATCAACCCGATCAACGCCCAGATCATCGAGCAGACCGGGTTCGAGGGCGTCTACATCTCCGGTGGTGCGTTCTCCGCGGCCATGGGTCTGCCCGACATCGGGTTGACCACACTCACCGAGGTGGCCGACCACGGACGCAACATCGCCCGGGTGACGAACCTGCCGACCTTCATCGACGCCGACACAGGCTGGGGCGAGGCCATGAACGTGGCCCGCACCGTCCAGGAATTCGAGGACGCCGGAATCTCGGGGATGCACCTCGAAGACCAGGTCAATCCGAAGCGCTGCGGCCACCTCGAGGGCAAGGAGGTCGTCTCCGCCGCCGAGATGAGCAAGCGCATCAAAGCTGCTGTCAAGGGCCGCCGTGACGAGAACTTCGTGATCAGCGCCCGCACCGATTCCCGTGCGGGCGAGGGCCTGGACGCGGCGATCGACCGCGCCAAGGCCTACGTCGACGCCGGAGCGGACCTGATCTTCCCCGAAGCCATGCGGGACCTGAGCGAATTCGAGAAATTCGCCAGCAGCGTGGATGTGCCGATTCTGGCGAACATGACAGAATTCGGTAAGAGCGAACTGTTCACGACCGAGCAGTTGGCGAACGTCGGAGTCAAAGTCGTGATCTATCCGGTCACTACTCTGCGTCTCGCCATGGGTGCGATCAAATCGGGCCTGCAGACCATTCGCGACCAGGGCACCCAGGTGGACCTGCTCGAGGGAATGCAGACCCGTGCGGACCTGTACGACACGATCGACTACGCTGCGTACAACGATTTTGACGCTGCCGTATTCAACTTTTCACAGGAGGGTCACCAGTGACCGAAGAAATCAAGAAGGGCCTCGCCGGCGTCGTCGTCGACACCACGGCCGTTTCGAAGGTAGTCCAGGAAACGAACTCGCTCACCTACCGCGGTTACCCCGTGCAGGAGCTTGCTGCCAAGTGCAGCTCCGAGGAAGTCTCCTACCTGATCTGGAACGGCGAACTGCCGACCGCGGCTCAGCTCGAGGAGTTCACGGCCCGCGAGCGCGCTCAGCGCACTATCGACGACAAGCTCGTCCAGCTCATCCTCGACCTGCCCACGGATTGCCACCCGATGCATGTCGTGCAGACCGCGGTGGCCTACCTCGGCGCCGTCGATCCCGATGCGGACGTCGAAGGCGAGGAAGCCAACATCGCGAAGGCCGAGCGTCTCTACGCCCAGCTGCCGACGATCGTGGCCATCGACCACCGCCGCCGCAACGGCCTCGACCCGATCGCACCGACGAAGGACCTCGGCTACGCCGCGAACTTCTTCAAGATGGTCTTCGACGAGGTTCCCGCCGAGGAGGTCGTGCGCTGCTTCGACATCTCGATGATCCTCTACGCGGAGCACTCGTTCAACGCCTCGACGTTCACCTCCCGCGTGATCACCTCGACGACCTCCGACCTCTACTCGGCAGTCGCCGGTGGCATCGGCGCCCTCAAGGGCCCTCTGCACGGCGGGGCCAATGAAGCGGTCATGGCGATGCTCGAAGAGGTCGGGACCGCCGACAAGGTTTCGGCCTGGATCGACGATGCCCTGGCCAACAAGGCCAAGATCATGGGCTTCGGACACCGTGTCTACAAGAACGGCGACTCGCGTGTGCCGACCATGCGCAAGGCCTTCGAAGACATGGTCGCGGCCAAGGGTGCGACCGATCTCCTCGACCTCTACAACGCCTTCGAGGAAGACTTCGTCGCCCGCAAGGGGATCTACCCGAACCTCGACTACCCCTCGGGTCCGGCGTACCACCTCATGGGCTTCGACACCGACCAGTTCACGCCGATCTTCGTCATGGCCCGCATCACCGGCTGGACCGCTCACATCATGGAGCAGCAGGCCGACAACGCACTGATCCGTCCGCTCAGCGCCTATGACGGCCACGACCAGCGCGAAGTCCCCGACGACCGGGGTTGAAGTGCCGCCGCTGAAAGGCTATGGACATGACCGTTGACGGAGCCTACCGTCCGGTCGATCTCGAGGGTTTCGACTTCACCGTCACCGGTGGAGTCGGAACCCTCGTCATTGATCGGCCCGAGAAGCGCAACGCCATATCCCGTCCGATGTGGCGGTCGCTGCCGGAGATCATCGCCGGAGTCGACGCCGATGACTCGATCGGCGCACTCGTGATCACCGGTGCGGCCGGACACTTCTCCGCCGGCTCCGATATCGCAGACCTGAACGTGCCCCTTGGCGACTTCTGGGAGCTCAACTCCACCGCCGAGGCGGCCGTGGCCGATGCGCGCACCACCACCATCGCGGCCATCACCGGCAACTGTGTCGGTGGCGGCACCGAGATCGCCGCCGCCTGCGACATCCGCATCGGTGCCCCCGGTTCGATCTTCGGGGTCACGGCCGCAAAGCTCGGCCTCGTCTATCCCCCGGGGCCGACCCGCAGGCTGTCGACCGTCCTCGGCGACGCGTGGGCCAGATATCTGCTGGTCACAGCTTCGATCGTGAAGTTCGACCAGATGCGTGAGCTCGGCTTCTTCCACGAGGTGACCGAGACGCCTCTGGCCGCGGCACAGGCGCTGGGGGAGAGGGTCGTCGGACTCTCGCGGCTGTCCCAGATCGGGTCGAAGGCGGTCCTCGCCGGAGAGCTGGGGGAGAACCGCGGCGGTGGCGACGGTGCCGTCCTCACCCCGCCGCAGTGGCTCGACGAGGCCTACCAGGACGAAATCGCGCGCGGTCAGGAGGCGTTCTTCGCCAAACGTCCGCCCGAGTTCGGCTTCACAGGAACGGACTGGGCAGGCGAGTGAAATCTGTGGTTAGACTGTTCGAATGCGCTTAGCAGTCCTCGACGTCGGGTCCAACAGCGTCCACCTCCTCGTGGTCGACGCCCATGTCGGTGCCCCGCCCCTGCCCGCCACCTCGCACAAGGAAGTCCTGCGCCTGGCCGAGTACCTCGGCGATGACGGCCTCATCTCAGCGGCCGGGCAGGAGCGACTGCGCACCTTCATCGCCGAGGCGGTCGAGGTCGCCGAGGATCAGGGATCGGAGCAGATCCTCGCCTTCGCCACCTCGGCGCTCAGGGACGCACCGAACGGCGTCGAAGTCATCGAATCGATCAACTCCCAGCTGGGCGTGACCCTCAACGTGATGACGGGCAAGGACGAGGCCCGAGTGACGTTCCTCGCGGTCAGGCGCTGGTTCGGGTGGTCCGCCGGAAAGATCCTGCTGTTCGACATCGGCGGCGGCTCCCTCGAGATCGCGGCCGGGCAGGACGAGTACCCGCAGGCTGCCGTGTCCCTGCCGCTGGGCGCCGGGCGCACCTATTCCGATTTCATTCCCGACCCCCTCCCCAGCGCCGAGGACATCCACCGACTGCAGAAATACGCGCGATCGCAGATCGGTCGCATCGCCGGCAAGATCAACCGCGTCGGCACCGCCGACCAGGTGGTGGGCTCGTCGAAGACGTTCAGGTCCCTGGCCCGGATCGCAGGAGCGGCACCGAGCGGAGACGGGATCTACGCTCCACGCAAACTCTTCCGCCGTGACCTCGCCGGAATCATCGAGACTCTGGCCTCCCGGACCCCTGAAGAGCGAGCGGCGCTTCCCGGGGTCTCCGAAGCACGGGCCAATCAGGTCCTCGCCGGGGCCATCGTCGCTGACGCCGCGTTTGCGATCTTCGACGTCAATGTCATGAACATCTCACCATGGGCACTGCGCGAAGGCATCATCATGCGCAAACTCGACCTGCTCGATTCCGCAGAGACCTCCTCGGCGATGCGCGTGGAACTCGTCTGAGCCCTTTCGCTTCTGGCCGATATGTTTCACTTCTGCGCACTGGCTGTTAGATTCTTCATATCTGCCGCGCACGGAGCTCGGATATCGACGCCGAGCGCGATAATGGTGGGAACGCACACGCTCTGAGAAGGAAATGAACTGTCAATGCGAAATGGCGAGTTGTCCCCATCGTTCCGCGATGAAGCCCTGCACACCCTCGAGAACACCACCCCAGACGACCCGCTCGACGTGTTCGTCGTCGGCGGCGGCGTCACCGGAGCCGGCTCCGCGTTCGACGCGGCCACCCGCGGGCTGAAGGTCGGGGTCGTCGATGCCAAGGACTGGGCCTCGGGCACCTCGTCCCGCTCCTCGAAGCTCATGCACGGAGGCCTGCGCTACCTCGAGATGCTCGACTTCAAGCTGGTCGCCGAAGCGCTCAAGGAACGCGACCTCCTCCTCCAGCACACGGCTCCCCACCTGGTCGAGCCCGTCGCCTTCGTCTTCCCCTTCGAACACCGCCTCATCGACCGCGCATTCATCGGCTCCGGCGTTCTGCTCTACGACACGATGGCCACCCGCCCAGGGCGCAAACGCGCCGTGCCGATGCACCGCCACCTGGGCAAGAAGGCCCTGAGCGCCCATTTCCCCGGCCTGGCCGACGACGCCGCGGTCGGCGCCCTCGAATACTACGACGCGAAGGTCGATGACGCCCGCTTCGTCATGACCCTCATCCGCTCGGCCGCAGGCTACGGAGCCGCCGCGGCCAACCACGTGTCCGTCATCGGCTACCTCCACGACGGCGACCGTGTCTCCGGCGTCCGTGCCCGCGACGAGATGACCGGTCGCGAGTTCGACATCCACGCCCGGCACACGATCCTCGCCGGGGGAGTCTGGACAGAGGAGCAGCAGGACCTGGCCAAAGCCGACGCCGGACTCAAAGTGCTCGCCTCCAAGGGCGTGCACATCACCGTCGACCAGGACAAGATCAAGGCCGACCCGAACACCGGCATCATCTCGAAGACCGAGAAGTCCGTGCTCTTCGTCATCCCCTGGGAGGGCTACTGGGTGATCGGCACCACGGACACCCCATGGGACCAGGACGTCGACGCTCCGGTGGCCAACTCCGACGACATCGACTATCTGCTCAAACATGCGAACGCGATCCTGACGGACAAACTCACCCGCGACGACGTCATCGGCGTCTACTCCGGACTCCGCCCCCTGCTCCAGCCGGTGGTCAAGGAGGGGCAGGCCTCGACGAAGGTCTCCCGCGAACACACGGTGATGGAGGTCGAGCCCGCCCTCGCCGCGATCGCCGGCGGCAAATTCACCACCTACAGGGTGATGGCCGAGGACGCCGTCGACTTCGTGCTCGGCGACGATGCGAAGGACCGTCGGTCGCTGACGGAATCGGTGCCGCTGCTCGGCGCCCAGGGCGTCGGCGCGGTGCGTCGAGGACAGTCGGGCATCGCGGAGAAGTACGGCTGGGACACAGACCGCGTCGAGCGACTCATCCGTCGCTACGGCACTCTCGTCGAGGACATCTTCGACCTCGTCGACGAGGACCCGGAGCTCGGTCGCCCGCTGCCGGGAGCGCAGCGCTACCTGCGCGCCGAAGCACACTACGCGGCGACCTCGGAAGGTGCCGTCCACCTCGGCGATGTACTGGAGCGCCGGATGCGGCTCAACTACGAGGTCAGGGACCGTGGCAAGGCCGCCGCCGAGGCGGTTGCCGGCATCATCGCCCCGATCCTCGGATGGGACGAGGAGCGGGAAGCCTGTGAAATCGCGGACTTCAAGGCCCACGTCGATGCGCAGATCGCTGCGGAATCCACCCACGACGATGTCACCGCCGCAGCAATCGTCGAAGAGAGCACGAAACCGTAATACCCGCACATGGAACGGAAAAACAAACAATAGGAGTTTGTGAGATATGGGTACCATCTTCCTCTACGAGATCGGCGGCACGGCGATGCTCACGCTGCTCGGCGTCGGCGTCGTCGCCAATGTGGTCCTGGGCAAAACGAAGGGCAACGGGGGAGGCTGGCTCCTCATCTCGTTCGGCTGGGGCCTGGCCGTCTTCGCCGGTGTCTTCGTCGCCTTCAAGACCGGCGCGCACATCAACCCGGCAGTGACCTTCGGCATCCTCGCCAGCGGGGCCGGCGAATACGCCGACGGCATCCCGGTGACCTTCGCCAACACTGTCGCCTACCTCTCGGCCGAGATGATCGGCGCCGTGATCGGTGCCTTCCTCGCCTGGGCCGTGTACAAGAAGCACTACGACGAGGAGAAGGACGCCGGCAGCATCCTCGGCACCTTCTCCACCGGTCCCGAGATCCGCAGCTACGGGTGGAACTTCCTCACCGAGGTCATCGCCACCTTCGTCCTCGTCTTCGTCATCCTGCTCTTCGGAGGCACTCCGGACAAACTCGGCCCGCTGGCCGTCGCCCTGCTCGTCGTCGCCATCGGCGCATCGCTGGGCGGACCCACCGGCTACGCGATCAACCCCGCCCGTGACCTCGGGCCCCGCATCGTCCACGCTCTGCTGCCGATCCCGAACAAGGGCGGTTCCGACTGGGCGTATTCGTGGGTGCCGATCGCCGGACCTCTCGTGGGCGCCGTCATCGCCGGCCTGGCCTCCCGGGCCTTCGTCTGAGCCGACCGGGCCTTCGCCTGAACCACCAGTACCATCGAGACACAGCATCACCTCGACACAGGAGTCAAGAATGAGTCAGGAAAAGTACATCCTCGCCATCGACCAGGGCACCACCTCGTCGCGGGCCATCGTCTTCGACCACGACGGGCAGATCGTGTCCTCGGGCCAGCTCGAGCACGAGCAGATCTTCCCCCGCGCCGGTTGGGTCGAACACGACCCGATGGAGATCATCAGGAACACCAACGAGGCGATCGGTCAGGCACTGGCCCGGGCTGACATCAACCGGCATCAGCTCGAGGGCGTGGGCATCACGAACCAGCGTGAGACCACGGTCATCTGGAACAAGAACACGGGCAAGCCCGTCTACAACGCGATCGTCTGGCAGGACACCAGAACGCAGAGGATCTGCGACGAGCTGGCAGGGGACGAGGGCGCAGACAAGTACAAGGACCGGGTCGGTCTGCCGCTGGCCACCTACTTCGCAGGGCCGAAGGCGAAATGGGTCTTCGACAACGTCGACGGAGTCAGGGAATCGGCAGAGGCCGGTGAGCTGCTCTTCGGCACCATGGACACCTGGGTCATCTGGAACCTCACGGGTGGCGTCAACGGCGGCATCCACGTCACCGACGTGACGAACGCCTCCCGCACGATGCTCATGAACATAGGGAGCCTCGACTGGAACGCCGACATCGCCGACGACATGGGCATCCCCGTCTCGATGCTGCCGGAGATCAAGTCCTGTTCGGAGGTCTACGGCTACGGAGCCAAGAACGGCCTCATCATCGATACCCCGATCTGCGGCATCCTCGGTGACCAGCAGGCGGCGACCTTCGGCCAGGCATGCTTCGAGAGGGGCCAGGCCAAGAACACCTACGGCACCGGCAACTTCATGCTCATCAACACCGGAACCGAGCCTGTGGCCAGCAAGAACGGTCTGCTGACGACGGTGGCATACAAGATCGGCGACGCCGAGGCGGTCTACGCCCTCGAAGGCTCCATCGCCGTGACGGGTTCGCTCGTGCAGTGGCTGCGTGACAATCTCGGCATCATCTCCGAGGCGCCGGAGGTCGAGACGCTGGCGAAGCAGGTCGATGACAACGGCGGCTGCTATATCGTTCCGGCGTTCTCGGGACTCTTCGCCCCGCATTGGGCATCCGATGCACGCGGAGTGATCGTGGGCCTGACACGCTACGTCAACAAGAACCACATCGCCCGCGCGTCCCTCGAGTCGGTGGCGTTCCAGTCCCGTGAGGTCCTCGACGCAATGGACCTCGACTCAGGCGTCGAACTCACCGAGCTCAAGGTCGACGGCGGCATGGTCGCCAACGAAACGCTCATGCAGTTCCAGGCCGACCTCCTCGGCGTGCCCGTCATCCGTCCCGAGGTCGTCGAGACCACGGCACTGGGCGCGGCCTACGCGGCGGGCATCGCGGTGAAGTTCTGGAACGGCGAGGAGGACGTGAAGGCCAACTGGCATGAGGGCGAGCGTTGGAACCCGTCGATGGAGCAGGCCGAGGTCGACCGTGTCTACCGACTCTGGAACAAGGCCGTCGACAAGTCGAAAGGCTGGGTCGACGAGGACGTCGAAGATCTCTACGGCTGATCACGGGCGAGCACCTTCGGCCAGTCCCGCCGAGGTGGGCCTCAGCCGAGGTCTATCGTGAACAAGCGCTCTGGCACCGCCGGGGTCACCCCATCGAAGACGTGGGTGATCTCCGTGCGGTGCCAGCCGTGTTTGGCATAGAAGCGCATCGCGCGCTCATTGCCCTCGGCGACCATGAGATAGGCGCGAGTGAATCCCAGCTCGCGCAGCTCGTCCTCGAGGGCGTGGAGGAGAACCGCCCCGGCACCGGTGCCGAAGACATCGGGGTGGAGGTTGATCGACGCGAGCTGCCCCAGGCCCGAGGTGTCGGGCAGCCGGTCGAGCACCTCGGCGACATCCCGTGGCGGGCACACCCCACCGAAGCCGATGATGCGAGGGTCGGCGGTCGCCTCGTCGGTGCCGGCGGTCGCCTCGTGGGTGTCGGCGGTCGCCTCGTGGGGGCCGGCTCGCACCGCCACAAGCGACGACATCGGGCTCTGCTCGTCGCCGAGGTTCGTCGACCAGGCGGCTGACTGCCGTTCGAGGTCGAGGGAATCGAGGACATCGTCGGTCATGATGCCTCGGTAGGCGGCCCGCCATGCGGCGATGTGGACCTCGGCGATCCGGGCGGCATCGCAGACGCGGGCCGGACGGACGCGAAATTCAGTCATCGATCCAGTCTAGTCTTCGCCGGTCTTATGGTTTCTGAGGGAACGTGTAATCTCGGAGGACTAAACTGGGTGAGATGAGCAGGGCGAAACGGTCGAAGTCAACGCGCAAGGTGTACACCGCCAAGAATTCCGCGCGGTCCAATTCGCGACGCCACCGCGAATACTTCGACAGCCACGAGGTCTACGACCACGAGACCCAGCACAGTTCGGAGCACCCCATCCGGATCGGGCTCTCCAGTTCCTCGGTTTCCCCGATGACCGTCGCCGAGACCTTCTCTCAGGCGGCCAAGCACGGCTACGACGGGGTCGAGATCATGGTCACCCACAACGCCGAGACACGCGACGTCGACCTGATCAACCGACTCTCCGCGCAGACCGGTCTCGACGTCATGTCCCTGCATGCGCCCACCCTGCTGTTCATGCCCCGCGTGCTGCACAAGGACCACTGGGAGAAGCTGCGGATCACCGCGAACCTCGCGAAGGACGTCGGAGCCAAAACCGTGGTCCTGCACCCGCCCTTCCGGTGGCAGGGGGAGTACGCCCTGGGCTTCGTCGACGGCGTGCGTCAGGTCTCTCAGGAGACGGGAGTCGTCCTCGCGGTGGAGAACATGTACCCCTGGCGCGCCGGGGTCCGCGAGATCCTCGTCTACTATCCCGACTGGAATCCACTCGACGAGGACTACGACGCACTCACCTTCGACTTCTCCCATGCGTCGACGGCCGGGATGAATGCAGTCGAAACCGTAGCGGAGATCTTCGACAAACTCCGCCACGTCCACCTCACAGACGGCTCGGGATCGCTCAAAGACGAGCACCTCGTTCCGGGCACAGGCACCATGCCCGTGGCCGAGACCCTCCAGCACCTGGCCAAACACGATTGGGCAGGAGACGTCGTGGTCGAGGTCAACACACGCTTCGTGGCGAAGAAGTCCACCAGGGAGCAGATGCTCGCCGACTCCCTCGCGTTCGCAAGGAACCACCTCGGCCTCGAATCCTCGAACCCGCGGCCCAGCGCATCCAGCCACATTCGCACGAGCGACCGATCCGCGGACGGCTGAGCGCACCGAACCCGCGAGCACCCACAGACAACGATCCAGACAGACGGCAACCACCACAGAAAGGCAGGTCTGATTTGACCTCCATCGCCTCCATCGGCACGGGAAACATGGGCACGGCGCTGATCAAGGGGATCCTGGGCGCCGACGAGAAGCTCGACGTTCGAGCGACGACGAACTCGGCCGCCTCGGCGAAACGACTCGCCGCCGAACTCCCGAACGCCACAGTCACCTCGGTGGAGGACGACGCCGAAGCCAACCGGACGGCCGCCGAGGGCGCCGACTTCGTCCTCCTCGGCGTCAAACCGTGGATGATGGCCGAGACCGTGCGGGACCTGGCCCCGAGCCTGAGCCCGCACACCGTACTCGTGTCGATGGCCGCGGGGGTTGCCATGGCCGACCTGATGGCGCTGGCACCGGCCAACCCGATCGTGCGCATCATGCCCAACACCCCCAGCGCGATCGGACACGGCGTCATCGCCCTGGCCCCGTCCGCCGAGGTGGGCGAGACCACCGTGGACACGCTGCGGAATCTGCTGTCCGGGGCCGGGCTCGTCGTCGAGCTCGAAGAAGACCAGATTCCCGCTATGACGGGCATCTCCGGTTCCGGTGTCGCCTACTTCTTCCTCCTGGCGGAGTCGATGATCGCCGCCGGGGTGAAGATGGGACTGAGCGAGGAGACCGCCAAGCAGATGGTCGTGGCCACCGCGGACGGGGCCGGACGGCTGCTGACCGAGAAACCAGACCCGAGCGCTCAGCGTCAGGCCGTCAGCAGCAAGGGCGGGACGACGCTGGCCGGGCTGGAGACCTTCATCGATGCCGGAATCTTCGACATCGCCGAGGCGGCTGCTCAGGCTGCAGGCGACCGCTCCCTCGAAATGGAGAAGGAGAACTCGGAGGCCATCAACGGCTGAGATATCGGACTGCTCGTCGGGCCGGCCTGTTCGTCGGACTGGCCTGTTCGTCGGGGCGGCCTGTTCGTCGGGGTGGGGGAGAACCCCGGCCCGTTCGACTGGTCAGGCTCTGGCCTCCTCGACTGGTCAGGGGAGGACCCCGGCCGACCTGGCGATGGACACAGCCTCATGCCGGGTGCCGGCGGAGAGCTTGACCATGGCCGTATTGAGATAGGACTTCACGGTCGACTCGCGCAGGCCCAGCCCCTCGGCGATCCGCGCGTTCGACCAGCCGAGAGCCACATGCGAGAGGATGTCGGTCTCCCTGGGGGAGAGGCTCACGGTGGGCGTCGGACTCGGAAACAGATCCGGGTTGTGCCCGGAGAGGATGTCCGCCAGGCGATTCTCCACGACACCCAGGCGGTGGCGCATCTCGTTCTCATCGACGCCTGAACGGATGGCGCGAAGCTCCGCATAGGTCCGGCGCAGCGCCTCACGACTCGAGGACTCGAGATCCGAGTACGGACGCTCCGGCTCGACCTGCTCCGGCGTCGATCGGCTGTGGTCCAGCCGGCCCAGGTCCACCGACAGCTGCCGGACGCGTTTGACCAGGTCACTCGTCTGCGGGGCCGCGGCATTGAAGTTGTCGCGGTGGCCGCAGTAGATCATGCCGGTGACCTCACCGCCGCGCAGGGTCGGCACGGCGACGAGCACCTGGATCCCTTCGCCGAGGATCTCCTCATCGTAGTGATGGGTGATGTAGGGGTCGACTCCATAGTTCTTGGTCAGCTGTGGGGTGCCCTCCATGAGTGCGCGCCCGCCGAGTCCACGTCCGGTGGTGACGATGAGCGAGGAGAGGCGTCCCCTGCCTCCTCCGGCGACCGCCTCGACGGAGACCTCACCCTCCTTGACCATGCCGCCGAAGATGACGTCCCCGGTTCCGCTGCGATGCAGGGAGTCGACGGCCTCGACGAAGAGTCGGCGCGTCTCGGCCTTCAGCGCCCGAGATTCCTTGGCTTTGACATTCATGTGAACAAGCTACCAACTTTCGGTGGTATTCCCCAGCGCGAGCTGACAGTTAGTTTGATGGGGTGTGATGCAGACCACCGACGCTCGACGCACATCCGAATGGAGAAGCAATGACCGACCCTGTCAGCACTCAGGTGGATTTCCTCGCGGAAGAGGACAATCCCGAGTTCAAAGCACTCAAACGAAAACGATTCTCGGTGGTGATACCGCTGTCGATCGCGTTCATGGCGTGGTATTTCCTCTACGTCGTCCTGAGCACCTACGCTCACGACTTCATGTCGACGAAGGTCGTCGGGGAGATCAACATCGGGCTCATCCTCGGACTTCTGCAGTTCGTGACGACCTTCGCGATCACGATGTTCTATGTCTCGTTCGCGAACAACAAGCTCGACCCGCCGGCCTCGGCGATCCGTGAACGCCTTCAGCAGCAGTCGGAAGGAACCACCCCATGAGCACCGTCGCCATCGGAGACCTGTTCGCTTCGGGACTCGACGCCGTCTCCCAAGGCGTGACCAAGGTCGAGAACAACCCTGTCCTCAACATCACCATCTTCGCCGCCTTCGTCGCCGTGACGATGTTCATCGTCCTGCGCGCCAGCAGGAACAATAAGTCGGCCTCCGACTACTACGCAGGCGGGCGTTCCTTCACCGGCTCGCAGAACGGATTCGCGATCTCGGGTGACTACCTGTCCGCGGCTTCGTTCCTGGGCATCTGCGGTGCCATCGCCGTCAACGGCTACGACGGTTTCCTGTACTCGATCGGCTTCCTCGTCGCCTGGCTCGTCGCCCTGCTCATCGTCGCAGAGCTGATGCGCAACACCGGCAAGTTCACGATGGCCGACGTGCTGTCATTCCGTCTCAAGCAGCGTCCGGTGCGGATGGCGGCGGCACTGTCGACGTTGACGGTCTGCTTCTTCTACCTCCTGGCTCAGATGGCAGGAGCCGGCGGCCTCGTGTCGCTGCTCATGGGCATCGACGGCCAGGTCGGCCAGTCCCTGGTCATCGCCGTCGTCGGTGCGCTCATGATCATCTACGTCCTTGTCGGAGGCATGAAGGGCACGACCTGGGTGCAGATCGTCAAGGCGGTCCTGCTCATCCTCGGTGCCTTCGCCATGACCATCTGGGTCCTCGCCCTCAACGGGTTCAACCTCTCTGCCCTGCTGTCCTCTGCGGTCGAGAGCGCGGGTGCAGGTGTCGGCGAGGCCATTCTCGAACCGGGTCAGAAATACGGTGAGAATCCGCTCGACTTCATCTCTCTGGCGCTGGCTCTGGTGCTCGGCACCGCCGGCCTGCCGCACGTTCTGATGCGCTTCTACACGGTGCCTTCGGCGAAAGAAGCTCGTCGCTCGGTTGTCTGGGCGATCTGGCTCATCGGCGGGTTCTACCTGTTCACCCTCGTCCTCGGATACGGTGCGGCAGCACTCGTCGGCCCGGACGCGATCGAGAACGCTCCCGGCGGGGTGAACTCGGCAGCACCGCTGCTGGCGCTTCACCTCGGCGGGCCCATCCTCATGGGATTCATCTCCGCAGTCGCATTCGCCACGATCCTCGCGGTTGTCGCGGGCCTGGCGATCACTGCGGCCGCCTCCTTCGCCCACGACATCTACGCCAATGTCATCAAGAAGGGCAAGGTCGAGGACTCCGAGGCTGAGGTCAAGATCGCCCGCCGCACGGTCATCGTGATCGGCGTCGTCGCCATCGTCGGCGGCATCGGCGTGCAGGGCCAGAACATCGCGTTCCTCGTCGCCCTCGCCTTCGCCGTCGCGGCCAGTGCGAACCTGCCGACGATCGTCTACTCGCTGTTCTGGAAGCGCTTCACCACTCGCGGTGCGGTGTTCTCGATCTACGGCGGTCTGGGATCGGCGATCGTGCTGATCGCGTTCTCCCCGGTCGTCTCCGGTTCTGAGACCGCGATGATCTCGGGGGCCGACTTCGCGATCTTCCCACTGTCGAATCCCGGAATCATCTCGATCCCGCTCGGCTTCCTCCTCGGGTGGATCGCGTCGGTCACCGACAAGACCGTCGAGAATCCCGAGCTGGCGGCGGAGATGGACGTCCGGGCCCACACCGGATTCGGTGCCGAGGAAGCCGTCGAGCACTGATCGTCCGACGTGATGCATAGGTGCCGCACATCATGAACAGGCAGTGCGGCGCGGTGCATCCGGTATACGCCCGAGGGGGTGGCTTCGGCCGCCCCCTCGGTCGTGTCCTGGGACTTTCCGGGAGTCTGTCGGGGCTTTCGGCGCGCGTACTTCGGCATCCTCGTTGGGCGGGTGACCCGGGCGTAGGTACTTTCCGTCGGGCGGGTGACCCGGGCGCGTGTCTCGGGAAGGTGGCACCGGGCGTCGGAGCCCATTGTCGGGCGCGTGCGTCGCGTGTGTTTCGGCACTTTCGTCGCGCGTGTCTCGGGTGTTGACGCCGACTCCGGTGGGAAAGTGATATCGGGGCCGACCACCTTGCACAGATCTTCGCGCTGAGAAGATACACTGGAAACGAGTCGTCAGTGGCGGCCCACAGCAGAGGACGGTGATCCGCACTGGAGGGCCGGGTTCAGACGGCAAGCGCGGGCGTAGCTTAATGGTAGAGCCTCGGCTTCCCAAGCCGATGACGCGGGTTCGATTCCCGTCGCCCGCTCTCACCAGCGGTGGTACACGTTGCCGCTTGTTCATGCTGGCGGGTGAGTGCCCGACAACTGGGTGAGCACTCGAGTGGCTGAGCGTCCGTTTTTCCTCGCAGGCCGCAACTCCAACCGCGTTCTTTCCGCGCCTTTACTGCGCCTTTACTGCCGAAAGTCGGCTCCGCTTGCCAGAGGTGCAAGGGTGCGTCGCTAGTGCTCCACCTAGGCACTTATGCCCAGCGGTTGTGGATACGGTCACCAAGAATCGGCACTGTGAAGACGAGGCTGAAGCGAGTGCTCGAGCAAGCGAGTGCGCGTGGAGCTGTCCTTGCACCTCTTCGTCCCTTCTCTGGCAATGCAAAGTCCGTCGCGGCCACCGCCGAATTCGTCAGCAACTCGAGTTCGCTTCGTTGTGGACGATGCCGTGACTCGAGTGCATGAATCCTGTGGGCGAAGAGCATGTCTCCACAGGGCCGCGTGAGCCTATTGAACGGTGCCGCAGCCGCTCTCGAATATTGGTCCATGTACAATATCGTGCGAAATCGGGAATTGGCTGCCAACAACATCTTCAGTCGCACTATCAGCAGTGCCATCGGCTGTTGCCTGCTCAAGCTCACGTATGGGATGTATACGATCGTTGCCAGATGCCAAAACCCTCGTCACACCAAAATCATGGATCTCATCACCGACGAGTCGTGGATCAGGAAGGTCGACGAACAGACGGACACTACGGGACGGAGGAGCTTCGCCCTGCTGGACACAATCGAGAAAGTCAGAGTGGCGTCGTATCCGCTGTACCGGTCCGACGATACAGTGTGCGGAGTCTCGGCGGCCTACATCCATGATCTGCCGTTGTACCGGCCACCACGCGGACTGATCCATGTGGCGAATCCCTCCCGTCGCTGGAAGAGCAATGACGTGTCCCGGACGACCAGATCGATACCGGCAGAAGATTCTGTGCACATCGGCAAAATGGTGCTCACCTCACCCGCGAGAACTGCCCTTGACCTCATCGGACAGTTGGGGGAGCCGGAGGCGTTCGCGGCGCTGGAGCAGGTCCTGCGCAGAGCTGTATTCGGCTCGGATGCCAATGCAGACAATGCGGCACGATTCGGATATCCGAACAACCTCGGACGGCTCGCACGAGCGAATATCGATGAGAGCTTTGTCCCGGTCCTCGAAAGGCTTTCGAAAGGGCACCGCAGGGCAGAGCGACTTCTTGCCTTCATCAGTCCACTGTCGGAGAGCTATGCCGAAAGCCGTTGCGCCTACAACCTCGCACTCCTCAAGATCACGGGTTTTGACCAGCAGGTCGATGTGTTCGATGAGAACCGGCGCATCGCACGAGTCGATTTCATGCACAGGGACTCAAAGACGATCATTCTTGTGGACGGTCTGACGAAGTACGTCGATAACGGTTTCACCCTGATGCGGAAGGAATCCGGGCAATACAACCGCCTCGTCGCAATGGGGTACCGGATCGTCCGGCTCAGTTTCGCTGAGTCCGTCGATCTGGAAGCTTTCGCGACCAAACTTTACGGCCAGGCACCTTGGTTGCGTACTGCAACGCGGCGCTGAACCGAGGCATCGCGGCGGCATTGCGAAGCCACCGCTTGGTGTGCGTGCCCACGTACCGCACAAGTGCTGCACCAGTGCACGATTAGCAAGCTGATGCTGATTTGCCGCCGCACCCAGCGCACCGCCGCACCCAGCGCGCCCCCCGCGCCGCACCCAGCGCACCGCCGCAGCCAGCGCGCCCCCGCGCCGCACCGCACCACCGCACCGTACCCCGCGCCGCCACCCACCGCACCGTACCCCGCGCCGCCACCCAGCGCACCACCGCTCACCGCACCACCGCGCCGCGGCGTCCCGCGTCGCAGCTGCGCTGCAGCGGCTAGGGGCGGCCGGCGAAGCGCCCGAGCAGCTCAACGTGGCCGGCGACGATGAGGAGGTCCTGCTTGCCCACACGCGTCGTGGGCTCGGCGTAGGTGAAGTCGCGGCCGGGACTCTTGATGCCCACGATCGTGACACCGTACTTGTCGCGCACTCCCGACTCGCCGAGCGTGAAGCCCTGGATCTCGCGTGGAGGCCGCATCTTCACGACCGCGAAGTGACCCTCGTCGAATTCGATGTACTCCATCATCCGCGAACTCACCAGGTGCGCCACCCGCCTGCCGGCATCCGATTCGGGGTAGAGGACGTGGTGGGCGCCGATGCGATGCAGGATCTTGCCGTGCGAGGGGGAGATGGCCTTCGCCCACACCTGCCCCACGCCCAGATCGACGAGATTGGCCGTCGTCAGCACGCTGTCCTCGATCGAGGTCCCGATGCCGACGACCGCGGTGGAGAAGTCACCGGCGCCCACCTGCCGCAGCGCATCGATGTTCGTGGCATCGGCTTCGACGACGTGTGTGAGCTTCCCGCTCCAGTCCTTGACCAGTTCGGCACTGTGCTCGATCGCCATCACCTCGCGGCCCAATCGGGCCAGGGTGGCTGCCGTCGAAGAACCGAAGCGTCCGAGGCCGATGACCAGGATTGAGGAGTGTTCGTTAGCCAACGACCGGCCTTTCTTCGGGATAGCGGTACAGGCGAGCGGAGTCCTGCATGGACAGGGCTGCCGCCAGTGTAATCGTACCGAGGCGGCCGATGAGCATGATCACGGACAGGCAGTACAGGCCCGCTTCGCTCACAGTGGCGGAGACCCCAGAGCTCAAGCCCACGGTGCCGAATGCGGAGATCACCTCGAACAGCACCTTGTCGAGGGGGTCTGCGCTGATCTGGAGCATTGCCAGGGTCCCGACGAAGACGATGATCGCGCCGGTCAGCAGCACCGAGATCGAGAGTTTGATCGTCGAGGAGGTCAGTCGACGGCCGAAGATGTGTACGTCCTGCAGCCCGCGGGCCTCGGCGATAGCGGCCAGGATCAGCACGGCGACGGTCGTGACCTTGATGCCGCCGGCCGTCGACGAGGACCCTCCGCCGATGAACATCATGAGATCCATGAGCAGGTGCGAGGACTGGCTCATATCGGCGATGTCCATGGTCGCGAAACCGCCCGAACGCGGCATCACCGCCATGAACAGGACTTCGACGAACGTGTGGCCTGCGCCCTTGTCGCCCAGAGTCGCCGGATTGGCGGATTCGAAGATGAGCAGGAACAGGAGTCCGACGGCCAGGACCGCGGTCGTCGTCGTCAGCGTCAGTTTCGTGTGCAGATCCCACCGTTTGGGGTGGTTCCACTGCAACGCGATCATGAGCACGACCGGGAACCCCAGCGCCCCGACGAAGACGCCGAGCATGAGCAGTGAGAGGATCCACGGATCGGAGGCGAAATACGCGCCGCCGCCCGGGTGGATCGTGAACCCCGCGTTGTTGAACGACGAGATCGAGTAGAACACCGAGTACCAGAGGGCATCGCCGAGGTTCTCGCCGCGGATGAGGAACCGCGGGAACAGCAGCACGGCGAGGATCGCCTCGGCGGTGACGATGGTGATGACCACGGTTTTGAGCAGAGTGCCGACCTGACCCAGATTGAGCGCCGAGGTGGCCTGCTGGGCGATGAGGCGCTGCCGCACTCCCAACCGTCGGGAGACCGCCATGCCCAGCACCGAGGCGAGGGTGAGGATGCCGAGTCCGCCGACCTGGATGCCGGCGGTGATGACCGAGATCCCGAAATCCGACCAGTAGCTCTCCGTCACCACGGGTGTCAGGCCGGTGACGCAGACAGAGGACACGGCCACGAAGACCGCATTCGCGATGTGCTCGGCCTGCGGCACGGAGCCGGGGTCGCGCATGCTGGCCGGCAGCATCAAAAGGATCGCGAAGAGTGCCACGACAGCGACGAAGGAGCCGATCGCGAGGCGTGCCGGTGAGGCGACGGCGAGGTCGTCGACGAAATCGCGGATCCACCGGCCCGGTCGCAGGAACCGGTCGAGGCGCTGCGTGGAATTCTTGGACACAAGCTCTATGGTAGATCCCGCCGGGCCGGAATCTCCGTAGGTGAGCTGTGCCATATAGCATGGTCTGCATGGCCGATAGCGATGTGTATGTCGTCTGGGACGATGCGGTGACCGGGTACAACTTCGGTCCCAGCCATCCCATGCATCCCCTCAGACTCGATCTGACCGCGAAGCTGGCCATGGACTTCGGCCTCTTCGACGCCGACAACGTCCATGTCCAGGGTGTCGGCGAGGTCGAAGAGGACACGCTGGCCCACCTCCACGACACCGACTTCATCGCGGCGGTGAAGAGGACCGGAGACGGTGTCGGCCTCAGCGACGCGGAAGCGAAGAAGTACGGCATCGGCACCGAGGACGTCCCCGGGTTCGAGAACATGCATTCCGCCTCGGCGATGCTGTTCCAAGGCTCGGTCGACTCGGCCCGGGCCATCATCTCCGGCGGCTACTCCCACGCCGTGAATTTCACCGGCGGGATGCACCACGCGATGCCTGACCATGCGAGCGGCTTCTGCGTCTACAACGACATCGCAGGAGCCATCACCGAGTTCTTGGGGGCCGGCTACGAACGCATCGCCTACATCGACCTCGACGCCCACCACGGCGACGGAGTGGAGAAGTTCTTCTGGGACGATCCTCGGGTGCTCACGGTCTCGATGCACGAATCCGGGAAGTTCCTGTTTCCGGGCTCCGGCTACCCCGCGGACATCGGGGGACTGCGCGCGGCCGCCTCGGCGTCGAACATCGCGCTGCCGCCGCGAACCCTCGACGCGGACTGGCTGCGGGCCTTCGACGCCACGATCCCCGCGCTCGTCGACGGATTCGAACCGCAGATCATCGTCTCCCAGCACGGCTGCGACGGCCACCGCAGCGACCCTCTGACGCACATGAGGCTGAGCGTGGACGCGATGCGGGTGGCCACCGAATGGGTTCGCGACCTCGCGGCCGAACACACGGGTGGCAAGTGGCTGGCCGTCGGGGGAGGCGGCTACTCCATCATCGACGTGGTGCCGCGCGCATGGACCAATGTGCTGGCGATCTCCGCGGGACTCGACATCGATCCCGGTGCCCGCATCCCCGGCCGCTGGGCCGACTATGCGCAGACGAAGACGGGCCGCGAAGCGCCGCTGTCGATGACCGACGGCTTCGACGGTGCCTTCACCCGGTGGGCGAACGGCTTCGACCCCGAATCCGAACTCGACCGGGCCGTGATGGGCACGCGCAAGAACCTGTTCCCGTTCTTCGGTCTCGACCCGTACTTCGACTGATGCCCGCGTCCTCGGCTAGGGTGCCGGAGTGCGATCCGTCGATCAGGAGAGAGCCTCTGTGCATCTCGACACAGTTTTGGGAAAGCAGAGGCCCAAGCGATAGAATTGCACGGTTAGTTCAATGGGTGGGCACCCGATGTTCACCTCCACCGACGATCACAAGGGGTACCCGCGTGGGCTCAGTCATCAAGAAGCGTCGCAAGCGTATGTCGAAGAAGAAGCACCGTAAGCAGCTTCGCAAGACACGTCACCAGCGTCGCAACAAGTAGTAAGACCAGGTACGGTCCTACGCCCCCGCTCGAATCCGATTTCGGCGGGGTTTGTTGTCACCCGATGAGGAGTGTGCAGTGGTCGCATTGACCTTCCTGACACGCGTCGACTGCCATCTGTGCGAAACAGCCAGGGAGGCCGTCGCCGAGGCTGTGGCCGGCAGGGACGTGAAAGTGACGGAGATCGACATCGACACCGATGACGATCTGTCCGGACAGTACGGCTGGGACGTCCCGGTCGTCCTGCTCGACGGGCGTCAGCACAGTTTCCATCGGGTGGATGCGGACCGGCTGTCGAGGGCCATCGAGGCTCTGGGCGCATGAGATCGATTGAAGGAGTGACGCGTTTTCGTGGGCGAGATTCTGTCCGCCAACAGTCTTGAGGGTGTCGTTCGCAAGGACGTGCCCGAACGCGTCATCGCCCGACTCCCGATCTACCTGCAGACGGTCGAGACGATCGCCGCGACGGGCCAGTCGACCATCTCCTCGGAGGCGTTGGCTGCCCGCAGCGGCGTGTCGTCGTCGGTTCTGCGCAAGGACCTGTCCCAGTTGGGGCGTTCGGGTCGGCGCGGAGTCGGCTACACCTGTGAGGACCTGGCCTCGAGTCTGCGCAGCTTCCTCGGTCTCGACCGGGCGCGCACCGTGGCCATCATCGGAGCCGGACGGCTCGGCTCGGCCCTGGCCGACTACGCGGGCTTCCGGCGCCGTGGTCTCTCACTCACCGCGATCTTCGACACCGATGAGTCCAAGATCGGAACCGTGATCGGCACCCTGCCGGTCTCGCACCTCAGTGAGCTGCCCACCTGGCCCGAGGACATCGACCTCGTCGTCATGGCAGTACCCGCATCCGCGGCACCAGCGGCGGCGCACATCGCCGCCGATGCAGGCGTGCGCGGAATCCTGAACTTCGCACCCACCGTGCTCGACGCCCCGGACTCGGTCCGCGTGCACCAAGTCGATCTGGCCAGTGAGCTGCAAGTACTCGCATACTATTCGGCGCTTGATTCGGCACCGGTCAATCCAGGTTTTGAGGAGCACAGGAATTGACTCTCTTGGTTCTCGGCATTTCCCATCAGTCGGCCCCGATCGACATGTTGGACGCTCTCGCATTCGGAGCCGGTGAGGTCGGCGCGCTGCGCGCCGACGCCCTGGCCGGTGACAACGTCGAAGGAATCGCCGTCCTCTCGACGTGCAACCGCCTCGAGCTCATCGCCGATGTCACCGCATTCCACGGTGGGCTCGCCGACCTCGGCAACGCCCTCGTGTCCTCGATCGACAAAGAGTGGCAGGACATCGCGGGCCACTTCTACGCACACTACGACACCCAGGCTCTGGAGCACCTGCTCAAGGTCGCCTGCGGTCTCGACTCGATGGCGATCGGCGAAGCCCAGATCCTGGGACAGCTGCGTGCGACGTTCACCGACTCGCTGCAGGCGGAGGCGCTGACCTCCGACCTCTCCCACGCCCTGCAGCAGAGCCTGCGTGTGGGCAAGAGGGCCCACTCCGAGACCGGTCTCGACGAGGTCGCCCGTTCGCTCTTCTCCGCCGCACTCGAAGCCTCACAGGCCCACGTCGGTTCGCTGCGGGCCGCGAACGCGCTGGTCATCGGTGCCGGCGCCATGTCAGGCCTAGTCGTTTCGGGTCTGCACAAGGAAGGCGTGGCCCAGACCACTGTGCTCAATCGGACCGTGGACAAGGCCGAGCGCCTCGTCGCCGAGGTGGGCGGACGCGCCCGGGAACTGAGCTCGAGGATCCTGGCCGAGGAGATCGCCGACGCGGACCTCATCATCTCCTGCACCGGAGCCAGGGGCGTCGTCGTCACCCGCGAGGACATCCAGGCCGGACTGTCCCAGAACCCCAAGGGCGCAGCGAACAAGGCCTTCGTCGACCTCGCCCTGCCTCACGACATCGATCCCACCGTCCGCGAGTTCGAACACGTCGCGCTCTTCGGCCTCGGCGAGATCCGGACCATGCTCACCAACTCCGCGAAGGATCGAGATGCCGCGGTCGTCGAGACCGTCGAAGCGGTGCGTGCGATCATTCAGGAGGAGTTGGGCAAGCTCGCCTCCGGCGCCAAGGAACGATCCGTGGCACCCACGGTCACGGCCCTGCGCAGCCACGCGAAGGACGTGCTCGCCGCGGAGACACAGCGCCTGGAGAAGAAGATCGGCGCCGAGATCGACGACAAGGCCTTCGGCGAGATCCGCAAGTCGCTGCACCGCGTCGCCGAGAAGCTCATCCACACACCGACGGTCAAGGTCAAGGAACTGGCCGTGACCGATTCCGAGATCGACTACGCGCAGGCGCTCATGCAGCTCTTCGACCTGCCGACGAACAAAGTCGCCCACGCCATCACGCAGCCCGAGACCAAGGTAGCCACGGCCTCGAGCGCTAGCCACGTCGAAGCCGACGGCGTGCGTCCCGTCGCCGACCACACCCTCGACATCGTCGAGCCCGAGCACTTCTCCGGCCGCACGATCCGCCTGGGCACCCGCCGGTCGAAGCTCGCGCGCTCCCAGTCCACCGCGATCGCCCATCAGCTGGCCGCACTGACCGGCTGGCGCGTCGAGATAGTCGAGGTCGTGACCGAAGGCGACGTCAACATGTCGCCCTTGACCGGATTCGGCGGCACGGGAGTCTTCGTCTCCGCCGTCCGTCAGGCACTCCACCAGGGCAAGATCGACATCGCCGTGCACTCGCTCAAGGATCTGCCCACCACTCCCGAGGCGGGCATCCAGATGGCGGCCATCCCGCCGCGTGTCGACCCTGCCGATGTCCTCATCGGTCGTGACGGTCTCAGCTTCGCGCAGCTGCCCGCAGGCAGCGTCGTCGGCACCGGATCACCACGGCGTGCCGTGCAGCTGCGTTCCGCCCGCCCCGACATCGAGGTTCGCGGGGTGCGCGGAAACGTCGACACCCGCATCGCCCACGTCCGCGACGGACGCCTCGACGCCGTGGTGCTCGCGTCTGCCGGTGTGCGACGCATCGGCCGCTTGGCCGAAGCCACCGACCTGCTCGACTTCACCACGATGCTTCCCGCCCCCGGGCAGGGAGCCCTGGCCGTCGAGACCCGCGGTGCGGACAGCCCTTACGCCGTCGACGACGAGGTGATGGCCGCCGACGCCGAGGTGCGCGAGAAGCTCAAACGCCTCCACGACGAGACCACCGACCTGTCCGTGACCTGCGAAAGGGCGATCCTCTCCCGCGCGGAGGCCGGATGTTCGGCACCCATCGGCGCCCTGGCGAAGATCGAGGGCTCGGACTTCGTCGTCGACGCGGTCATGGCCGATGACGACGGCAACCTCGCCCGGACTCGCAAGAGCACACCGATGCCCCTCACCCCCGACGTGGATCTGGACTCGGGCGCTGCGAGCCAGCTCTCGATCACCGCGAAGGAGCTCGCCCGCGTGGCCGATGAGCTCGGCACCGCGGCGGCAGAGGACCTGCTGGACCAGCTCGGCATCGATCCCGCGCAGTCCGGCGACCATCTCACCCCTGTCAAAGTCCAGGAGCAGGTATGACAACCGGTCAGGTCCAGCCCCGTCGCCTTCTGCCCGTCTCACCTCGCGTCGTGTTCATCGGCAGCGGTCCGGGTGAGTCGGGTCTGATGACGATCCGCGGTGCGGACATCCTCGCAAGCGCCGAGATCGTCGTCTACGACACCGATGTGCACTCCGAGATCGTCACGGCCTACGTTCCTCAGGCCACCGAGATCATCGAGGCCGCGCAGCTCGGCGCCACCGCCTCCACACGGGGACGCAAACTCGCCGAACTGGCCCGACCCGACAAGACCGTCGTGCGTCTGAGCTCCGACGACGGAATCATCTTCACTCCGACGACAGCGGAGGCAGCCGTGTGCCGCAAGGCCGAGGTCGAGGTCGAGATCGTGCCCGGAGTCGGGCTCTCCGCAGCGACCTCCGCATACACTGGCACTGCACTGACGACGAACCGCGTCCGCTCGGTCCGCTTCATCGAGGCCGGACCGCAGACCCATGTCGACGTCTCCCGCCACCGCAACACGACCCACGTGCTCACGGGCACTACGGCCGATCACGAGCAGGCGATCCGCTCCCTGCTCGACGACGGCTGGGCCGAGGACACGAAGGTGCTGCTGGGCTGGGGCATCTCCACCACCGATCAGACGAGTGTGGAGACCAGCCTGGGACAGGCGCTGACGATGGCACAGGGCGGAGGAGATCGAATGGTGGTCATCATGGGACAGGGCGTGGAGTCCCGGGGCGCACTCAGCTGGTTCGAGACCAAACCGCTCTTCGGGTGGCAGGTCCTCATCCCCAGAACGAAGGAACAGGGCACCTCCACCGCCGAGGCGCTCGGTGAGCTGGGTGCCGTCGGCACGGTCGTGCCGACGATCGCCGTTCAGCCCCCGCGCACGCCGACCCAGATGGAGAAGGCCATCCGCGGACTCGTCGACGGTTCCTACGAATGGGTCGGCTTCACCTCTGTCAACGCCGTCCGTGCCGTGCGCATGTGGTTCGAGGACTTCGGCCTCGACTCCCGTTCCCTCTCCGGCGTCAAGGTCGCGGCCGTCGGCGGGCGCACCGCCGCCTCACTCATCGACTGGGGAATCACCCCCGACCTCGTTCCAGACGGCGAGCATTCGGCCCGCGGTCTGGCCGCGGCCTGGCCGGACTACGTCGACGACATCGACCCCATGAACACGGTGCTGCTGCCGCGCGCAGACATCGCCACGGAGGTGCTCGTGGCAGGTCTGCTCGAGAAGGGCTGGGATCCGGACGACGTCACCGCCTACCGGACCGTGCGCGCCTCACCGCCGCCGGCCCCCATCCGCGAGGCGATCAAGGCCGGCGACTTCGACGCGTTCCTCTTCACCTCCTCATCCACCGTGCGCAACCTCGTCGGCATCGCCGGCAAACCCTCACCCACCTCGGTGATCTGCTGCATCGGGCCGGCCACGGCGAACACTGCGGCCGAACACGGCCTGCGTGTCGACGTCCTCGCCGAAGAAGCCAATCTCACCTCCCTCATCGACGGACTGGTCGAATTCGCGCTGTCCGCACGCGAGGACGACCTGGCGGCGGGGATCACCCCGACGCGTCCCAGCCAGAAGCGCCGCAGAAAGAAGGCCTGACATGACATTGGTCCCCGGAACCGTACGGCCCCGCCGCCTGCGGACGACACCGGCCCTGCGCCGACTCGTCTCCGAGGTGCGTGTGCACCCGGCCGATCTCATCCTGCCCATGTTCGTTAAGGAGACGCTGAACGAGCCCGCGCCGCTGGACAGCATGCCCGGCGTCGTCCAGCACACCCTCGACTCGCTGCTCGACGCGGCCCGCGAAGCCGTCGAGGCCGGAGTCGGCGGACTCATGCTGTTCGGCATCCCCGAGCACAAGGACGACGACGGATCCCAGGCCGATGACCCCGAGGGAATCCTCAATCGCGCGCTGACGCTGCTGCGGGACGACCTCGGCGACTCGACGGTCATCATGGCCGACCTCTGCCTCGATGAATTCACCTCCCACGGACACTGCGGAGTCCTCGACGCGCACGGCGGCGTCGACAACGACGCGACGTTGGACCGGTACGCCTCGATGGCCCTCGCCCAGGCGCAAGCCGGTGCACAGGTTCTGGGACTGTCGGGCATGATGGACGGCCAGGTCGCGGCCTGCCGGGAGGCGCTCGACCTCGAAGGCTTCACCGACGTCGTCGTCATGGCCTACTCCGCGAAGTACGCCTCTGCGTTCTTCGGTCCCTTCCGTGAGGCCGTGGACTCGGAGCTTCAGGGCGACCGCAAAACCTACCAGCAGGATCCCGCGAACGGCCGTGAGGCCATGCGCGAACTCGAGCTCGACCTGGCCGAAGGCGCCGATGTCGTCATGGTCAAGCCCGGCACGCCCTACCTCGACGTGCTCGCCGAGGTCGCCTGTGAGTCGCCGGTGCCCGTGTGGGCTTACCAGGTGTCGGGGGAGTACGCGATGGTCGAATTCGCGGCCGCCGCCGGAGCCATCGACCGTGAACGGGCGATCGAAGAATCACTCATCGGCTTCAAACGAGCCGGTGCCGACGCGATCCTCACCTACTGGGCCACGGAGGTAGCACAGGGACTCAAGGGTGGGGCATCGGGAGCACGCTCATGAGCGAACCGCGTTGGCTGAGCACCCTCGACCAGAAAGCCTGGAGGAGCTACCTCACAGGCTCTCAGCTTTTGACCGTGCAGCTGGACAAGGAGCTGCGCGAGAACCACGGCATCGGCATGCCCGAATACGAGATCCTCGTGCGCCTGAGCGAGCACGAGAACCGGACAATGCGCATGGCGCTGCTGGCCACGGATACGACGATGTCGCGTTCGCGTCTGACCCACAGCGTGGCTCGGATGGAGAAGAGGGGACTGCTCGAACGCTTCTCGATCCCCGAGGACGGGCGCGGCGTCAACTGCCAGATGACTGAGGCCGGCTGGGAGCTCCTCGTCGCGGTCGCACCCTCGCATGTGGTCGGCGTCCGCGAGCACCTGGTGGACCTGCTCGACCCGGAGGAGATGGAGACTCTGGGCCGCGTCTTCGGCAAGGTCACCGCGCATATGCGCGAGATCGGCAAGGGGCCCGTCGACAGGATTCCCTCCGAAGGCGAGCCACCGGTTCCCGGCGGCTGAGTCCACGAGAACCACCAGCTGACATCATCTGATCCGACCATCGATCCGACGACTTCTTCAGGAGGACCCATGAAATACGAGACCGCGAACTCGGCGGCGCTGTTCGAGCGCGCCGAACACGTCATCCCCGGTGGTGTGAACTCGCCGGTGCGGGCCTTCAAAGCCGTCGGCGGCACCCCCCGCTTCATCACCTCGGCAACCGGAGCCTGGCTGCGCGACGCCGATGGCAACGACTACATCGACCTCATCGGCTCGTGGGGGCCCATGATCATGGGCCACTCCCGTCCCGAGGTGCTCGACGCCGTGCAGCAGGCCGCGGTCAAGGGCTTCTCCTTCGGCACCCCCTCGACCGGTGAGGTCGAGCTCGCCGAGGAGATCGTCGCCCGCGTCGATCCCGTCGATGAGGTCAGGCTCGTGTCCTCGGGCACCGAGGCGACCATGAGCGCGATCCGCCTGGCCCGTGGATACACCGGGCGGGCGAAGATCGTGAAGTTCGCCGGCTGCTACCACGGTCACGTCGACTCTCTCCTGGCCCAGGCCGGATCCGGTCTGGCCACCTTCTCCCTGCCGGACACCCCGGGCGTGACCGGAGCCCAGGCTTCGGACACCATCGTCGTCGACTACAACGATGCGGCCGGGCTGGAAGCCGTCTTCGCCGAACACGGCGAGGAGATCGCCTGCGTCATCACCGAGGCCAGCCCCGGAAACATGGGCGTGGTGCCACCGCGCGACGGCTTCACCAACACCATCCGGCGCTTGACGAAGGCCCACGGTGCGTTGATGATCAGCGACGAGGTGATGACCGGTTTTCGCGTCTCCGCCGCAGGCTGGTACGGATATGAGGCCGACACGCTCGGCTACCCGGAAGGACCCGCGGACCTGTTCACCTTCGGCAAGGTCATGGGCGGCGGCTTCCCCGCCGCGGCCTTCGGGGGCCGCGCCGAGGTGATGGAGCATCTGGCGCCGACCGGCCCCGTCTACCAGGCCGGAACCCTGTCCGGGAACCCCGTCGCCACGGCCGCGGGCCTGACCACGCTGAAGCTGACGACCGAACTCGACGTGTATTCCCACATCTCACGCGCCGCCGACGTCCTCCGGCCCGCGGTCGCCGCGAGCCTGGACGCCGAAGGCGTGGAGCACACGATCCAGTCGGCGAACTCGATGTTCTCCGTCTTCTTCACCGACCGCGAGGTCGTCGACTACGAGGACGCACGCAGCCAGAACGTCGAACAGTACTCGGCCTTCTTCAATGCGATGCTCGACCAGGGGATCCACATGCCGCCGAGTGCCTTCGAAGCCTGGTTCCTCTCCTACGCACACACCGACGAGATCCTCGAGCGGATCATCGCGGCCCTGCCCGCCGCTGCGAAGGCCGCCGCCCGGGTGCCGAACCCGAACGGCTCGGCGCAGGCTCGATCATGACCACGATCCACCTGGTCCGGCACGGAGAGGTCGACAATCCCGAGGGCATCCTCTACGGTCGACTGCCGAACTTCGGCCTCACCGACCGAGGCCACGAGATGGCCCGCCGGGTCGGCGAACACTTCGCAGCCGCCTCGGCGCACCCTGCCGAACTCGTGTGCTCCCCGCTGCTGCGAGCACAGCAGACGATCGCACCGCTGCGTGAACAGCTCGATCTGCCCGTGTTCACCGACGATCGTGTGATCGAAGCGGCGAACTCCTTCGAGGGACAGAAGCTCAACGGTCGGAAACTGGCCGAGCCGCGCAATCTGCTGCGTCTGTACAACCCGCTGACACCGTCCTGGGGTGAGCCGTACAAGCAGATCGCCCTGCGCATGCAGGCGGCCATGGCCAGCCTGCGCGCGAAGCTGGCCAAGCACGGGCCCGACGCCGAAGGCGTCATCGTCTCCCACCAGCTGCCGATCTGGATGACACGCCTGGCCGGCGAGCAGCGCTCGCTCGTCCACGACCCCCGGAGACGGGAATGCGACCTGGCATCTATCACGAGTTTCACATTCGAATCATCCACACTGGTGACCGTGAATTACGAGAGTATCTGTGCCGACCTGCAGCCCGGCCAAGCGGTGGCGGGAGCATGACCTCGCGCCACAATCCCTTTGACCGAAACGACCACCGCAAACCGAATGACCACCGCAAACCGAACGACGGCCGCAAGCGGCTGGACCCTCGGGGTCCGAAGAGCCGCCGCACCGTCCTGACCGGACTCATCGCCGGTGCCGCTGTTGTGCTCAGCGCGTGCAGCGAGAACGACGAACTGGCCGATCAGGCCGGATCCGACCAGGGGTATGTGTCCGGTTCCGGTGTCGTGTCGCAGGTGCCGAAGGACGACCGCGGCCAGCCGCTGGACCTGAAGTTCGAGACCCTCGACGGGAAATCGATGTCCCTGTCCGGCATCAGACCGACCCCCGTCGTCATCAACCTCTGGTACGCGGCCTGCCCGCCGTGTCGGAAGGAGGCCCCGGCGCTGAAGTCTCTGGCCGAGGAGTTCGACGATGAGGTCCAGTTCCTCGGCGTCAACGTCCGTGACCAGGAAGCCGCCGCCGACGCCTTCATCTCGAACTACCAGGTTCCCTATGCGAACATGCTCGACACCGACGGCGACATGGTGGCACTGCTCTCCGGTGTCCTCCCGCCGCAGGCGACTCCGTCGACGGTCGTCCTCGATGCGAAGGGTCGTGCCGCGGCCCGCGTCGTCGGAGAGGTCGACGAATCGACGCTCAAGGGACTCATCGAGGACGTGCAGGCGGAGTGAGTGGGATCGGGGCGGAGTTCGCCCAAACGGTTCTCAGCGGGCCGCTGATCCTGGCCGCCGGTGCGGCCGCACTGGCCGGACTCGTCTCCTTCGTCTCACCCTGCGTGCTGCCGTTGGTCCCCGGTTACGTCGGTTATGTCACGGGGCTGAGCGGGTCCTCCCTCAAAGACAAGGAAACCTGGCGTGTCGTCGTCGGGATCGCGTTGTTCGTACTCGGGTTCACCGTCGTCTTCGTCGTCCTGGGAACCGGCTTCTCGGCCCTGGGCGCGCTGTTCTCACAGTGGCAGGGCGTGCTCATCAGGATCCTCGGCATCGTCGTCGTCATCGCCGGCTTCGTCTTCATGGGTGGTTTCGGCCTTCTCCAGAGCGAGCACCGGATCCAGGCGCGGCCCAAAGCCGGGCTCTGGGGTGCGCCGGTGCTCGGCGCCACCTTCGCCCTCGGCTGGGCACCCTGCGTGGGCCCGACGCTGTCGGCGGTTCTGTCGATGTCGGTGAGCTTCGGCGGTGACGGCACGATCTGGCGCGGCGCACTGCTGGCGTTCGTCTACTGCCTGGGACTGGGCATTCCCTTCATCATCCTGGCGGTGGCGATCCACAAGGGCGCCGGACGTCTGACCTGGGTGCGCAGGCACCAGACGACGATCGTGCGCGTCGGCGGCATCATGCTCATCGTATTGGGCGTCTTCATGGCCTCGGGTCTGTGGAACGCGTGGATGACCTCCCTGCAGGGTCTGATCTATGATTTCGAAGTGGTGATCTAGTGGCGAAGAAGACCGCCGACAGGACGGGTGGCAAGGCCGCCGCGAACGGATCTGCTGTGACTCAGCCCCAGTTGGGATTCATCGGCATGTGCCGATGGGCCTGGCGCCAGCTGACCACCATGCGAGTGGCCCTGATCCTCCTCCTCATCCTCGCCCTCGCAGCGATCCCGGGCTCACTGCTGCCCCAGCGCATCCAGGACCCGGGGCGGGTCAACACATTCCTCGAGCAGAATGGCGGCTGGGGCCGGTTCCTCGACACCATCCAGATGTTCGACGTCTACTCCTCGATCTGGTTCTCCGCCATCTACCTGCTCCTGATGGTCTCGCTCATCGGCTGTGTGATCCCACGGTCGGCCCAGCACTGGAAGGCGATGCGCTCGGCCCCGCCCAAGGCGCCGAGGCGGTTGGGGCGGATGCCCGGATACGAAACGTTCACCTCGGCGGGCGATCCGAGCGAATCCCGGGAGACCGCGGACCGGGAGTTCCTCGACACCGCCGAAGCCCGATTGAAGAAGCTCGGCTACCGCACGTCGCGACACGACGATCATGTCGCGGCCGAACGCGGCTACCTGCGCGAGACGGGCAATCTGCTCTTCCACATCGCTCTGCTGGTCGCGACGCTGACCATGGCGATCGGATCGCTGTTCGGATACGAGGGACAGAGGATCCTCGTCGAGGACGACACCTTCACGAACTCCCTGGTCGCCTACGACTCCTTCGAACCCGGGTCCTACTACGACGCGGACAACCTGCCGGACTTCCGACTCAAACTCGACGACTTCGACGCCAGCTTCGACGATCAGGCGCCGGGCAGTCAGTTCGGCCAGCCCCGGACCTTCGACGCGAAGGTCACGACCACCGCCGACGGGCAGAGCGAGAAGCACACCCTGCGGGTCAACGAGCCCGTGCGTGTGGGCGGGACAGGTGTCTATCTGACCGGCAACGGCTATGCCCCGGAGGTCACGGTCAAGGACGCCAAGGGACAGGTCGTGCAGTCGGGACCGCAGGTGTTCATCCCCGACGGCGGCGACCCCGGCTACACGTCCGAGGGGGTCATCAAGGTCCCCGACTCCGCCGGCACCCAGATGGGCTTCGTCGGCGTCTTCCTGCCGACAGCGACGCAGAACGAGAACGGCGAACTGGTCTCGAGCTTCGCGGACCTGCGCAATCCCTACCTCGTGATGAGCGGATACACGGGCGACCTGGGGCTCGACACGGGAAGCCCGCAGTCCGTGTACACGCTCGACGCGGACAACATGACGGAGATGACCGACGCCTCGGGCAATCCTCTGCTCATCCAGCTCGCCCAGGGAGAGACTCAGCAGCTGCCCGACGGCGGTTCTGTGACCTTCGATGGGGTCAAACGCTACATCGCCGTCGACATCTCTCAAGATCCGACACAGGGCCTCATGCTCGCCAGCGCGATCGCCGTGCTGCTGGGACTCGGCCTGTCTCTGTTCATTCCCCGCCGACGCATGTGGGTCCGTATCAGGGACGGACACGCCGAGGTTGCGGCTCTGGCCCGCGGTGAGGACCCGATGGTCGAACGGGCGGCGAAGGACGTGGCGAAGGACCTCGCGGACGACCCCGACGACGATGCGGACGACGACCCTGACGGCCGGGCCCCCGGTCGACGGGGCGCAGGCGGTCGCACGGCAGGGGGAGACGGATGATTCGCATTAGGTACTACGCGGAGTAGAATTGTCGCGGGCTCGCCGACGACACGGCTGCCCCGACACGCAGTCACAGCCACAACGCAATGGAAGAGCACCGTTGGTGCGGAGGATGTATGGACGTCAACACTGACCTCGCAATGTGGTCGAACCAGCTCATCATCTCGGCGATGATCGTCTACGCCGTTGCCATGATCTTCTATGCCTTCGACCTGTTCGGCGGGCGAGAACTCAAGCAGGCAGAGGCGGGGGCGAACCGCACCGCCAAGGCCTCGACGGTGCGGCGGACGAACAGAAAGACGACCACGGCGCTCCTCGACCCGCCCGAGACGGAGACCTCGGCCGAGGTCACGACCGGATCGGGCAAGGACAGGCCTCGGCGCGGGGCGCGCATCGGCACATCTCTGCTCGTCCTCGCAGCCGTCCTGCACGTGGCGGCTGTGCTGACTCGAGCGCTGTCAGTGATGCGTGTGCCGTGGGGCAACATGATGGAGTACGTCCTCACCGCCACCGCGATCACCGTCATCGTCTTCCTCACCGTGAACGTCAAGAAGGACATCCGCTATCTGGGAACGATCGTGGCCGGAGGAGTCCTCCTGTGCCTGGGACTGGCCATCACCGTGTTCTACACGCCTGCCGCGCAGCTCATCCCGGCACTCGATTCGTACTGGATCGCCATCCACGTGCCCATCGCGATCCTGTCGACCTCGCTGCTCTACATCTCCGCGCTCCTCGCGGTCTTCCAGATCCTCAAGAGCGTGCACGAGAGCAAGGATCCGAAGTGGCTGAGGTTCATGCGCCGCATGCCCTCGAGCGTCGACCTGGAACGGTTCTCCTACACGATCGCCGCGGTCGGATTCATCACCTGGACATTCACCCTCATCGCAGGCGCCATCTGGGCCGAGGTGGCCTGGAGCCGCTACTGGGGCTGGGACTCGAAGGAGATCTGGACATTCGTCGTCTGGGTCATCTACGCCGCATACCTGCACGCCCGCGCCACACGCGGGTGGGGGCCGACGAAGGTCGCCGTGCTCAACCTCATCGGCATCGCCACAGTGATCTTCAACTTCACCGTCGTGAACATGTACTTCAACGGACTGCATTCGTACTCGGGCTTGGACTGATCGGCACGCCGACCCGGCCTCGGGCCGACGCTGGGCCGGTTCGGTGTCGTGGGCCGGCTCGGTGTGGGCAGGGAGTCAGTTCGAGTGGCCGCGGCCGTCGCCCTTGGAGCCACCGGAATCATGCTCGTCGGTGTCGGAGGATCGTGAGTCCGTGTCGGCTGAGTCGCCGTCGGCCTCGTCGGTGTCGGGTGTCGTCTCCTCGGGCTCCTCCGCCTCGGGCGCGTGCTTGCCGAGTTTGACGTCGCGATCGATCTTCCGCAGGTAGTCGTCGTCATCGTCGGGAGCGCTGGGGCCGCGCCGGCGGGGAGCCACAGTCGGCTTGTCCTCGTTGCCGCGGCCGAAGGCATACCACAGGACGAAGCCGATCACGGGGATGAACAGGATGATGATCGCCCACACGGGTTTGGGCAGGACTCGGATCAGACCCCGATCGCGCAAGAGGCAATCGAAGAGTCCGTACAGTGTGACCGCTGCCGCGAGGACGATCGCGGCAATGAGAAATCGAGCCATGCTCCCAGGATAGTCCACCAACCTGAACACCTGCCCATACGGCCGGTGGTGAATCGCTGCCGGCGACGGTCTAAAATGGGTGCAATGCGCAACTTCTGGATCTATACGTTGGCCCGACTCGGCATCATCGTCGCCGTCGGGCTGGTTCTGCAGCCGTTCCTCGGGCTCAATCTCGTCATGGCCGTGGTGGCGATCTTCGGCGGTGCCCTCATCAGCTATCTCGTCCTGGGCGGGATGCGCGCCAAGGTCGCAGAGGACATCGAGAAGCGTGTGGCCAAACGCGCCAAGACGCCCAAACGCAAGGGTGCCGATGAGGACGTCGAAGACCGCATCGTCGACGACGAAGACTGAGAACTGTCCTAGAGCGCCAGTCCCAGGCCCGTCAGGGAGGCGAAGGCCAGGGCGGTCAGCCCCGTTGACTTGATCGGCGGAATGAGACCGCGCCCCGTCGTCCCGCGCAGCACAGTCTGCAGTGGGTTGAGAGCGGGCACGAGGGCGAGGATCGCCAGCGCCACCGCAGGATGTCCGTCGAGGATCGCCAGCGCCAGCAGTGCGAAGGGCACGAGCACGAGAGCCGCATAGGCGATGCGTGACCGATGGTCGCCCAGCTTCACGGCCAGAGTGATCTTGCCGGCTTCGATGTCGGTCGGGATGTCGCGCAGATTGTTGACCATGAGCACCGCCGAGGCGAGCGAGCCGATGGCGATGGCGCCGGCCCAGCCGCTGATGCTGAGTCCTCCGACCTGCATCCACATCGTGCCCAGAGTTGCGACGAGGCCGAAGAAGACGAAGACGAACACCTCGCCCAGACCCATGTACCCGTAGGGCTTCTTCCCGCCCGTGTAGAACCAGGCCGCGGCCACCGCTGCGGCACCGGCGATGAGGAACCACCACGCCTGGGAGATGAGGACGAGGGCGATTCCGACGACTCCGGCGATGCCGAAGAACATGAACGCCGCACGTCTGACCGTACTCGGCTCGGCTGCGCCGGTCGCCGTCAGGCGGACGGGGCCCACACGCTCATCGTCGGTGCCGCGGATGCCGTCCGAGTAGTCGTTGGCGAAGTTCGACCCGATCTGCAGGCTGAGTGAGACGATGAGCGCCAGCACACCTCGGAGGAAGATCTGACCCAGCGAATGGTCATGACCGTTCTGCGTGTAGTCACCGATGATGAACGAGGTGAACCCGCCGACCGAACCGATTGCGGCACCGGTGCCGATGAGAACCGGTGCCAAGGCCAGTGGCAGCGTTCGTAACCGGGCTCCGGAGATCCACTGCGCGGCAGTTGCCATTGGGTGGGATACCTTTCCTCACGTAGATTCGAACCGTCTCATATTACCGATTGTTCACGTCATAGGGTATTCGTGCGTTCGCGTCGGTCAGGTCGCCGCAGCCATCAGTTCGGCGGCGAGAGCGGCAGCGGCCGATCGGTCGGGTTTGCCGATCGAGCGGCTCGGAATCTCCGTGACGGGAAACACCAGGCGCGGAAGCAGCTGCCCGTGCATGCCGGTCACGAGTGCATTCAGCGTCCCCGCCAACTGTCGAGGCGAGGCCAAGTCCTTCGCGAGCGTGCTGGAGGCCCGTCCGTCGATTCGGACGAGGGCCACCAACAGTCTGCCCCATTCCTCGTCGGGAACCCAGGTCACGAGCACCTCGGCGATTCCATGGCGCTGCCAGGTCGGCAGCAGTCCGGTCTCGAGCGCATGCGGCGAGACGTTCGTGCCGCCGGAGACGATGATGTCGTCGCTGCGGCCGAGCACCGTGAGCACACCGTCGTCGAGGCGCCCGAGGTCGCTCGTGTGCATGGTCGCCGAACCATCGTGGTCAAGGGTCAGGTTCGGGCTGTCGATGGGCATGATGTGGCCCGTCTCGGCGATCTCGACGTAGGAGTCGGCGACGACCGGTCCGCGCAGATCGATCGTCGAGGACTCGGAGATGGTGATCTCGACACCGTCGAAGGGGACCCCGTCGTAGACGCATCCACCTGCGGTCTCGCTCATCCCGTAGGTGCGCACGACCTGCAGGCCGTGGGCGACGGCACCCTCGAGCAGCGCGGGGGAGACCGCGGACCCGCCGAGGAGGATCGCATCGAAGCCGGCCGCCGCGTGTGCGGCCCGTTCGTGGGCGAGGATCCGGTGCAGTTGGGTGGGCACCAGCGAGGTGTATCTCGGTCTCCGGCCGGAGCGGGCGAACAGTGCGTCGACCTCGTCGGCGAAGCCTCCGGCGGTGAAAGCCGGCGAGGCGGTCCTGATCGGCTCCCGTCCCGCGAGGCGGGCACGCAGCTCCACTTGAAACCCTGCGATGTGGTTGACCGGCAGCGTCAGATGCCACTCGCCGGGGCCCGCGAGGAGGCGTTCGGTCGCCCTCGCCGAGGTGGTCAGGGCCTCGGCGGACAGAGCCACACCCTTGGCCGCGCCGGTCGACCCCGAGGTGAAGAGGACCAGCGCCGGGGCCCGGCCGGCACCCGTCCACAGGCTCGGCGACACCTCGGCGATGGATCCTTCACGGGTCTGCGGCAGGATCAGGATCGACTCGCCGGCGAGGGCGCGGTCGATCGCACGGGGCAATTGATGTGCGTGCATCGGGCCGCGGCGCTCAGTAGTACCAGGGGTAGGGGGACCAGTCGGGTTCGCGTTTCTCGAGGAAGGAGTCGCGGCCTTCGACGGCTTCGTCGGTCATATATCCCAGGCGAGTGGCCTCACCTGCGAAGATCTGCTGACCCATGAGGCCGTCGTCGACGAGGTTAAACGCGAACTTCAGCATCCGCTGGGCGTTGGGAGACTTGCCGAGGATCTCCTCGACCATGGTCATGGCGGCAGTCTCGAGGTCCTCATGGTCGACGACCTCGTTGACGGCACCTATGTCGGCCATGTCCTGGGCCGAGTAGGTGCGGCCGAGGAAGAAGATCTCACGGGCCTTCTTCTGCCCGACCATCTTCGCCAGGTAGGCGGAGCCGTAGCCGGCGTCGTAGGATCCGACATCGGCATCGGTCTGCTTGAACTTCGCATGCTGGCGAGAGGCGATTGTGATGTCGCAGACGACGTGGAGGCTGTGTCCGCCGCCGGCCGCCCATCCGGGTACGACGGCGATGACGACCTTGGGCATGGTCCGGATGAGGCGCTGGACCTCGAGGATGTGGAGGCGACCCGCACGGGCAGGATCCACCGACTCCCGGGTCTGACCGGAGGCGTACTGATAGCCCGAACGGCCCCGGATGCGTTGGTCGCCTCCGGAGCAGAAGGCCCAACCGCCGTCCTTGGAGCTCGGTCCGTTGCCCGTGAGGAGGACGGCTCCGACGTCCGAGGTCTGGCGGGCGTGATCGAGGGCGCGATAGAGTTCGTCGACGGTGTGGGGGCGGAAGGCATTGCGGATATCGGGACGATCGAAGGCGATGCGCACGCAGCCCAGGTCGGCGCCGTCGGGGTTGACCGCGCGGTGGTAGGTGATGTCGGTGAAGTCGAATCCGGAGACTTCGCGCCACTGGGAAGGATCAAAGATGTCAGAAACCGTCATGGCCCCAACTCTATCCTCTGTTGTGTCAGCGATATGGTGGCTCTATGGCTGATGCAGAGCAGGTTCCCGAGTCCATCGCCGATCTCCTGCCGAGCTTTCACGTCCTCAGACTGCCCATGGTCACGCGATTCCGGGGGATCACCGAGCGCGAGATCATGGTCTTCGAAGGGCCGCACGGGTGGGCGGAGTTCTCGCCGTTCACCGAATACGGTGTTCCCGAATCCTCCCGCTGGCTGCGTGCCGCCCTCGAATTCGCGGGCGTGCTGCCCGGTTCGGCACGGCCGTCCGGGTCGGCACAGCCGCCGGAAACGCAGCCGCTGGAAACGCAGGCGCCGGGAACTCAGCCGCCGGGGCCCTCGGGTGCCGCACGCGCCGACACTGACGCTCCTGAGCAGTCCATCGCCGTCAATGCGACCCTGCCCTCCTGCGCAACCTCGGATGTCGAGGGGATCCTCGCCCGCTACGGTCGGGTCGGAACCGTCAAGGCGAAGGTGGCCGAGCACGGGATCGACTCCCTGCCCGATGATCTGGAGCGGCTGCAGGAATTCCGGCGGCTGTTTCCCGACACGAGACTGCGTCTGGACGCGAACGCCGGGTACTCGCCGACCGACGCCCTGACCGCGTGCGCCGAGTTCGCGTCCTTCGACCTGCAGTACTTCGAGCAACCGGTCGCCGGCGTCGAGGACCTGGCTCACCTGCGGGAACAGCTTTCGGACCGGGGGCTGCCCGTGGTGCTGGCCGCGGACGAATCGATCCGGAAGGCCGAGGACCCTCTGCGAGTCGCAGAGCTGGGAGCCGCCGAGGTCGTCATCGTCAAGGTCCAACCGCTGGGCGGCATCGCTGCCGCACGATCGGTCCTCGAAGCCTGCGGCCTGCCCGCTGTCGTGTCCTCCGCACTGGAATCCTCCGTCGGATTGGCCGCCGGGGCCGAGCTGGCAGCGAGTCTGCCGCGCACCCGGCACAGTCGGGAGATCCTCGGGGAGCATCCGGCATGCGGACTGGGGACGGTGCGACTGTTCGCCGAAGACGTCGTGAGTCCGGATCTGAGCCTGAAACCCGTCGACGGTGAGATCCCGGTGAGGCGAGTCGTCCCGGACCCACGGAGTCTGGAGAGGCTGGCGGTGGATTCGGGACGTCTCGACTGGTGGTCGACGCGACTGCAGGCGTGCTGGTCCGCCCTGCGCCCGACGCTGAACTCACGTTGCTGAGGCTGCTCAGCCGGCGGTCTTGACCGCCTCGACGAACGCCTCGGCGGTCTGCGGCACTGTCGTCTCGTCATCGGTGTCGGCGACGTTGGCGGCGGTGACGATGTTGTTGCCGATTCGGCCGGTGACAGTGTCGGCGTTGAGGACCGTCTGACCACCGGCGCTGATCTCGGCGCGGACGCCGACGGTCTCGTCGGCACTGGGAACCTCGGCATCGAAGGTTTCGTAGGACATCTTCATCTCGATGCCCTGAGATCTGACCGTGACGTCGTTGCACACCTCGGTGACGGTGCTGGAGCTCTTCAGCTGTGAACCGGCGTCGGCGACGTCGGAGAAGCTCGTGAGCGCCACACTCAGAGTCTTGTCGGACGAGATCCCGCCGACGGTGTTTCCCTTGCTCTGCTGGGCGACGTTGAGGGCGGCCATCGAGAGGTCCTTGCATTCAGCGGGTTCGAACTCGGAGGTTTGGAGCACTTTGACCGCGTCGCTGCCCGAAGCCGCGGACATGTCGAAGGTTGTGTACGACTGTCCGTCGACCTCCGTTGACTCGATGACCTCAGTGAGCTGATCCTCGTCGAGCACAGTGGCCTCGGGCGCCTCGTCCGAAGCGGGCTGGGCCGTGGAATCCTCCTCTGCCCCGTCATCCTGGGAATCATTTCCCGTACAGCCCGTCAGGCTCAGTCCGGCAATGAGAGCGATGGCTGGGAATGCGCGTTTCATGGATGACCTCTCGACGTCAGCGTTCAATCGGTGGGAGGGGTGACGGACACCCGTCATCACCATAATCTGTGTCGGTCCCACCATAAGCCGTATCGGCGGCTTCGAGTGTGTTTTCGGCCGCACCGGCCGGCTCTTCGCGGGCCTGCGTCCGACCGGACGGCGCTGTGGCAACGTGAGCGGTCTCAACGTGCGGGGCCGAGTCCTCCGGCGTCGAGGCGATGCGCACAGTCGTGACCTCGGCCTGGCCCACCGTCGTGAAGTGCTGGGTGCGCTTGCCGGGGATGATCGGGTCGTGCATGGCCGCCGCGAGTCTCCCGGTGAACGTCAGGCGGCCCTTCTTATCGGCCCGCTGGGTATAGTCGTTGTCGCCGGTCGGTGCACTGACGCAGACGTCGTATCGGCGCCCGGGTTCGTACAGGCCGGGAGTGCGCACCCGGAAGCTGCCGGTGCCGGTGAGCGAGAATCCGGCGGCGCTGACGGAGCCGAAGCGGACGATCTGAGCTCTGCGCCGCGAGATCTCGACCCGCCACCCGTGGATGTCGAAGAGGGCATGGCCGGTCAGGTACGAGAACTCACCGCCATCGGCCACGCGAGGCCCGCCTCGGCGGTCAACGGCGCTGCCGCCTCGGCGTTCGAGGCTGCGGTGCCCGGAGCTGGCGTAGTCGCGTTGCCGTCGCAGAGTCTTCAGCCAGGCTCCCAACTCCCGCTCCCAGCTCGTCCAATTGTGCAGACCAGTGGTTCGGGGAAACCAGGAATGGCGGATGCCCAGCGCATTCAGGCGCGCGGAGAACCGCTCTCCCTGCTGATTGACCATCGTCTCGAGCACGTCACGGTCCTTCGACTCTTCGAGGCTGCCGGAGCCGGCGCTGAGCCACAGGTCCAGCCCGTACAGATTCTCCGCGAGACCATAGGGCGAATTGGCGATCCATTCGCTGCGGTCGGCGACGGTATCACCGAACAGGGTCATCGATTTCGCGCCTTCGCGCATGGCGATGATGTCGAAGGCCGCGACGGCGGCCAGCGGGTCGAGCGGGGAGGAGAAGGCGGCCGCGCTGGTGTAGCGGTCGGGATGCCAGGCGGCGTACTTCATCGCCCCGTACCCGCCCATGGACAGCCCCGCGAGCAGCTGGTTCTCGGGGGCGAAGTCGACGGAGAAGGTCTTGCGCAGGAACTCCGGGATCTCGACGGTGTGGAAGGTCGGCCAGTCGTGGACCTCGCTGCCGACAGCCACCCGGGAGTACGTTCCGGCCCCGCCGTCGGGCATGACCACAAGATACGGGGAGTCGAGGGTGAGCTCCTCGGCCGAACCGAAGTCCGTCCATGATCGGAAATCGTCCCCTCCGCCGTGATAGAGGTGGATGACCGGGCTGACCTCGGCCGGGATGCCCGGCAGCAGCACACGCACGCCGACGGTGCAACCGAGCGCGGGGGAGTAGACGAAGAACTCCCGCAGCCGGTTCGAGAGCTTGCGCTTGTCCCGGATGTGCCACTTCCTCGCGTCCTTGCCGCGAGGTTCGGGTCCGAGGAAGGAACTGTTCTGATCACGTGTGGGGAAGCGTCCTCTGTGGGAGCGGGCGGCGGTCAGAGAACGGAGAGCACGCGCCCCAACCGCAGCGAGAATCGATCGGCGCATGAGTCAACCGTAGGGAGTCGAGATGAACCGCAGGTGGGTTAGTGGTTGAATATCAGGTGATGTTGAATTCGAGCGCAGTGGCGCACCAGATTGCCCGTGAACTGGCGTTGGTCTCAGTCACCGAGGTCGTCATCGCCCCCGGGTCCCGATCCGCACCGTTGATTTATGCGCTGGCTCCCCTCGCCGAGGCGGGAGTCATCCGCACCCACGTGCGCATCGATGAGCGTGATGCCGGGTTCCTGGCGTTGGGGCTTGCCCGAGGGCTGCGCACCCGACAGGCGGGCCCAGTCGGCGCCGTTGCTGTGGTGACGACGTCCGGCTCGGCCGTGGCGAACCTGCATCCGGCGGTGCTCGAAGCCTCCTACGGTCGGCTGCCTCTCATTGCGATCACCGCGGATCGTCCCGCTCGCCTGCGGGGCACCGGGGCGAATCAGACGATCGATGACCAATCACGGGTGCTCAGCGATGTGCGTGGCCGCGTCGACGTGCCCGCCGGCAGTCCGGATGCAGACCGTCTGCTCGCCGAGGCGGCCGCTCAGGCGGTGGGTGAGGGCAAGGGTGAGCCCGGCCCAGTCCAGTTCAACGTGCAGTTCGATGTCCCGCTCGTGCCGACGGCGGAGGAGCTGGCCGAGTGGAAGACCGAGGTGCAGACGCTGGGCAAGATCATGATGACGGGCACGAAGCCGCCGGTCGTACCCGCGGATGGGCCCGCATCGGCGGACGAATCGGCGTCCGGGACGAGCGCGGCTGTCCGCATTCTTCCAGGCACCGTCATCGTCGCCGGCGATGCCGGGGGGCATGCGGCCGAGTCGCTGAGGTCGCTGGTCGAGGCGAAGGCGATCCCGGTGCTGGCCGAACCTTCGAGCCCGCTCACGTCCGCTCTGCGCGACTCGGGCGCTATCGTTGCCGCCCATGCCGAAGTGCTGGCCGGCCGAGATGACCTGCGTCGGGCGATCCGCACGGTGATCGTGCACGGAAAGCCCACACTGACCAGACCGGTCGCGGCGCTGCTCGCCGACCCCGAGGTGCTGGTTCAGCGGGTGCCCGATGACGTCGACGCGGTGTCGCTGTCCGTCGAAGGCGCCGAGGACGGTGCGGTGTGGTGCCGGGAGTGGGTGAGCGCCGGAGACGCGATCGTCGCCGAATCCCGGCGGAGTCGCGAGGCCTCGGCACAGGGGCAGAAGGCGCAGCCGCAGCAATCATCGGCGCGAGCGATCACCGAGTTCCTGGCCGGCTCGGCGATCGAGCTCTTCGCTGCGAGTTCGAACACGATCCGCTACCTCAGCGAGGGCACCGACGTTCGGGCCCGCATCCATGCTTCTCGGGGCCTGGCCGGCATCGACGGTCTGGTCTCGACCGCCACCGGGCTCTCGCTCGCCCTCGGGGAACAGGTCGTACTGGTCATCGGCGATGTCGCGATGCTCCATGACGCCGGCGGTCTGCTGACTCCGAGCGCCGAAGAGGAGGGGGATGTGCTCATCGTCGTGCTCAACGATGACGGCGGTGCGATCTTCTCCGGCCTCGAGCACTCACAGGACCACGTGGCCCCGTACCTGAAGCGGTACTTCACCGTTCCCCACGGCCGAGACTTCGAAGACCTGGCCGCCGCCTACGGCTGGGGATACGCACTGGTGAGCGAGCTCGACGAGTTCATCGCAGAGTTCGGCAACACCCAGGTCGGGTTCGACAGCGCTGCCAGTGGTGCAGGCGCAGGTCGGAGCATGAGACGGCTGGGCCGTCGGATCATCGAAGTCGATCTCACCTGACCGGAGAGCCGGCCGGGTTCGGCGCCGCAGGAATGGACCTACTCCAACCCCAGCGCGCGGCGCATCGGCGCGAATTTGGCCTCGGTCTCGGCAACCTCGGCGAGGGGATCCGAATCGGGCATGATGCCGGCACCGGCGAACAGGCGGATCCGGTTGCGGTCCTCGAGCTGTCCGCAGCGCAGGGCGATGCCGAACTGGCCGTTGCCGCGGTCGTCCATCCAGCCGACCGGACCCGAGTACCGTCCGCGATCGAGCGGCTCGAGCTCGTCGACGTGTGCGACCGCGCTGGCCTGCGGATATCCGCCGACGGCAGCGGTGGGATGGACGGCGGCCGCGACGTCGAGGGCGTTGAGGCACGAGGCCTCCGGCAGGTGGGCCGAAGCATCCGAGGCCGAGTGGATGACATTGGCCAGGGGCAGCAGGTGCGGACGTTCGTCGACGGAGACGTCATCGGCGACGAGTCCGAGACTGCGCTGCAGCGAGGCGATCGCGAAGGCGTGTTCGGTGCTGTCCTTGTGCGCGCTCAGCAGCTTCCTGGCCTCCGGCATCTCCGCGGCCGGGTCCTTCTCCACCCGATACGTGCCCGCGAGCACGCGTGAGATGACCCGATCGTTCTCGACGCCGATGAGCAGCTCGGGGGTCGAGCCGATGAGTCCGGCGACATCGAAGGTCCAGCAGCTGGGATAGCTGCGATTGAGCGCACCCAGCACGGACCGTACGTCGATGTCATCGTCCGTGGTCACAACCTCGTCGCGGGCCAGGACGACCTTCCTCAGCGTGGAATCCTCGGTGAAGGCGTCCACCTCGGCGGAGCCACCGACCGGCGTGAGCATGCGCGCGACGTTCGCGACGAGATCCGCCCACTCCCCGCTGTCGAGATCACCGGGCGAGGACCGTGCGGAGGTGACCCTGCGCAGCGGTTCGGCCTTGAGGGCCGGCGGGGTGGGGGAGGTGCCCTCGGCGATGATCGAGGTCATCCAGACGCGACCGTCGCGCCGTCCGAGGACGAACTCGGGGACGTGGATGAGGGAGTCGACCTCCGACTCTCCCGAGTAGGCGACGGTGGCGAAGCACATCAGTCCCGAGCCGAGCATGTCGACCTCGTCCTCGATGTCTGCGGCCGCCGTGATGGCCTTCCAGGCCTCGGAGAGTTCGGTGAAGCGTTCGGGTCCGCGAGCCCGGATGCGCAGGGTGCGGCCGAACCCGATGAGTCCCGAGGTGTCCCGGACCCAGCAGGAGAACGCCGAGGTGGGCAGGAGCTCCAGCGTCTGTTCGACGGTCGTGGGCAGTCCGGATTCGAAGGGGAACCCGGGGCCGGGGTCGACGTCGTCGACGAAGCGCGAGCGCACGTGCAGGCGAGGGAGCGCGGCTGAGATGTCGGAGGTGGTGAAGGTGGTAGTCATTTCAGCCCCACTCTAGTCGAGAGATCGGGGGAGCCCACTTCGACTGTGGCCAGTTCGACACGACGACGGGCACGGAAAGGCTCCGATCGATTCGCCCCGGGGTTCAGGTGTTGAGACAATGGTGGCATGAACCGTGCTCAGCTGGACAAGCAGCCCGATGACGTTGCGTCGATGTTCGATGACGTCGCCTCTCGCTACGACCTCACCAACGATGTGCTCACCTTCGGCCTGGCGCGGACATGGCGTCGGACGGTCGCATATTCGGTGGCTGCCGGACCGGGAGAGCGCGTCCTCGATCTCGCGGCCGGAACGGGCACCTCGTCGATGACGTTCACCCATCACGGTGCCGAGGTGGTCGCCGGTGACATTTCGCAGGGCATGCTCGCCGAGGGTCGTCGCCGTCACCCCGGGATCGACTTCATCTACGCCGACGCGATGGACCTGCCGTTCTCCGATGCCGGCTTCGACGTCGTCACCGTCTCCTTCGGCATCCGCAACGTCAATGACGTGGATGTCGCGCTGGCGGAGATGCTGCGTGTGCTCAAGCCCGGCGGGCGCCTCATCATCTGTGAGTTCTCGACGCCGACGTTCGCGCCCTTCAGCCTCGCCTACAAGGAATACCTGATGCGGGCCCTGCCGGCCGTGGCGACGGCCGTGTCCTCGAACCCGGACGCTTACGTCTACCTGGCCGAATCGATCCGCGCATGGCCCGACCAGGACGAATTCGCCCACCAGATCCTCGACGCCGGATTCGACCAGGTCAAGCATCGCAACCTCACCGGCGGAATCGTCGCCGTCCACCACGCCCTCAAGCCGGGCGCCGGACGCTGACCATGAACAGCTTCGAGGCCGAGGTCATCGTCGTCGGCGCCGGCCCCGCAGGATCGGCGATCGCCGCCTATCTGGCTCAGGCCGGCCACGAGGTCATCATCGTCGAGAAGTCGGGATTCCCGCGGGACAAGATCTGCGGCGACGCCCTGACGCCTCGCGCGGTCAAAGAGCTCGGCTTCTTGGGGATGGAGACCCCGGAGTCCGAGGGGTGGCACCCGAACCGGGGCCTGCGCCTCATCGGCGGCGGGCATCGCCTGGAGATCGACTGGCCGGACATCGACGGCACCCCGAACTTCGGGCTGACGAAGCCGCGGATGACGATGGACGAGGCCTTCGCCCGCCACGCCCAGCGCAGCGGTGCCCGGCTGTTCGAGCAGGTCAAAGTCATGTCTCCGGACATCGGGGACGACGGCTGGATCCGTGGCGTCCACGCCTCCGGCACCGACCATCGCGGCCGCAGGGTCGGACCCGACGCTCACTTCACCGCCCCGATCGTCATCGCCGCCGACGGGGTCTCCTCGCGTTTGGCCGTGGCCATGGGCCTGGAGAAGCGCGATGACCGTCCCATGGGTGTGGCCGTGCGTGCCTACCATTCCTCGCCGAGGCATGCCGACGACTACATCGAGAGCTGGGTCGAGATGCGCTCGGGCACTGCGGCGGGCGAGTCCGAGGCGCTGCCCGGCTACGGCTGGCTCTTCCCCCTCGGCGACGGCACCATCAACATCGGAGCCGGCCTGCTGGACTCCTCGCCCGAATTCGGCTCCATCGACTTCCGCGCGATGATGGGGAAGTGGATCGCCGATATGGGACACGAATGGGGCATCGACGAGACCACCTCCCTAGGGCCGATCAAGTCCGCGGCCCTGCCGATGGCCTTCAACCGCACCCCGCACTTCCACAAGGGACTCCTCCTCGTCGGCGATTCGGGCGGGATGGTCAACCCGTTCAACGGGGAGGGCATCGACTACGCCCTCGAATCGGCTCGACTGGCCGCCGAGGTGATCTCGACCTACTCCCGTTTCCCACAGCACGTGATGCGACGGAAGCTGCAGGAGTATCCCAGTCTCCTCGGGGACTCCCTGGGCGGCTATTTCTCCCTGGGGCGCGTTTTTTTCCGCCATTATCGGCCACCCCTCCCTCATGCACTTCGGAATCAAGTACGGTATGGGTGTTGATGTTGTGATGGAGTTCGTCGTGAAATTGTTGGCGAACCTCTACCGCGACCCGAAGGTTTCCGAGGCCGATCTCATCGACCGGGTGATCTCAGCTCTCACCCGAATCGTTCCGGCCACCAGCAATGCCTGAGTGCACCAGCGACTACACCACTGACTACGATGAATGACGAGGACATGAGCCACCTAGCCTCTCCGGCGACTTTTATCGGTGCCGATGCCCAGCTTGCGGCAGACATTTCGACTCAGCTGGAAGCCGTCGAGCGCAGGCTCTACGACGTGACCGAGCAGACACGGAAACTGCCCGACACCGCCTCCAAACATCTTCTCGCCGCGGGTGGGAAACGCGCCCGTCCGAACCTCCTCCTGCTCACCGCACGCCTCGGCGAACCCGAGCGCGAGGACATCATCGACGCGGCCGTGGCCGTGGAGCTCATCCATCTGGCCTCGCTCTATCACGACGACGTGATGGACGATGCTCCGGTACGCCGAGGTGCTCCGGCCGCGCACGAGGTGTGGGGCAATTCCGTGGCCATCCTCACGGGCGATCTCCTGTTCTCGAAGGCCTCAGGGGTGACGGCGAAGCTCGGTCCCGATGCTGTGACGGTTCAGGCAGAGACCTTCGAACGCCTCGTCCTCGGACAGCTCGACGAATTCGCCGGCCCGCCCCAGGACGCGGACGCGATCGAACACTACATCCAGGTGCTCGCGGACAAGACCGGATCCCTCATCGCCACCTCGGCGCAGTTCGGGGTGATGTTCTCGGGCGCAGACCGGTCGCTGGCCGAGCCCGTGCGCGTCTTCGGCGAACGCGTCGGCATCGCCTTCCAGCTCGCCGACGACATCATCGACCTGACGACCACCTCATCGGTGTCGGGCAAGACTCCCGGCACCGACCTGCGGGAGCGGGTCCCGACCCTCCCGGTGCTCTACGTCCGTGCCGCCGCGGCCGACGGGGACGCAACCGCCGCCGAGGTGGTCGAGCTCCTCGACGCCGACCTGAGCTCGGACGAAGCGCTCGAGTCCGCTCGTGCCGCTCTGGCCGCTCACCCGGTGACGGCCCGCGCCCGCGCCGAGGCGGTTCGCTGGGCCGATGAGGCGAAGGCAGCGCTCGCCCCACTGCCCGAGGGATTGGTCAAGGAATCACTGTTCACGTTCGCCGATTCCGTGGTCTCGCGCAGCGCCTGAGATGAAGGGCGGGAATCGTGTCGGGTGTCGCAGAGACAGAGCCGGGTGCGGCTCGTACTGAAGACCAGCCGAGCGTTCGGCGACGGCTGACCCCGGTCGATTGGATCGGTTTGGGCGTGCTCCTGCTGTTCCTCCTGGTAGGGCTGAGCTGGTCGAAGTGGATGCCGTATTGGGACAAGGCGTGGACGATGAGCCAGACCTCTGTCTGGGACGGCGGTCCGCTCTTCGACGATGCTGGGGAGACGATCTCCTTGGCCGGAGCCTGGGACTTCACTCTCGTGTACTTCACGGCTGTGTGGAAGGCGCTCCTGGTGGCTCTGGTGGTGGCTGCGGCCGTCGATGCCTTGGTGCCTCGGGACTGGCTGCTGCGCGTGATGAATCGTCGCGCCCACACCGGCCAGGCGCTCGTCGGGGCGGCGATGTCTCTGCCGTCGATGATGTGCACGTGTTGCGCGGCTCCGGTCACGGTGGGCCTGCGCAGCTCGGGCGTCAGACGCAGCGCCGCCTTGGCCTACTGGGTGGGCAACCCCCTCCTCAACCCGGCTGTGCTCGTCTTCCTCGCACTTGTCCTGCCCTGGCAATACGCGGTGACGCGCCTGGTGTTCGGAGCCCTGGTCGCCATCGGGGCCAGCGCTCTCATCGGTCGCTGGGTCAAGGGGAAGGCCGAGGCGGTTCCGGAGCCGAGTCCCGAGCCGCCGAGGCCATCGTCCCTTCCCTTGCGCTATCTGCGGTCGCTGTCCCGTTTCGCGCTGATCCTCGTGCCCGAGCATCTCGTGCTCGTCTTCGTCATCGGACTCATCAGTCCCTGGCTGATCGGCGTCTACGGGCTCGAAGCCCAGGTGGGTGCGATCGCGGTCCTCATCGTCGCGGTTGTGGGCACCCTCTTGGTGATCCCCACCGGGGGCGAGATCCCCGTCATCGTCGCCCTGCTCGCCGTCGGCGTGGGTACGGGAATCACAGGAGCTCTGCTCCTCGCACTTCCGGCTCTGAGCCTTCCGTCCATGGTCATGGTCGGAAAGTCACTCGGGTGGCGCATCACCACCGCCATGGGTGCCGCAGTCGCACTGAGCGGGGTGCTCTCCGCGGCGGTGCTGCGGCTCGTGGTCTGAGGCTCCCGTTCAGGAGGTCAGCCGGCGCAAGGTGAGATAGGAACCGACGGCGAGGACCGCGCAGAACCCGAGTGCCCAGAGCGTGAGCCCCAGACTCTGAGTGTCGACGAACCACATCCAGACCTCCGGCCAGAGGCCGTTGAGGCTGATGAGTGCGGCCCCACCGAGTAGGAGGAGCGCAATCGCGATCAGCACCGTGGTGAGGATGAGAGGTCCGAAGCGCTGCTTGACGATGGCGAACCAGAACCCGAGGATGAACGCGAGCATGGTCAGAGCGAAGTAGGTCAGGCCTGCGGCGAAGGCCCCTTCGACCCATATCCAGGGAAGATAGGCGAAGTATCCGTTGATGCCGTAGCCGTCGGTGGCCTGTTCGAACAGCCCGAGGAGGACGAAGACCGTCGAGATCCCCACGGCGCTGATCGCCGCGGCGGCCAGCGATCCCAGGTAGAACTCGCGGCGCGTGAGACTCATCGCCTGAGAGAAGTAGTACGTCAGATTCATCGCCTGCGCGCCGACCACCGCGAAGTACCACAGAGGTGCCTGTGATCCTCCGCTGAACATCGGTCCCTCGACCCCGGAGGCGGAGATGATCCAATGGATCAGGAGCGTGACCAGCCAGGCACCGCCGAGGACGAGGACCGGTACCCAGACGAAGGTCTGGGTGTTCATGAACTGGAGCCTGACGACCCCGAGGGTTCGACTCCTCGACCGGTCGGTGGGCCGGGTGCTGAAGGTTTCGGCTGCTGCGGTCATGATTGCGGGCTCCTGACTGCGGTGTCGTTGAGTGACGTGCCCTCCTGCGTAGCGCGCACGATGAGCTGCTGAAGGGAGACCGGGGTGAGGTCGAGGTTCGCTGCGGCGACGAATTCACGGTCGGCATCTGTCAGCTGACCGAGGATCGTCGTCGAAGTGACGCGGCCGAGGGATTCGCTGTGGATGACCTCCCGGTCGGCGACGAAGCGTTCGATGGCATCGGCATCGCCGACGACGTTGACTGCACGTGTCCGCGCCGTCTCGGTGGATTCGTCCATGATGATCCGACCTCGGTCGATGACGATGACATTCTCGATGAGGTCGGCCACCTCGTCGATGAGATGACTCGAGAGAATGATCGTTCGCGGGTGTTCGGCGTAGTCGGCGATGAGATGGTCGTAGAGCATCTGCCGGGCGACGGCGTCGAAGCCGAGATACGGCTCATCGAAGAACGTGATCTCCGCTCGGGACGCGAGACCGATGATGACTCCGATGGCCGACTGCTGTCCGCGTGAGAGCTTCTTGATGGGGGTCTTCAGCGGCAGGTGGAAGTCACTGATGAGTTCACCGGCGAAGTCCTGGTCCCATCGTGGGAAGAACAGCGGAGCAGTGGACAGGGCGTGCTTGGCAGTCGCATCGTCAGGATACTTCTGGCTCTCCCTGACGAAGCACATTCGATTGAGCACGCGGGCATTCTCATATGGCTGCTCGCCGAATACTTCGACGATTCCGTCGGTGGCGAAGTTCTGCGCTGTGAGGATCGACATCAGTGTGGTCTTTCCCGCGCCGTTGCGACCGAGGAGTCCGTAGATCGAACCCTCTTCGATCGACAGATTGACGTTGTCGAGAGCGGCGGTGTGCTTGTACGTCTTCGTGAGGTCGCGCACGTCGATGACGGAGGTCATCCTTCATCCCTTCGTAGTGGTCGGGTCGAGGCCGTGGGAGCTGCCGAACTCCTTGGAGCGTTCGGCGATGAGTGTGATGACATCATCGCGTTCGAGTCCGAGCCTGTTCGCTTCGGTGAGGAGTGGTGCGATGAAGTTGTCGGAGAAGGCGGTCCTGTATTCGTTGATGAGCAATGTTCGGGCTCCTTCCTTCACGAACATTCCGATGCCGCGTCGTTTCTCGAGGACGCCCTTGGCCACGAGCTGGTTCACTCCCTTGGCCGCAGTTGCAGGGTTGATCGAGTAGAAGCTGGAGAGTTCGTTGGTCGATGGTGCTCGAGACATCTCCGGCAGAGTTCCATTGATGATCGAATCTTCGACCTGCTCGGCGATCTGAGCGAACAGTGGTTTGGCTTCGTCGATCACATCGGCTCCATGCATGTTGGTTAATTACTTAACTAATTAACCATGGAGCCGATAGAGCTGTCAATGGTTTACGGGGTCGCGAATCGGACAATGATTCAGGGTCGCGAATCGGACGGTGATGAAAAAGCGAAATGCCGTGTGAGCGTCGACCCCGACTACAGTCTGCGCCTGCTCCGGCGGACGATGTCGGTGCAGAGCAGGACCACGGCGACCCAGATGACGAAGAAGCCGATCCACCGCGTGGTCGACATCGACTCACCGAGGATGAACACACCGGTGATGAATTGCATCGTCGGCGTGATGTACTGCAGCATGCCCACCCAGGACAGCGGAATCCTCCGCGCGGCGGCACTGAAGAGGATCAACGGTATCGCCGTGGCCGGTCCCGTGACGAGGATGATGATGACGTGGCCGACGCCGAAGCCTGTGAACGTGGACAGCCCTTGGGAGGCGAGGACAAGGAGATAGATGGCGCTGGGGATCGCCAGCACGGCGGACTCGACGGTCATTCCCTCCAATGCGCCGACTCGACCGCCCACCTTGTTCTTGACCAGTCCGTAGAGGCCGAAGGACAGTGCGACCGTGAACGCGAGGTAGGGCATCCGCCCGATGCCGAGGCCGACGATGATGACGGCGGTGAGACCGAACCCGGCGGCGAGCCACTGCAGGGGCCGCAGCTTCTCGCCGAGGAAGACGACGCCCAGACCGATGGAGATGAGGGGGTTGAGATAGTAACCCAGCGACACCTCGACGAGGCGACCGGTCTCGACCCCGTAGACGAATCCCGTCCAGTTGACGGCGATGAGCACGGAGGCCAAGGCGAGCAGCCAGAACGTGCGACCCGACCGGACGATCTTCCAGGTGCGCTTGAATCCGCCGGTGAAGGCCAGGAGGATGGCGCAGAAGAGCAGTGACCAGATGACGCGGTGGGACACGAGCTCGAGCGCACCGGTCGGCGCCGCGGCCGCGAACAGGAGTGGGATGAGCCCCCACAGCAGGTAGGCGGCCAGACCATTGGCCAACCCGGTTCGGCGAAGAGCATTCGAATCTGGAGACGGATCTGGGTTCACATGGCGAGTCTAATGATACGGGGGAGAAGCGCCGACCGATTCTGTCAGATGGGACGAGAATGCGAGTTTCGTCACGTGTTTGTTAGGAGTACCTTCGTTGCCGATACAATCGGAACTGACTGACTAGAGAGGTGTGAGAATGACGCGTCCCTTCCGAGTGGCTATCGTGGGTGCCGGCCCTGCCGGGATCTATGCGGCCGATCTGCTGACCAAGGCCGAGCGTGATTTCGAGATCAGTATTGATCTCTTCGAGCGTCTGCCGACTCCGTTCGGACTTGTCCGCTATGGGGTGGCTCCGGACCATCCGCGGATCAAGGGTATCGTCAATGCGTTGATCAAGGTCCTCGATCGGGGTGACATCCGTCTGTTTTCGAATGTGGAGTACGGTGTTGACATCGCCTTGGAGGAGTTGACCGATCGGTATGATGCGGTGGTCTTCTCGACCGGTTGCTTCGTCGATGCTTCGTTGAGTCTTCCTGGTGTGGATCTGCCTGGTTCGTATGGGGCTGCGGAGTTCGTCAATTGGTATGACTCGCATCCGGATGTGGCCCAGACGTGGCCTTTGGAGGCGGAGAAGGTTGCTGTCATCGGCAATGGCAATGTGGCCCTCGATGTGGCGCGGGTGTTGTCGAAGCAGCCCGATGATCTCCATACGACGGAGATTCCCGATCATGTCTATGAGGGGTTGAAGTCATCGCGGGTGACCGATGTGCATGTGTTCGGCAGGCGCGGGCCGGCTCAGGCGAAGTTCACTCCCTTGGAGCTGCGCGAGTTGGGGCATGTCAAGGATGTCGACCTCATCGTCTATCCGGAGGATTTTGAGTTCGATGACGGGTCGTTGGAGGCGATCGAAGCCAGCAATCAGACTAAGCAGGTTGCGAAGACGCTGACTGACTTCACGATGCGTGAACCTGTCGGGGCTAAGCGTCGTCTGCATCTGCACTTCCTTCATGCGCCGGTGGCCGTTCTCGGGGAGGATCGTGTGATGGGTCTGCGCACGGAAAGGATGGAGCTGGACGGTTCGGGTGGGGTCCTCGGTACCGGCACGTTCCACGACTGGGAGTTCGAGGCTGTGTACCGGGCGGTGGGGTATGCGGGTACCGCGTTGCCGCAGTTGCCCTTCGACGCGGGTAAGGGTGTGATTCCGAATCATGAGGGTCGTGTCGTCGATTCCGACGATCAGGTGTCCTCTGCCGAGGCGGATGTGGTTCAGGGCGTGTATGCGACTGGGTGGATCAAGCGTGGTCCGGTGGGGTTGATCGGGCATACGAAGGGCGATGCTTTGGAGACGATCGGGCATATTCTTGATGATCGTGCCGCGGGTGTGTTGACTGAGCCTGTGTATCCGGATGAGGGCTCGATCGTCGATCTCCTTGAGTCCAAGGGCGTTGACTACGCGGATTGGGAGGGTTATCACCGGGTCGAGGTGGCGGAGAAGGTTCTTGGTGAGGCGCAGGGTCGTGAGCGTGTGAAGATCGCCACTCGTGAGGGCATGTTGGCCGAGGCCCGCAACCACCTGCAGCCGGAGCCGGTCGCGTCGCCCGCATCGGGGCACTGACCCAGAGGTCACCGAGCACAGCTGGAAACGACGATCAGCGAGCGCGTCACCGCATCGGTGGCGCGCTCGTGGTTTGATGGGAGTGGTGCGAAATGACGACGGGACCCCTGAGGCCAAGGAGGAACGGTGAGCGCGGATTCGGCGATGAGGCAAGTGGTCACAGACGCCTATGCGCAGCGTCGGGACGTGTGGGAGGCAGCCGCCGTGCGGATCAAGGCTTGGCTCAAACAGCAGCAGAAGGGCCTGCTCAAGGACAAGGACATCTCCCGCCTGGACGTCGATGGGCACCGGATCAAAGACCCAGCCCGGACTCTGGCGAAGCTGGTCGAGAAGGCAGCCGAGGATCCGGGGCTGGAGATCACGACGCCTCGCGAGGTGGAGAATCACATCCGCGACATCGTCGGAGTGAAGGTGCTGTGCAAGTCCCCGCGTGATCAGACGATGATGTTCGACGCTCTGCGGGACCCGCAGCAGCTGGGTTCCTTCGTTCTCATCGATCAGAAGAACTACGTCGACCCGCCCAAGCCCAGCGGATACCGGGCCTGTCACGTGACCTTGCGGATCCCTGCCGACCAGGGAGAATCGGTCTTCGCCGAGATCCAGGTCAAGACCAGGCTCCAGGACGCTTGGGGCGAGCTGACCCACGAGGACATGTACAAGCCCGGCGCCGCCATGAAGCCCAGCGAGCTGCACGGAGAGTTCGCCCGGGCTATGGCGAACATGCTCGCCACGGTCGATGATATGGCCGACACGCTCGCCGTCGAGCTCTCCGCACTGACGAATCCCGATCTCGACACCGAATTGCCGAGCGAGGTCGAGGACACCATCGAGGTCAAGGTTCGGGCCACGGGACCCAAGTACGCTCTTGCGGTCGACGGTGACGGCCGTCAGGGGCTCATCCCCGCCTTCGCGGTCCGCAAGCTCTCCGATTCCAAAGGCACGATCAAGGTCAGCGACTTCGTCAGCGTCGATGACCGCCTCCGAGTCACGGTCGAAGAGGATTCGAAGGGTCTCTACTACATCCCGGTGACCCTGGGGCCAACGCCGTCCCCGCGCTGACCCGAGACTCGCGCAGCACATTCGGTCATCTTCGCGCTGTGGCCTCGGGTGGATTCGGCACGGGCCCGCTCGGCCCGGTCGGCACGTGCGAAGGCCTCCGCCCGTGCTTTCGGGCCGTCGACGAGTGCCATCGCCAGGGCCTCGACCTCGGTGACCTTCTCCTCGGCGAAGGACAGCCATGAGGCGACGTCGACCGGCAGGTTCGCCTCCGCGGCCACGGTGTGGGGGACGTGGAGCAGCGAGGTCGAGGTGGAGACGCTGAGCGGCTCACGGCCGAGATCGTACAAGACTGTGAGGCTGGAGCGCAGATCGTCGGCCCAGACATTGCGTCCGTCGATGACACCCGCAACGAGACGGACCGAGGCGGGGATCTCGGCCGCGATGCGGTCCGCGTAGCCCGGGTCGATCGCGCGAGTCGCGGCCGAGACGTCGACGCCGAGTGCGTCGATGCCCGAGTTCGCCAGTGCGGGCAGTCCGGCTCGCAGACTCCCGTAGGGGGCGGTGACGAAGATCTGCGGGTGGATGCCCGATCCGGTCAGGGTGGCGTAAGCGCGGGAGGCCGCCTCGGCGAGCTGGTGATCGGTGTGGTCCGCGAAGTCGGTGGCGAGTGCCGGCTCATCCAGCTGGACCCAGTCGACTCCGGCGGCGGCGAGGACGCCGATGACGTCGCGATAGGCGGCGGTGAGTTCCTCAAGACGGTCGAACGCCGAGGTGGTGCCCCCGGGCGCTGTCTTCGCCAGTGCCAGCAGCGTCACGGGTCCGACGAGGACGGGCCGGATCCTGTGACCGGCTGCCCGGGCCTCCGACACGAGAGAGAGCAGGTGCTGCGGGTGGGCTCTGAACCTCGTGGAGTCGTCGAGTTCGGGAGCCAGATAGTGGTAGTTCGTGTCGAACCACTTGGTCAACTCCAGCGGTGACCGCTGCGCCGTGCCCCGAGCCAGGGCGAAGTATTCGTCGAGGTCGAAGTCGGTCCCGCTCGTCTCCGAATCGACGAGCCCGACGGTCAGTGCGGTGTCGAAGACATGATCGTAGTGGCTGTAGGAGGCGGGAATCGCGTAGTCCTCGTTCAGGCCCAGCTCCCGCAGCCGGTGATAGGTGCTCAGCCGCAGGGTATGCACGGACTGGGAGAAGACCTCGGAGTCGATGCGGCCGGCCCAATAGCTCTCGAGCGCCGTCTTCAGTTCGCGCGCGGGCCCGGTACGGGGATAGCCGGTGATGGTGGCTTTGGGAAATGTGCAGGTCATAACCGTGTGTCCGTTCGCTGAGCTCTCTGTCCGGGGGAGTATGTGATGGACATGCCGCCATCCTGACGGCGAACGCAGCCACGTGCGCGGCAGATCGTCGATCTGCGTCGCGCACCGTCATCTTCCGGTCAAAGGACGACCGGGGCGGTCAGAAGTGGTCTTGCTGCGTCATCAGGGTCGCCGAGCCGCCGTTATGAGGTATGCGGGGTCGGAGGGCGCAGGGGAGGGGAACGTCGGTGAATGCAGAGGACCTGCCTGCACAGCGTCCGCAGACACGGTGCAGGCAGGTCCGAGAACACTTCTTGCAGGTAGAGTGTCCGGCTCAGCGGTAGTTGATGAACTGCAGGTCGACTTCGAGATCCTTGCCCTTGAGCAGGGAGATGACCTCCTGCAGGTCATCGCGCTTCTTCGAGCTCACACGCAGCTCATCGCCCTGGATCTGAGCCTTGACGCCCTTGGGTCCCTCGTCGCGGATGGTCTTCGAGATCTTCTTCGCGTTCTCCTTGTCGATGCCTTCCTTCAGGCTCGCATCGATGCGGTACTCCTTGCCCGAGGGGTAGGGCTCGCCGTCCTCGAGGGACTTCAGGGAGATGCCGCGCTTGACGAGTTTCGACTGGAACACATCGAGGATCGCCTTGACGCGGTCCTCACTGACGGCTCTGATCTGAATGGACTCTCCGGACCAGGCGATCGAGGCGTCGGTGCCGCGGAAGTCATAGCGGGAATGGATCTCCTTGGCCGCTTGATTCAGCGCATTGTCGGCTTCTTGCCGGTCGACCTTGCTGACGACGTCGAATGAGGATTCGCTGGCCATGAATGCTCCTTTGTGATGAGTGGCTGGTCGAGTGTCTGGTCATCGAGTCTAGTCGAGACCCGCATCTGTGACCTGCGTCAATCGAGTTGGTGAAACCGGGTGCGTGCTTGTAGTATTTTCACGTGCTCATCGAGCACACGCTGCGGCAGATTGCCCGAGCGGCCAAAGGGAGCTGACTGTAAATCAGCCGGCATTGCCTTCGAAGGTTCGAATCCTTCATCTGCCACGCAGAATGCGGGAGCCCTGTGATCGTCACCTGGTCACAGGGCTTCTTCGCATTCATCTCATTGCGCGTTCCCCGCCACTTCTATAACGTGTGAAAAAGTGCGCAGGACAGTGCAATGGAGGCACCGCGATGAATGAGGATGAAGCCCCACGCCGGATGAACTCGCTCGAGGATCGCAATGCGATCGTCGAATCCGCGCTCGACGCCGCCATCAGACGTGGCGATTTCGACGATCTCCCCGGCCTCGGAAAGCCCCTGACTGGTCTCCACAACTCCGAGGACCCCGACTGGTGGATCAAGCAGAAGATGGACCGCGAGGAGCTCAACGGCGTCGCACCTGCGGCCTTCCAGCTGCGCAAGGAGAACGCCGTCCTCGAAGACACCCTCGATGCCTTCACAACAGAGACTCAGGTCCGTGAGTATCTCGCCGGTTTCAACGACCGCGTCCGCGCCGCGATCATGGATCTGCGGGAGGGACCGCCCGTATTCACCCCGCCCCGCAAGGTCGAGGACGAGGTCATCGCCTGGCGTCGGCGCCGAGCGGCCACACGCGAGCAGACGACGAACCCGACCCCGACCCCCAACGATGGTCAGAGGGAGAGCCGGGAACAGCCTCGGCGGTGGTGGCAGAGGAAGCGGCGTCAGAGCTCCTGACTCAGCCGTTCGATGGCCAGGTGTGCCAACAGAGCCGCCTGCTCGCCGAGGACGGAATCGTCGAAGACGACGAAGGGGGAGTGATTGTCGCCCTGCCGTTCTTCTGGGACATCGGTGCGTCTGGCGCCGAGCATCATGTAGGTGCCCGGCACCTCCTGCAGCACGAAGGAGAAGTCCTCGCTGGGCATGATCGGGTACGGCGCGACCTCCACCCGATCCTCACCGAGCAGGCCGCGGACCTGATCGATCGCCCATGCGGTCTCGGCCTCATCGTTGACGGTCACGGGGTATTGGACCTCGAAGTCCACCTCGGCGGTGCATCCGTGGGCCTCCGCGATGCCCCGGGCCAGCTGCTTCGATCGGGCCCGGACGATGTCCAGTGACTCCTGGGACAGGGTGCGGACCGTGGCCCCCAAGCTCGCCGAGGCGGGGATGACGTTGACCGCCTCGCCCGCCTTCAGCTGTGTCACGGACAGGGCGATCGGGTCGAAGGTGCGGATGCGCCGGCTGACCATGTTCTGCAGGGCGGTGACGAGTTCGGCCAGGGCAGGGACCGGGTCGACGGCCGACTGCGGCTGGGACCCGTGGCCCCCACGTCCGTGGAGGGTGATGTTCAGGACGTTGGACCCGGCCTGCAGCGTCCCGGGCTTGGTCGTGACGACGCCCCTGGGACCCATGTGGACGTGAGCGCCGAATGCGGCGACCGCCCGTGTACCCGTGGCGTCGAGAACGCCCTCGCCGATCATGACCGACGCGCCGTTATACCCCTCCTCACCGGGTTGGAACATGAACACCACATCACCGGTCAGCTCGTCGCGGTGGGCGTGCAGCAGCTTCGCGGCACCGACGAGTCCTGCGGTGTGGAGGTCGTGGCCGCAGGCGTGCATGTTTCCGTTCGTCGCTCTGAACGGCTCGTCGGTCAGCTCCTCGATGGGCAGAGCATCCATGTCCCCGCGCAGGAGCACCGCGGGAGGCTCTGTGGGCCTGTCGGGGTGCCTGCCACGCAGGACCGCCACCACTGAAGTGGTTTCGACTCCCGTGCTCATTTCCAGGTCGAGGCCCTCGAGCGCGGTGAGGACCTCGGCCTGTGTGCGTGGAAGGTCCAAGCCGACCTCCGGGTGGGCGTGCAGGCGGCGACGGAGATCCTGAAGCTGGGGGAGGAGGGCGCTCGCCTGGGCGAGAAGTTCCGGCATATGACCACGTCTCCTGACGGGGGTTTGATGGGAGTGAGGCGGGTGCCTCAGAGCAGGCTGACAAGGACGCTGGCGATGACCACGGAGCCGGCGGATACCGAGGTGAAGCCGCCGACGAGCATCGGTGGGAGCATGACGTTGAGAAGAGCTTCCTTCTCATCGTCGTCGCGTGCGATGGAGCGGGCCACCTCATTGGTCAGCAGGTAGTCGGCGGGGAACCCGTACATCGCGGTCAGTGCCACCGACATTCCCAGCGGGGCCTTCCACTTGAGAAGCTTCGTGGCGATGTAGCCGCCGCCGATGATGCCGATGCCGCCGACGATGAGGATCGTCACGGTCGGCACGAAGGCGTTGATGACGTCCTGGACCGAGGCCGCGACGAGTGGGGCCATGACGATCGCGATCACGCCCGACATGGCGACGCCGAATGAGTTCGACCGTTCCATCGCCTTGTCGGGTGAGAGTCCGAGCCAGGTGGCGAGGATGCCGAGGATGAGGGCGACGATCGAGGAGGGGATGTGGGTCGGAATCTCGATGAGCGTTGCCAGAGATCCGCCGACGAGGATGAGGAAGAGCATGAACAGCTGGTTGTCGACGAGGAACTGAGGCAGGGTCACGAGCTTCTTCTTCGCAGCTGCCTCCTCCTCCTCCTCTTGGTGGGCTTGGGCGAGTTCGTGGAGTTCGCCGCTGTCGCGCAGCTTGGTGGCGTAGCGGCGCAGAAAGAAGTTCGTCATCGGCATCGATGGCAGCGATTGCAGCATGAGTACGAGTGCCGGAAGGACGATGATCGCCGAGGCCGCCCCATGGGCCGTCAGTCCTTCGGTGGTGAGGCCGGTGGCGACGATGCCGCCGGCCAGCGGACCGGACCCGGCGACGAAGGTCTCGAAGCCGAAGAGCGGAGCGACGACCGCGAGGATGAGCAGAACGGCGACGATCATGCCGGAGACGGCAATGATCACCGAGCGCCACTGCTTGAGCATCACGCGAAGCGGGATCAGTGTACCCATATGGAAGAGCAGGGGCGCCACCAGAATCGTGTAGATCTGGACGAGCATGGAATCGTCGACCACGGAGTCCGGGACGATTCCGATCTTCGCGAAGATGAAGATGCCGAGCATCGCCACGAGCAGGCTGGGCACGCGGGCCTTGGACCAGATCGAGACGAGTTCGCCGACGGCGATGAAGGCGAGGACGATCGCGGCCGCAAATATTGCTTCCATGGCGATCCTTTCAACGGTGAGATGTCATGACGGTGAGTTCGGGGTCAAGGCTTCGGAGGCGGTCAAGACTTCAGAGGCCAGGATATGAAGTAACTCACAGAACAGTACGCTATTGCCTGTTCCCGTCATCGCCCCAAGTGCTTCTCAACATTCAAGATAGTGAAACCTCTTCATGGCAGGGTCGCTTGATCGTTCCTCGGGTCGTCAGCGGTGGCGGAACGGGTTCGGATTGAGGCGAGCCCTTCGGCAGGGCATAGTCTGGGCGTATGAGTTTTCTGCAGTTCCTGCACGAGCGGGGGATCCCCGAACGCCCCGGTACGTCGAAGCGCCCCCTGGTGATCGCCCATCGCGGCTACTCTGCGGTAGCTCCGGAGAACAGTTTGGCGGCGGTGGACGCCGCTCGTGCCCTCGACGTGGACTTCATCGAGGTCGACACCTCGACGAGCGCCGACGGGGTCCCGGTCATCCTCCACGATCCCGACCTCGACCGGACCACGAACAGGAAGGGTCCCGTCGCGAACCTGACGGCGGAGGAGCTCTCCTTCGTCGATGCGGGGTCCTGGATGGGGCCGGGGTTCACCGGCGTCCGGGTTCCCACGCTGTCGGCAGTGATGCGCGATATCGAGCACCGTGGCGGTGAGCTCCTGCTCGAGCTCAAGGGGGAGTGGACCTCGGGAGCGGTGGCCCGGATCTCCGAGCTCGTCGTCGAGACCGGCACCGCCGACCGGATGGTCGTCCAGTCGTTCAACACCGAGACGCTGGCCGCGTGTCGTGACATGCTGCCGATGGTCTCGCGGTTCCTTCTGCGCATGGTCCCGCGCCCCGAGGACATCGAGCTCGCCCGGGCGCTGGGGGCGGTGGCGATCAACCCCTCGTTCAAGGGGTTCTCCATGCGTCGGTCCGTCGTCACCGAGATCCGCGACAACGACCTCGGTGTCTTCGTCTGGACGGCGAACACCATGGACGAGTGGCGCGAACTCCTCGACGCCGAAGTCGATGGCATCATCACCAATCAGCCCGGTCGCCTGCAGGGGTTCCTGGCGGGTCGTTTCGATCCGGTCAAGTGAGCTCGGGCGGCTTGTGAGTGACGTCACCGAAACGCGATTTGCCCCGGTCGCTCGAACCCGTGTAAATTCTTACCTGTTGCCCCGATAGCTCAGTCGGTAGAGCATCTCCATGGTAAGGAGAAGGTCAAGGGTTCGAATCCCTTTCGGGGCTCTCGTGCCGCTTAAAATGCGGTGCTGGGGCGGGGTAGCTCAGCTGGTTAGAGCGCACGACTCATAATCGTGAGGTCGGGGGATCGAGTCCCCCTCCCGCTACGGTTTCACTCCCTCACCAGGGCATATGGTCCGGTGGGGGAGTTTTCGTATCTTCTGCCGGCGGGCGATCACGGCTCGCTCTTCGCCGGTGAGGTGAAGTCATCCTCGGCAAAGTTCCGAAACGAGTTGGCCAAGGCCCAGTAGATCGCCGCGGAGACCGGAGCGACCAGGACGACCTGCCACCACGACTGCTCCTGTGAGGCCCAGCCGAGCAGTTTGAATCCGCAGTGGATGCACAAGACGACGACCAGGACGGTGATGGCTTCTCTGCGACTGCGCTGTCGCGGGGATCGTGCTTTCTTCATAATTTGACAAGATTACCTGTCAAACTGCTGCTGTGCGCCGGTGAACCCCACGAAATCGGAACAATTCATCTTCACGTTCCTCGCCGGACATATAATTGAGCCAATCTCAAGGTGGGGAATCAACGATGATTGACACACGGCTCAGTGACTGGCTTCTGGACTCCGACCCTGCCCTGCGCTGGCAGGTCGAGCGCGACCTCTTGGGCATCGGGGAAGACACCTGGCAGGAGACCCGGAGACGGGTCGTCGCAGAGGGCTTCGGCCATGAGCTTCTCAGCCACCAGGACGCAGACGGGCAGTGGGCCGGAGGTGCGTACTTCCCATCCGACTTCCGGGGCGAGGGTCCGCAGCCGTGGACGGCCACCACCTGGGCGCTCAACGAGCTTCGCGACTGGGGAGTTCCCGCCTCGGCGCTGGAAGGAACAGCCGAGAAGCTGGCGCCGGTGAAGTGGGAATACGAGGACATGCCCTATTGGGGAGGGGAAGTCGACGTGTGCATCAATGCGATGACTCTCTCGAACGGCCTCTGGCTCGGGGCCGACGTCGACGGGATCGTCGACTGGTTCCTCGACCACCAGCTCGACGACGGCGGCTGGAACTGCGAGTGGGTGGACGGGTCGACGGTGGCCTCCTACCATTCCACGCTCAATGCCCTGATCGGGCTCCTCGACTACCAGGTTCGCACCGGTGACTGGGAGCGGGTCGCGGCTGCTCGTGCCCGAGGAGAGGAATACCTGCTGCGTCGAGAACTCTTCCGTCGGCTGTCGACGGGGAACCCCTTCTGCTCTCGCGTATTCAGCCTCGCCCATCCTCGGCGGGCGTATTACCACGTGCTTGCCGCGGCCGGCTACTTTCGGGCGGCGGCAGCCGCAGACGAAACCTCGCCCGACTCACGCATGAACGAGGCCATCGAAGCCATCAGGTCCCAGCGTCAATCCGATGGGGCCTGGCTCCAAGGGCACAGGGTGGACGGCGACGTCTGGTTTCACGTTGATGCTCCCACCGGCGAGCCGTCGAAGTGGGTGACTTTTCAAGCCGCCCGAGTCCTGGACTGGTGGGATTCGGCATAGGTTCCGCCTTTGTCTGTGAAGTAATTCAGAAGTCGACTTCGCTCTTGTCCACACCGGGGAACTTGACCTCGTATTTGATCATCTCTTCCTTGTGGTCAACGAGTGTCATCGACCCGAAGTAGGTCTTCTTCTTCGTGTGGACCTCGCAGCTCGTCAGGCCCCACCAATCCATGACTTTCATATCGTCACGGCATTTGACCTTCTTGACCTTCATATCGAACTTGTTCGTGAACAGATCGTCGAGGTCGGCCTCAAGAGATGCCGTCGGGATCACTCCATCGCCTTCCTCGTCGACTTTGATCCCGTCGTCGCTGGCCCACGAGGTGGCCTTCGCGGCATCGGCAAACGGGTCCTCGGATGTGGTTTCGCTCGGTTCGGATGCTGCTTCGCTCGGATCGGCCGCCGGCGCGCTCGCGGACTCGCTCGGCGCAGCTTCGCCCTGCATGCCGCCCGAGTCTCCGAACTCCTCGCTCTGCGCAGCCTCATCGGTCTTCTGCGACGGCTCGTCCGGCTGCCCGCCGCCGCAGCCGGTCAAGGCCAGGGCGAGTGCGATACCGGCACCGGCAATGATCGTACGGGGTGAGATTGCGGCCTTGGGCATCGGTTTCATCGTCATGCTCCTCAGGGAAGGTCGGTGATGGGATCACGGGCGTTGTTCGTTCACAGTCGATTCTGCCATCACTGCACCGACTGCGAAGGATGGCGCTGTTCGGATCCGGAGACACATGTGTCCATCCAGGCACATCCGTCATCGCCCACACTCGACTACGATGACCGGATGATCCCCACGACGACATCGGCAGACGGCACGATCCTTCCGCTCCTCGGTCAGGGCACATGGCACCTCGGCGACGACCCCGCTCGGGCAGCCACCGAGATCGCGGCATTGCGCGAAGGCATCGAACTTGGCATGAGCCTCATCGACACCGCGGAGATGTACGGTTCCGGCCGGTCCGAGAACCTCGTCGGGGAGGCGATCGCACCTGTCCGCGACGAGGTGTACCTCGTCGACAAGGTGCTGCCCGCGAATGCCTCGGAAGCCGGGACCATCGAGGCCTGCGAACGGTCCCTGGATGCCCTCGGAACCGAGCACATCGACCTCTACCTCCTCCACTGGCCCGGCGCCCACCCCGTGGACGCGACGATCGCCGCCTTCGAGCGTCTCCGCGATCGGGGACTGATCGGCACCTGGGGTGTGAGCAACTTCGACTCGGACGAGATCGCGGCTCTGCCCGAGGTGCCGCAGGTCAACCAGGTTCTGTTCAATCCGTCCCGCCGCGGACCGGAGTTCGACCTTCTGCCCGCCCACCGCAGCAGCCGCCCGCACATCACGACGATGGCGTACTCGCCCGTCGAACAGGGACGTCTGCTGAAGGACCCCACCCTCGCCGAGGTGGCCCGTCGTCACGGCGTCACCAGCGCCCACGTCCTGCTGGCGTGGGCGATGCGGTCCGGAGACGTCATCGCCATACCGAAGGCCTCGAGCCCCGAGCATGTCCGTGCCAACGCCGCGGCAGTCGACATCGAGCTGACGAGTGATGATCTTGCAGACATCGATCGCGACTTCCCCGCGCCGACTTCGCCGACACCACTGGAAGTGATCTGAATGCCCCTGCCGACGATCGGTCTCATCTCCCACGGCACATCCTCGGCAGAAGGACGTAGGGTCATCGAGGCGCTCGCCGCCGCCGTCACCGAGGACCTGATCTCCCGCGGGCTGGCCGAGGAGGTCATGCTCGGCCATGTTGATGTCCAGCACCCCGACGTCGCCGAGGTGCTCGCGGCCCTGCCGCACGAATCCCCGGTGGTCCTCGTGCCTCTGCTGCTCTCCCCGGGGTATCACGTGCACGTCGACCTGACCGAAGCCGTGAGGCAAGCGCGAGGCGCTCACGGATCCGAGGCGCGAGGTGCTTGTTCACCCGAGGCGGGGGGAGCTGGTCGGCCCGAGGCGGGAGGGCGCGACGGGCTCGAGACGGGAGGAGCCGACGTGCTCGACGCGGGAGGGGGCGACGAGAGCCGCGATATCCGACTGACGCCGACCCTGGGGCCGGATCCACGCCTGGCCCGGATTCTGGCCGCGCGTCTGCCGGAGCTCGATGACGAGGACCAGGTGGTGCTCGCGGCCGCAGGATCGAGTGACGACAGGGCCAACGAAGCCTGCCTGGAGATGGCCGATTCCCTGTCTCGCGAGCTCTCGAGGCCCGTCATCGCAGGGTTCCACGCCGGCGGGGGCGACCGCCTGACCGACATTGTTGAGCAGAAACGGCGGACGGGAGGGCGAGTGGTGCTCGCGAGCTACCTCCTGGCCCCGGGGTTCTTCCAGGACCTGACCGAGACGCTCATCGCCGGGTCACACGACCTCCTTGCCCCACCACTTCTCCATGACGGCGCGGAAACCCCGTCCCTGCTGGTCGACATCGTTCGCGACCGGGTCGTCTCTGCGCTCTGACTCGACGCCGGTCTCCTCGACTCGGTTCGTCATCGTCTGACTTATGACGTCGTGCGTCATGAAACGACACGATTGGGAAGCTCGATTTGTTGAGCAATCTGTATCTCTTGTAGCGTGACACACCACAGGTTCACCGCAGCGTTTGGAGGCGATCGTGTCCGCACAGGTAGATGAAGTCAGGCAAAGCCCGGGGTCCAGGGGTTCTGCGAGGCCGTCACGCTCGAAGAAGTCCAACGGACAGTGGAAGGTCGACGGATCAGAACCGTTGAACAAAAACGAAGTCGACAAGGCTGAGGACAACGGCCTCAACGTGCGTACCCGAATCGAAGAGGTGTACTCGAAGCACGGTTTCGCCTCGATCGATCCGGACGATCTTCATGGTCGTTTTCGTTGGTGGGGGCTGTACACCCAGCGCAAGCCCGGCATCGACGGAGGACGCACGGCCAAGCTCGAGCCTCACGAGCTCGAGGACGAATACTTCATGATGCGCATCCGCACCGACGGCGGACGGCTCAACCTCGAGCAGCTGCGCACGATCGCCCAGATCGCCGACGACTTCGCCAATGGATCCGCGGACCTCACCGACCGTCAGAACATCCAGCTGCACTGGGTCGAGATCGAGAACGTGCCCGAGATCTGGCGCCGTCTCGAAGCCGTGGGAATGCAGACGACGGAGGCCTGCGGCGATGTGCCCCGCGGTTTCCTCGGTTCGCCCGTGGCCGGCATCGCCGCCGATGAGCTCATCGATCCCACTCCCGCGATCGAGGAGATCACCCGTCGATACATCGGCGATCCGAGCCTGTCGAACCTGCCGCGGAAGTACAAGACCGCGATCACCGGCCATCCCAGCCAGGACGTCGTCCACGAGATCAACGACTGCTCCTTGGTCGCCGTCGAACATCCCGACCACGGCGTCGGCTACGACCTGTGGGTGGGCGGGGCACTGTCCGTCGTCCCGCGTTTTGCGGAACGCCTCGGTGCTTGGGTGGCCCCCGACCAGGTCGTCGATGTCTGGCTCGGCGTTACGGAGATCTTCCGTGACTACGGCTACCGGCGTCTGCGCAACAAGGCGCGGATGAAGTTCCTCCTCGCCGACTGGGGGCCCGAGAAGCTGAGAGACGTCCTCGAAACCGAGTACCTCGGCTACCGACTCGCGGACGGCCCGGCCCCGCCGAAGCCCATGGTCGCCGGCGACCATGTGGGCGTCCACCGGCAGAAGGACGGAAAGCACTTCATCGGCACGACTCTGGTTGCCGGGCGTGCTTCCGGCAGTCTGTTCCACCAGATTGCCGACCTGGTCGAAGAGTACGGGCTCGACCGCATCCGGCTGACCCCGCACCAGAAGATCCTCGTCCTCGACGTCGACGAGTCCGATCTCGATGATGTCGTCGCTCGGCTCGACGGCCTGGGGCTGTCCAGCCGCAAGGACCTGTTCCGGCGATCGGTCATGGCATGCACGGGCATCGAATACTGCAAGCTGGCCATCGTCGAGACGAAGCAGACGGCCATCGACGCGGTCAACCGACTCGAAGAACGTCTGGCCGACATCGACCTGCCCCACCCCATCAGCCTGCATCTCAATGGCTGCCCGAACTCCTGCGCCCGCATCCAGACGGCCGACATCGGTCTCAAGGGCCAGATCGTGACCACCGACGACGGCGAACAGGTCCCCGGCTTCCAAGTCCACGTCGGCGGGGGACTGGCATCCAAGGATCGTGACGAAGCCGGTCTGGGACGCACCGTGCGCGGGCTCAAGGTCACCGTCGACGGTCTCGAGGAGTACGTCGAGAAGCTTGTCCGTCGCTTCCTCGACGGACGATCCGAGACCGAGACGTTCTCCCAATGGGCCCACCGCGTCGAGGACGAGGAGCTGGTATGACCACCACAGACTCGCACGCAGCAGAGAGCCCGCGGGCCGGCAAGCGCAGCGTCGACGAGCTCAAGGTCCTCGCCGAGGCAGGCGCGAAGGAACTCGGCGGCGATGCCGACAGCGGTGTGGCCGAGGCCAACCCAGCCGACGTCATCCGCTGGGTCTCGCGCAACTTCGACACCTCCGCCTGCGCTGTGGCCTGCTCGATGGCCGACGCCGCGCTGCCGCACTACGTGGCCCAGTACCAGCCAGGCGTGGACGTCCTCTTCCTCGACACCGGCTACCACTTCTCGGAGACCTACTCCACCCGCGACGAGGTGGCCAGGAAGGTCGACGTCACCATCGTCGACGTCCTGCCCGAACAGACCGTGGCCGAGCAGGACGCCGAATTCGGTGCCGAGCTGTTCGATCGCGACCCCGGTCTGTGCTGCGCCCGCCGCAAGGTCGCACCCCTGAAGAAATCGTTGGAAGGCTACGAACTCTGGTTCACCGGAGTCCGCCGCGAGGAAGCGCCGACGCGGGCGAACACCCCTCTGGTGACCTTCGATGACAAGAACGGACTGGTCAAGGTCAACCCCGTCGCCGCCTGGTCCTTCGACGACCTCCTCGACTACGCACGAGCCTTCGACGTGCCGGTCAATCCACTGCTGTCGCAGGGCTACCCGTCCATCGGCTGCCAGCCCTGCACCCGGCCCGTGGCCGAAGGGGAGGATCCCCGAGCCGGCCGCTGGGCGGGAACCTCGAAAACAGAATGCGGGCTGCACGTATGAGCATCGATCACGCACCCCTGTCCACCCTCGACGTCCTCGAATCCGAAGCGATCCACATCATCCGCGAGGTCGCCGCCGAATTCGAGAAGCCCGTGCTGCTGTTCTCCGGCGGCAAGGACTCCGTCACGGTTCTGCACCTCGCGGCGAAGGCCTTCTGGCCGGCGAAGATCCCCTTCGGGCTCCTCCACGTCGACACCGGCCACAACTTCCCCGAGATCCTCAAGTTCCGCGACGAGACGGCCGCCCGCTACGGCATCGACCTGAGCGTGGCCAAGGTCCAGGACTACATCGACGACGGACGCCTGCGCGAACGTGCCGACGGCACCCGCAACACCCTGCAGACGGGGCCGCTCATCGACGCGATCGCCGCAGGCGGCTACGACGCAGTGTTCGGCGGAGCCCGCCGGGATGAGGACAAGGCTCGCGCCAAGGAGCGCATCCTGTCCCTGCGCGACGAATTCGGGCAGTGGGATCCGAGCAATCAGCGCCCCGAACTGTGGAACATCTACAACGGCCGACATGTGAACGGCCAACACGTCCGCGTGTTCCCGATCTCGAACTTCACCGAACTCGACGTGTGGAGCTACATCGAACGGGAGGACATCGCACTTCCCGACCTCTACTACGCCCGCGAACGCGAAGTCTTCAACCGGGACGGAATGTGGTGGGCCACAGGCGAGTTCTCGGTCCCGCGGCCCGAGGAACCCGTGGTCAGCAAGTCCGTGCGCTACCGCACTGTCGGCGACATGAGCTGCACGGGCGCCGTGGAATCGGAGGCGGGCGACATCGCCTCCGTCCTCGCCGAGGTGGCAGTGACCACCGTGACAGAACGCGGAGCCACCCGCGCCGACGACCGGATCTCGGCAGCGGCGATGGAGGACCGAAAGAAGGACGGATACTTCTGATGACGACGACACCCGACACCACCGCCGCGACAGCCACGAAGACCCTGCTGCGCTTCGCCACCGCCGGATCCGTCGATGACGGCAAATCCACCCTCGTGGGCCGCCTGCTCCACGATTCCAAGGCGATCCTCGCCGACCAGCTCGAAGCCGTGACGCGCACCAGTGCGGAACGCGGATTCGTCGGGGGAGAGTTCGACTTCGCCCTGCTCACCGACGGCCTGCGGGCCGAACGCGAACAGGGCATCACGATCGACGTCGCCTACCGCTATTTCGCGACCGACAAGAGGTCGTTCATCCTCGCCGACTGCCCCGGACACGTCCAGTACACACGCAACATGGTCACCGGGGCCACGACCGCCGACGCAGTGGTCGTCCTCATCGACGCCCGCGCCGGAGCCACCGAGCAGACCCGCCGCCATCTCACGGTCGTCCAACGCCTGGGCATCCAGCACGTCATCCTCGCGATCAACAAGATCGATCTCCTCGACTACGACCACCTCGCCTACGCCGAGGTCGAGGCGGAGATCGAAGCGCTGAGCGGAGAGATCGGACTCGACACACCTCACCTCATACCGGTCTCCGCACTGTCCGGCGACAACGTCGCGGCCACCTCGGCGAACACCCCCTGGTACACCGGCCCGGCCCTGCTCGAACTCCTCGAGACCCTGCCCAGCAAGGAGGAGGACACGGCCGACCTTGAGCCCTTCCGCCTCGACGTGCAGTCGGTCCTGCGCCCGCAGGGCGGCCTGGCACCGGGCCTCGAACCCGACGAGTACCGGGACTACCGGGCGGTGACCGGTCAGGTGACGTCCGGGAGGATCCACCTCGGCGACGAGATCGATGTGCACCCGGCCGGGGTGAGGACCACGGTCGTGGGAATCGACACCGCGGACGGGCCCTTGGACAGCGCGGGTGCGCCGCTGTCGGTGGCGCTGCGGCTCGCCGATGACATCGACACCGCACGCGGCACCGTCCTGGCCGCGGCGGGCTCACTGCCCCAGCCGCGCAAGACGGTGTGCGCCGAGGTCTTCCCGTTCACCGCGGAGGGACTGCGCAGCCGCGATCGGGTGCTCGTCAAGGCCGGAACGATGACGGTCAAGGGGATCGTCACGATCAGATCCAAGCAGAACCTGCAGACCTCGCAGACCGAGGACGCCGAGGTGCTGGCCGGCAATGACATCGGGTTCGCCGAGTTCAAGCTGGCCTCCCCGCTTCCGCTCGCGGACTTTCGTGAGCACGGTCGATCCGGGGGCTTCCTCATCATCGATGCTCAGTCGGGGGCGACCGTGGCTGCCGGGATCCACACTCCGGAAGCAGGTCGGACATGAGTCTCTTCACGCCCCAGGCACCTGGCAGTGTGCTGCTGATCGGCGCGGGCCCCGGCGATCTGGGACTGCTCACCGTCAAGGGTCTGCGTGCACTGGAGACGGCCGATGTCATCGTCGCCGATCGCCTCGGCGCGCGCAGCATCGTCGACCAGCTCGAAGCCGAACGCGGCGAAGCCCTCGACGCCCAGATCATCGACGTCGGCAAACATCCCGGACACCATCCGGTGCCGCAGTCGCGCATCAACGAGATCCTCGTCGAACAGGCACGGCTGGGCCGTCGTGTCGTTCGGCTCAAGGGCGGAGATCCCTTCGTCTTCGGCCGCGGGGGAGAAGAGGTCGCCCACTGCGATGACGCCGGCATCGAGGTTCACGTCGTGCCGGGTGTCACCAGCGCGAACTCGGTGCCGGCGGTTGCCGGCATCCCGCTCACCCATCGAGGCTCGGCCACCGCCTATACCGTCATCACCGGCCACGATCAGCTCAGCGAACTCGGCGGCGGACGCGATCACACGGTCGTCGTGCTCATGGGCATCGGCACTCTGGCCCACTCGGCGATGATCCTGGCCCGAGGTGCTCGCGGAGGCGACTGCCCCGTCGCGATCATCGAGGACGGATTCGGCGAGGGACAGCGGGTGACGATCGGGACGCTGCACACGATCGCCTCCCAGGCCGCCCGTCGAGGAGTCCGCTCCCCGGCCATCGTCGTCGCCGGCGACGTCGTGACCCACAGCCCCTACGCCATCGCAGCCTTCGGTGAGGCCTCGGAGGCCGAGCCGCAGCTCATGAGGAATCCATGACATACATCATCGCTCAGCCCTGTGTCGACCTGAAGGACCGGGCCTGCATCGACGAATGCCCCGTCGACTGCATCTACGAGGGCAACCGCTCGCTCTACATCCACCCCGAGGAGTGCATCGACTGCGGTGCCTGCGAACCGGTGTGCCCCGTCGAGGCGATCTTCTACGAAGACGATGTCCCCGACGAATGGGAGGCCTACTACTCCGCGAACGTCGACTTCTTCGACGACATCGGGTCCCCGGGCGGAGCCGCGGCCCACGGCGTCATCGCCGGAGACCATCCCTACATCGCGGCACTGCCACCGCAGAACACCGACGACGGCTGACCCACCTGCCAACGGCTGAATTACCGACAACAGCTTCCCCGCCCACAACTGAGGAGAACCATGACGACGAACCCCTTCCGAGTGGCTATCGTGGGTGCCGGCCCTGCCGGGATCTATGCGGCCGATCTGCTGACCAAGGCCGAGCGTGATTTCGAGATCAGTATTGATCTCTTCGAGCGTCTGCCGACTCCGTTCGGACTTGTCCGCTATGGGGTGGCTCCGGACCATCCGCGGATCAAGGGTATCGTCAATGCGTTGATCAAGGTCCTCGATCGGGGTGACATCCGTCTGTTTTCGAATGTGGAGTACGGTGTTGACATCGCCTTGGAGGAGTTGACCGATCGGTATGATGCGGTGGTCTTCTCGACCGGTTGCTTCGTCGATGCTTCGTTGAGTCTTCCTGGTGTGGATCTGCCTGGTTCGTATGGGGCTGCGGAGTTCGTCAATTGGTATGACTCGCATCCGGATGTGGCCCAGACGTGGCCTTTGGAGGCGGAGAAGGTTGCTGTCATCGGCAATGGCAATGTGGCCCTCGATGTGGCGCGGGTGTTGTCGAAGCAGCCCGATGATCTCCATACGACGGAGATTCCCGATCATGTCTATGAGGGGTTGAAGTCATCGCGGGTGACCGATGTGCATGTGTTCGGCAGGCGCGGGCCGGCTCAGGCGAAGTTCACTCCCTTGGAGCTGCGCGAGTTGGGGCATGTCAAGGATGTCGACCTCATCGTCTATCCGGAGGATTTTGAGTTCGATGACGGGTCGTTGGAGGCGATCGAAGCCAGCAATCAGACTAAGCAGGTTGCGAAGACGCTGACTGACTTCACGATGCGTGAACCTGTCGGGGCTAAGCGTCGTCTGCATCTGCACTTCCTTCATGCGCCGGTGGCCGTTCTCGGGGAGGATCGTGTGATGGGTCTGCGCACGGAAAGGATGGAGCTGGACGGTTCGGGTGGGGTCCTCGGTACCGGCACGTTCCACGACTGGGAGTTCGAGGCTGTGTACCGGGCGGTGGGGTATGCGGGTACCGCGTTGCCGCAGTTGCCCTTCGACGCGGGTAAGGGTGTGATTCCGAATCATGAGGGTCGTGTCGTCGATTCCGACGATCAGGTGTCCTCTGCCGAGGCGGATGTGGTTCAGGGCGTGTATGCGACTGGGTGGATCAAGCGTGGTCCGGTGGGGTTGATCGGGCATACGAAGGGCGATGCTTTGGAGACGATCGGGCATATTCTTGATGATCGTGCCGCGGGTGTGTTGACTGAGCCTGTGTATCCGGATGAGGGCTCGATCGTCGATCTCCTTGAGTCCAAGGGCGTTGACTACGCGGATTGGGAGGGTTATCACCGGGTCGAGGTGGCGGAGAAGGTTCTTGGTGAGGCGCAGGGTCGTGAGCGTGTGAAGATCGCCACTCGTGAGGGCATGTTGGCCGAGGCCCGCAACCAGGTCCGGAGCGAATCCCATTCCGGGATCTGATACGGACCGGGTGAGCACCACGCCCCTTGAGTCTCTGTTCCTCCCGCTGCAGGTGTAGGAAGTACGGTCGGCGGGGCGTAGTGTCGGTTGGGACCCACCGGCTTCGACAGGGAGCGACTCTGTGATCGACACATCTGCTCGGGTTGCCGTCATCGGCAGCGGAATCGCCGGGGCCGGCGTTGCCTTCGGCCTGGCCTCACGTGACGTCGACGTCACCGTCTTCGATGACGCCATGGCCGGTCAGGCGACCGCCGCCAGCGCCGGGATCATCGCGCCCTGGGTCTCGACGAGCACCGGAGCCTACTACGAGACCTACGCCGCCGGCGGCAGCTTCTACCCCGATTTCCTCGCCCGACTGAGCGGACTCGGGATCCCCGAACTCGGATACCGCAGATCCGGGGCCCTCGTCGTCAACCGCGACCCCGATGCCCTGGCCGAGGCGGCCGGGCACGTCCGTGGTCGGGTTGCGGCCGCCGGGAGCGTGGCCGGCGAGGTCTACGACATCGACTCCGCGAACCTCGCTGAGCTCTTCCCGCCGATCGGTCCGGACATGACCGGGCTCTTCGTCACGGGTGGCGGCAGAGTCGACGGGCGCACCCTGCGCGATGCCGTCCTGACAGGGGCGAAGGCCTATGGTGCTTCACTCGTGAGCGACTCCGCCAGAAGCATCGCACCGGCCGGGAGCACGAGCGAGGGCACATGGACGGTGGGAACCACCTCGGCGACGGAGGACTTCGACGCCATCGTCATCGCCGGTGGGGCGCGCAGCACCGAGATCCTCGACCGGCTCGGTCACACCGTCTCGATCACGCCACAGCGTGGGCAGCTCGTGCACCTGAGCCTGCGCGGGACCAACACCTCACCATGGCCGACGGTGCATCCGCTCGACCACCACTACATCACTCCTTTCGACGGGGGCAGAGTCGTCATCGGCGCCACCCGCGAGGACGGCGTCGGATTCGACGTGCGCACCACGGCGGCGGGCCAGAAGAAGGTGCTAGACGACGCTCTGAGGATCGCCCCAGGACTCGCCGACGCGACGATCCTGGAGACGAGAGTCGGCGTCAGGCCCATGTCGACCCGTCCGGGCGGGCTGCCGTTCGCAGGAGCGGTCCCCGGCTCCCAGGGACTGTGGCTGGCCTCGGGCTTCGGTGCGGGTGGCCTGACGATGGGCCCGCTCATCGGTGACGGGCTGGCCAGAGCGATCCTCGGCGAAGACGCCTCCGACATCGCACATCTGCGTCTGTGACCTCGCAGGACGAAGGCTTGCTAGCCTGGGTGCATGAGAGCGCAGCTGCCCCGAGCCTTTCGGTGGTTCTGGGCGGGCGAAACCGTGTCGGGTTTCGGCAGCTGGATCACCCTCCTGGCCCTGCAGGTCATCGTCGTCGACTACCTGCACGCGGGAACCGTTGGCTTGGGCTGGATGAATGCCGCGAGATGGCTCCCCTATCTGCTCTTCGGGCTCGTCCTCGGTGCGCTCATCGATCGCGTCCGCCGCCGACCTGTCATGATCGCAAGCGACCTCGTCCGTGCGTTGCTGCTGAGTGCGATTCCGGTGCTGTGGATCGGCGACCTGCTCAACCTGGTCACACTGCTGCTGCTCGCAGCACTCCTGGGGACCGCGACTCTCGTCAACGACAGTGCCTCGCAGGCCTTCGTGCCCCGACTCATTCCGTCACGGAGCCTGCAGTCCGCCCATGCCCGGATCGACGGGACCAATGCCGCAGCGGAGACGGCGGGACCGGCCCTCGGTGGTGCGCTGCTGGCGGTCATAGCGGCACCGCTGGCCATGCTCGTCAACGTGGGCACGTTTCTGTTCTCAGCGGTCGTCGTCTCCGCACTGCGCGTCGAGGAGCCTGCACGCGCTCGCGTCGATGATTCCGCACGTCCGAGCCTGCGCAGAGAGATAGGAGCCGGACTGAAATGGGTGTATTCGACTCCGAGCCTCCGCGACCTCGCCGTATGGACCCATGTGTGGTTCGCCGCCCAGGCCGTTTTCGTCGCCGTCACCGCAGACTATTTCCTCAACGACATCGGCATTGACGCCTTCTGGTTCGGGATTGTCATGGCCGGCAGCGGTTTCGGCGGGATCATCGGTGCCCTGAGCTCACGTGGGGCAGGTGAGAAGCTGGGCAACGGGCGGGCGGTCATCCTTGCGCATGTGTGTTCGGCGAGCGGAGCTCTCGTCCTGCTGGCAGCACCGGCCATCGCAGGGCCGGTGCCCGTCCTCTTCCTCGGAGTCTTCCTGCACGGGTTCGGCATCGGTCTGAGCAATTCGCACGAAATGGCCTACCGACAGTCGATCACACCCGACGGTTTTCAAGCGCGAACGAACACGACGATGCGGTCGACGAACCGCGCCGTCGTCGTCATCGTGTCACCGCTGGCCGGAAGCCTCGCTGCCGCCACGAGCTCAGAACTCGCACTGACCATCGCCGCGGGGATCTTCGCACTGGCAGCGGCCGGTCTGTGGTTCTCACCGTTCCGCACGGTGCGCATCGACACCTGAATCGCAGCGCGAACCGACACCTGAATCGCGGCGCGCACCGACACTCGAGGCGGAGCGCACCGACACCCGAATCACGGCGCGCACCGACACCTCGAGCGGGGCGCACCGATACCTCGAGCGGGGCGCCCACGCGGTGAACGGCTAGCGTCGGCAGGGTCGAGGACAGCCACACCCGCGGTCAATCGATCGTGACCGCCTTCGCCAGGGCGTCGAAGGCCCGGATGGTCGGGAACAGCTTGCCCGCATCCTGGGGCAGGCCCCAGCTGGAGAGCTTGACGCCGACGAAGTTGGCCCCCGGATTCATGTAGATCATCTGACCATGGATGCCCAGTGCGAGAAAGGCATGCGAGTCCGGAAACGGGAACCAGAATTGGTTGCGATACATCCCGCCGGGCATGCGATTGTCGTCGGGACCGTCCGCGAAGGCCTGCCTCGAGTCGGTGTCGCCGGTGAGAGTGTCGCCGATCCAGGATGTCGGTGCCACCTGCTCACCGGTGAGCGAGACTCCTCGGTTCGAATAGAGGTAGCCGAATCGTGCGAGGTCGCGCAGGGTGGTGTTGATGCCGCCGTCGAACATGCCAACGCCGTACTGGTCCGCGGCGATGAGCGCATCGCGTTCGGCACCGATGCGCGACCACAGCACACGAGACATGAGGGTCTGCATGCTCTCGCCCGCGATCTTCTCGCACACCCAACCGAGGACATCGGACTCGCACGAGCGGTACTCGTAGACGCCGCCGTGCGCGGACTTCGCCTCAAGCGTGGTGAGGAACTCATACATCCCCGTCGCCCGGCCCGCGGGTTTCGTCTCCGACCAGCCGATCGCCTCCTCGATCTGCCGGACTTCGGACTCGGGGTCGAGGTAGTTCTCGGAGAACCTGATTCCCGAGCGCATATCGAGGATGTGGCGAACCGTGGCTCCGGCATAGCCCGAGGAGGCGAGCTCGGGGACGTAGTCGGTGACCAGTCGGCTCGGATCGAGGTCTCCCGCTCCGACGAGCACACCGGCGACCGTGCCGACCAGGGATTTGCTGACCGACATCAGCAGGTGCTCGGTCTCCGGCCGCATCGTGGAGAAGTACTCCTCGGTGAGCACCGTTCCGTTGTGCATGACCATCCACGCATCGGTGCTGCTGGCCTCGATGACGCTGCGGACGCTGCGGGCCCCGGAGAACTCGGTCTTCGGAACCTCGACCGAGCCGAGGTCCTGCAGGTCGACAGGAAGTTCGGCCACAGGTCCGGTCCCACGGGAGATCGGAGTCGTGGGCAGCACCTGATCGACGTGCTGGAACGACCAGCGGACATTGTCGGCATCCTGCCAGTTGTCTCGGTCGATGCTCGCCGCATCGGCGGCGACGGGCACGTTCTGGTCCGGCGACGTCTCGGTCACTCTCCACCTCTTCGAATTCGTCTCGTGCAGTCGGTCTCGTGCAGTCAGCGGACTGGTGACAGACTGGGCCAATCGGGTCAGCCCGTGTGGATTATGCCGATTTCGGCATAATGACGAGATTACCACCGCGGCGCTCAGTCTCCCTTGGCGCCGGGACCGCCCAGCGCGGGCGAAGGATCCTCGGCGGTGACGGGCACACCGGCGTACATCGCACGGATCGAATCGATGAAGTGCTTGGCCCTGATGCTCAGCGCGTTCGGACCACCGGCCTTGGTCTGCAGCGGGTTCTTCGTCACGAGCACACCCAGGTCGGCACCCTTCCACCGGTACTCCCCGGCACCGAAGATGCGCAGGAAGAAGACCTCATTGCCGTTCTGCAGAGGGTGCCAGTCCAGAGCCGCGCGCTTATAGGTCAGAGTCCCGTACTGTTCGAGGTAGTACTGACCGGTCAGCGGTGAGTGCGTGATGTACTCGACGATGTCGGCGGTCTCCTTGATCACCATCTGGCTCCACTCGTCGGCACCGGAGAGCTCCTCCCACCGTTCGTTGATCTCATCGACGTCGAGATCCAACTCGACGTCGAGGTATTCCAGCAGATGGAACAGGAACAGCGGCACGTCGGCGTAGGCGCCGGCGGTGACATTGGTGATCGCCGAGGCGCCGGAGATGCGGGGGTTGAGCTCGCCGAGGTACACATCGTCGGAGTCGAGGTCGACGAGCACGTCGACTTCGAAGAAGCCGCGGTAGCCGCGCTTGCGCAATCCCTCACCCATGCGCCGAACCAGTTCCCTGGCGCGGGTGCGCTGATCGGTCGTGAGCACGTCGGGTGTCATCTCATTGCCGCACCAACCGCCCTTGTACGGAGTCAGCTCGGCGAAGCCGGCCAGCTCGGTGAGGAACGGTCCGACGACGACTCCGCTGTTGGTGATGACGGCCTCCACCGCCACCGGGGTGTTGTTGATGCGCTTCATGATCTTCAGCTGCTCGCCGATGATGTCGTGCTTGTGCCGATCCCAGTCCGCCTCCGCGGCGATGAAGAACGTCGTCTTCCCCGAATCGCCGTACGGAGTCTGGACGACGAGGTCGGTGCCCAGGTACTCCTTCTGCGCTTCGGCGCTCAGCTGCGCGTACGTGTCGGCCGTGGCGAGCACATTGGGTACGGAGAAGGCGCCGGCCTCATTGCCGAGCTTCGTCGTCTCGATCTTCGAGTCGAGCTGATTTCGCAGCGCCGCCGAGGGCAGGATGAGATCGTAGCCGAGCTCACGGCAGATCCGCTCCGTCTCCTCGTCGAAGAAGACCATCGCGACCTTGGGTCGCTCACCGTGGGGCAGGTTGGTGGTCATATGGGCGCGGACCTCGGCGTTGAGCAGCAGCCAGTTGTTGATCGCCTCACCGCTGTCGAACTCGACGAAGGGTTTGTACCTCGGGGAGAAGACGCGCGGATGTCCGCCGTCCCACCCGTCGTAGTAGGTGATGTAGGAGAAGTTGCGCACCCACCGGTCGAGGCCGAGCAGGTTGAACGGGGTCGCCCCGAAGAAGTAGATGGGGGTGATGTTGGTGCGGAAGAAATGACGCACCTCCGAGACGTTGCGCAGGGGGCGCCGGAGCTGGACCCGTTCGGCCTCCTCGCCTGTGTAGGCGGCATCGGTGCCGACATGGACCTCCACATCGGCCGGAGCCGGTCCCGGAGCGGTCGGTGGTCCCGGGGCGGCTGCCGCTTCCCTTCCCGGTGCGGATGCCGGCGCCGAGGCAGGAGTGGGCGTGCGGGGCTCTCCGCTGGGCCGACCGGCGCCGGGAACCGCCACCGCGTCCTTGACCGCACGCGGTTCTGCGGCAGAATCCGAGGTGCTTGGGTCTGTAGGAACGTTCGTCATCGCGCTACTCCTTGTGAACAAATGTGGCGTTGCTGGCCGCAATCGCGTGAGCCGTCCGTCATCGACCGCTCCGGAGGAGACCGCCGTCCGCAAGGTTGCCAAGTGCCGAACGTCAAACGTGATGAGGGCAACATATACCAGTTTTCTGCGGCTGGGGACGATGGTGCACCAATTGGGTGAACCCCATGCGAATTCGCGGTCAAATCCGCGCTCGACGGCGGCGGACGGGTGAATTCCCGCCCGTGGCGGCGGGCCGCTAGGCTGGGGTGCGAAGTCTTTTCGAAAGAGAGCCACTATGCAGGTGAATACCGATCGGCAGGGAGCCAGCTATTCCCTGCCACGCCCCTATGAGGTGTCGCGGGAGGCGGTCGCGGAGTTCGCGCTGGCCACCAACGCGCGGGCCGACTACCACTTCGAGACCGAAGCGGCGACCGCCCTGGGATATCGCGACGTCGTCGCTCCCACCACCTTCGCCGTCATCATCGCGCAGAAGTGCGAAGCGACCTACATCGGCGATCCCGAATCCGGCATCGATTTCTCCAAGGTCGTCCACGGCTCCGAGCAGTTCAGCATCACCCGGCCCATCGTCGCCGGTGACAGTCTGTCAGCGACCACTCACATCGACGGCGTGCGGGTCGCCGGCAGCAATGCGATGATCACCACCCGCACCGAGATCACCGACGCCGCCGAACAGCCGGTCGTCACCGTGACCTCGACCATCGTCGTGAGAGGAGACGGAGAATGAGCGTCACCGACTTCTCCCAGCTGACCATCGGAGACACCGTCGTCGAAGCCGAGATCCCCCTTTCTCGGGCCTCGCTCATCGACTACGCCGGAGCCTCGGGCGACCACAACCCGATCCACTGGTCCGAGCGCTTCGCCACCGAGGTCGGCCTCGACGGCGTCATCGCCCACGGCATGCTCTCAATGGCCGTGGTCGTCGCTCCGGTCGTGGAGTGGATCGGGGACCCGGGCGCGATCGTCGACTATCGCACGCGGTTCTCCGCACCGGTGCTCGTTCCCGACGCCGAATCCGGAACACCGGCCGAACCCACCGCGACCCTGTCGATGACCGCCGTCGTCGGAGCGGTCGACGGGGCCGTGGGCACCGCCCGCATCGACGTCACGGTGAAGTCCGAAGATCAGGATGTGCTCAGCCGCACCCAGATCAGGGTCGCACGGTGACCTCGGACCTGCTGGCGGAGTACACCACGTTCCACCTCGGCGGCCCTGCGGGGAATCTGCTGAACGCCGCGACTCGGGACGAGCTCATCGAATTCTGTCGTCAGCATCCCCTGAGCCTGTCGTCGCGTCCCGAGACCGATGTTCTCTTCGTCGGGGGCGGGTCGAATCTGCTCGTCGCCGACGAGGGCTTCGACGCCGATGTGTGCGTGGTCGCGACCACGGGGGTGACGATGACCGAGACTTCCGATGTCGAGACTAGGGTCACCGCCGAGGCGGGGGAGAACTGGGACGAATTCGTCGCCTTCACCCTCGGCTGCGGTCTCTCCGGACTCGAAGCGCTGTCCGGGATTCCCGGGTCGGTGGGAGCGACCCCGATCCAGAACGTGGGCGCCTACGGCACCGAAGTCGCCGAGCTCATTTCCTCGGTCGAGGTCTTCGACCGACTTGCCGGCCAGATCCGCCACCTCAGCCCCGCCGAACTCGAATTCGGCTACCGGACCTCGACGCTCAAACGCGCACAGCAGAGGACCGGCACAGCCCAGTACCTGGTGCTGTCGGTGACCTTCGACCTCCGGCGCAGTCCGGAGTCATTGCCGGTCCGCTACGCACAACTCGCCTCGGCCCTGGACGTCGAGATCGGGGAGAGCGTGCCCGCCTCGCTGGTGCGCACCGTCGTGATCGGCCTGCGCAGGTCTAAGGGCATGGTCGTCGACCTCGACGACCACGACACCTGGTCGGCGGGATCGTTCTTCACGAATCCGATCGTCGACGACCCCGACAGCCTTCCGGCCGAGGCTCCCCGCTTCCCGGTCACCGACCCACTGAGCGGCGCGACGATCGAGGCGCGGACGAAGACCTCGGCCGCCTGGCTGATCGAACACGCCGGTTTCAGCAAGGGCTTCAGCATCGGTCGGGGTCGGGCGAGCCTGTCGACGAAACACACTCTGGCCCTGACGAACCGCGGGCAGGCTGCGACGAGCGATGTCCTCGAGCTCGCCCGCACCATCGTGGACGGGGTGCATGAACGGTTCGGCATCGTCCTCGAACCCGAGCCCACATTCATCGCCTGCTCACTCTGAGCCCGTTCCTTAGAATGGAGCCTGTGTCGGCCCGCCGTAGATTCTCAGCGCTGATCGTCCTTCTGGCGGTCGTGGCAGTCGTGACTCTGCCCTGGGCCGTCTTCTCCGCCCGAGCCGACCTCAGCTTCGGCCCGCACGAGGCCCGTTATCAGATCACGGCCGACTCGCGCCTGACCATCGACTTCGGGCCCTTGGGCAAACTGCTCGTTCCTGCCGAGGAGTATCTGCCGCTGGGGCTGGGGCTCACCGTCGACATCGGGCAGATCCCGGTCTCTGGCGAGACGGAGGACGAGACTCACACCGGAGCCTCCGAACGGCGATCCGAACGAGATGACCCCGCCGACTCCGGCGGCGGCGTCGGGGGAGGCGCGGTCGATGCCCTCGGCGGCGACGTCGCCTCCTACGCGTCGCTGTTCTCGGCCCCGCAGGCCCAGATCGATGAGGTCGTCGACGGGCTGAGCAGAGAGATCCTGAGTCGGTGGGCACTGGCCGTGAGCATCGTCAGCGGGGTGTCCGTGGCCACGGCATTCATCCTCGGCCCTTCTCGAGTGGCCGGCATCGGCAGGGCCTTCGTCGGCAAGGAACTCATCGCCATCGGCCTGGTCGCGGTCCTCGTGCTCACGAGTGTGGGGACCGCGGTTCTCACCCGTCCCAAACCCCTGGCCGCCGACCCGGCCTTCGCCGGGACCCCGCTCGAGGGAGCGCAGGTCACCGGCCGCCTCGGCGGGGTCATCGATGCGGCATTCAAGGCGGTCAAGGACTTCTCCGACGATAACGACGCCTTCTACGATCAGGTGCTGGCGAACCTGCGCGATCAGTGGAGGACCCGACCGATGACGGGCAACTGGTCGGATCAGGGCATAGTGCCGCCCGCCGGTGCCGATGAGCCGGCGCACGCCGATGTCTCGACATTCGTGTTCGGTTCGGACCTGCACTGTAACATCGGCATGGCCCGCGTCGTCGGTTCGGTGGCCCGGATGAGCGACGCCGACGCGTACATCGACGGGGGAGACGTGACGATGACGGGCACCTCGGCGGAGAACTACTGCCTCGATGTTCTCGACGATGAGCTGCCGGAGAAGCTGCCGCGGATGATCGTCAAGGGCAACCACGACTCCACCGAGACTACGAACCATGCCGGAAGCCGGGGCTGGAAGGTCCTCGACGACTCGAGTGCTCAGATGTCCGGGGTGACGTTCTTCGGCGGCCCCGATCCCAGACGAACCGTGTTCGGATCCGGGCCCCAGCTCGAAACCGACCTCACAGCCGATCAGTACGCGCACAAGCTGAGCACCGAGGCCTGCACGACCGACTTCGACATCATGCTCATCCACGACCCCCGTATCGGCGCACCGTCCCTGCGCGCCGGATGCGCGGAATACAGCCTCAGCGGGCACTGGCACCGACGAGTCGGGCCCGAGGCGCTGGGCGGCGGTGTGAGGTATGTCAGCTCGACGACGGGCGGTGCCCTGGCGAACGCGCTGACTCCGGGTCCGCTGAAGATGGATGCGCAGGTGAGCATCCTGCGGGTCGACAATCGGACGAAGCGGCCCATCGACGTCCAGGTGATCACGGTCAGCCCGGACCAGAAGGTCACCATCGGCGACTGGATGACCTTCCCTCGGCCCCTGCCGCTCATCGCCCAGCCGCCGCAGGCCGAGCCCGCGACCGGAGGCGGCTGAGAGTCGAGAAATCGAAATCGGGTCGAGCCACGGTTCCGGTTCGACTAACTGCGGTTTGAGACGGTATGCTCGTTTCTCGTGGTTGGGCACGATTCGGGGAACACGAACCGAGGGTGTCGGATCGAAGGGGTGTGGCGCAATTGGTAGCGCAACGGTCTCCAAAACCGTAGGTTGCAGGTTCGAGTCCTGTCACCCCTGCGCAGTTGATATCTGCTTGAGTCATATCGGCGAAACGCCGTCCTCGACGGGCTTGAACAATTGTGCTGTCCCAATGGAAACCGATCGAGTGAGGATGTGTGAGCGACACACCGGCAAAGAAGACTGGAGACGCCCGCAAAGGCACCAGTCGCAAGCAGCTCGGGTTCTTCGGACGAATCCTGCAGTTCTTCCGCGAAGTCGTGGCGGAGCTGAAGAAGGTCGTCACCCCGACACGTAAGCAGCTGATCAACTACACCTTGGTCGTGCTGGGCTTCATCATGTTCATGATGCTTCTCGTGGTGGTTCTCGACCTCGTGTTCGGCAAGCTTGTCGGGTTCGTCTTCGGCGGAACTCCCCTGTGGCCATTGTGGTGAATCACCCCCAGCGGTGATCACTTGGATTTCAATCACGTTGCAGACCCTTCACTCCCATATGGGAATCACTACACGCGAAGCGAGGAATTGATCGGTGTCGGATACCAGTTCACCTGAGCAGGAAACCCATGAGCCACAGGACGCCACTCCAGAGGAGTCGAACGTCGCACCAGTGGTGGAAGATGCGGAGAACGACGCCTCCGCTGTGAGCGCCGAGGCCGCCCCGGTCGACGACGCCCCTGCCGATGAGGTGCCGGCTGACGAAACGTCGATCGACGACGCGTCCGACGAAGCCGCAGCCGCGGACGAAACCGGCTCGGACGAAACTCCGGACGCCGAGGAAGTCGGTTCGGACGAAGCGACCTCTGACGAGACCGAATCGGACGAGACCGCGGCTGAGGATGAAGTCGACCCGGCCGAAGAATTCAAGTCCGAATTGCGCATGCTGGAGGGTGACTGGTACGTCATCCACTCCTATGCAGGCTACGAGAACCGCGTCAAGCAGAATCTTGAGAATCGTTCCATCAGCCTCAACCTCGAAGAGTTCATCTTCGAGTCGCAGGTGCCGATGGAAGACGTCGTCGAGGTCAAGAACGGCCAGCGCAAACAAGTTCGCCGTGTGCGGATCCCAGGCTATGTGCTCGTGCGCATGGAGCTGACGGATGAGTCATGGGGCGCGGTCCGCCACACCCCGGGTGTGACCGGGTTCGTCGGCAATGCCTACGACCCGACTCCGCTGTCCATCGACGAGGTCTTCACGATGCTGGCTCCGATCTTCGAGGAGCGTCAGGCCGAAGCCGCTGCGGCCGAAGGCGTGCAGGCCGAGCAGGCGGCGAAGTCCGCTCCCGTCACCGAGGTGGAATACGAAGTCGGCGAGTCCGTGCTCGTCAAGGAGGGTTCCTTCGAGGGGCACCCCGCAACGATTCAGGAAATCCGTCCGGAATCGCAGAAGCTCACCGTGCTGCTGTCGATCTTCGAACGCGATGTTCCCGTCGAACTCAGCTTCGACCAGGTCTCCAAGATCTGAGCGGACAAGCATCTGCAGAAAGGGCCCGGCGGACTCCGGGCCCTTTCGCGATTCACAGGGCCTGTCGGCCCGGTGATGGCGCTCACTGCCATTTGCCCGAGGGTCAGCAGGCATGGAATACTGGTGTGGTTTGATCACGGCCCTCATCGGAGGTCGTCATCGAACGATGCGCCGTATTCGTCCGGCGCGTCGAAACTTCAAGATTAAGGACCGAATATGCCTCCCAAGAAAAAGGTAGCCGGCCTCGTCAAGCTCCAGATTCAGGCAGGTGCCGCCAACCCGGCGCCTCCGATCGGTCCGGCGCTTGCCCAGCACGGCGTCAACATCATGGAATTCTGCAAGGCCTACAACGCCGCCACGGAATCCCAGCGCGGGAACGTCATTCCCGTTGAGATCACCGTGTACGAAGACCGTTCGTTCACGTTCGTCCTCAAGACCCCGCCGGCTGCCGAGCTGATCAAGAAGGCCGCAGGCGTGAAGTCAGGGTCGGCTACGCCGCACACCGACAAGGTCGCTCACCTGAGCGCCGACCAGGTTCGCGAGATTGCGAACGTGAAGATGCCCGACCTCAATGCCAACACTTTGGATCAGGCCGACCACATCGTCGCCGGCACCGCTCGCTCCATGGGTGTGACAACCGACATCGTCGGCTGAGACCAGACAATTCACTGTGGTGGGGCTGGCGCAGCCCGGACCACGACTGCAAGGAGAGAAGCAGATGAAAAAGCGTTCCAAGGCCTATGAGGCCGCGGCAGAGAAGATCGCCGCAGATGTGAAGTACGATCCGGCCGAGGCGATCGCCTTGGCCAAGGAGACCACGGTGGCGAAGTACGATGCCACCGTCGAGGTCGCCCTCCGCCTGGGTGTCGATCCCCGCAAGGCGGACCAGATGGTGCGTGGCACCGTCAACCTTCCGCATGGTACCGGTAAGACCGCTCGGGTCCTGGTGTTCGCTGCCGGCGACCGTGCAGAAGCCGCCCGCGAAGCAGGTGCTGACTACGTCGGCTCCGATGACCTGCTGGAGAAGGTGGCCGATGGCTTCACCGACTTCGATTCGGCTGTTGCGACCCCTGACATGATGGGTAAGGTCGGACGTCTGGGTAAGGTGCTGGGTCCTCGTGGCCTGATGCCGAACCCCAAGACCGGCACCGTGACCATGGACGTCGCCAAGGCCGTGAACGACATCAAGGGCGGAAAGATCGAATTCCGCGTCGACAAGCACTCGAACATGCACTTCATCATCGGAAAGGTCTCCTTCTCCGACGAAGCGTTGCACGCCAACTTCGACGCCGCCATCGACGAGCTCATCCGTCTGAAGCCGAGCTCCTCGAAGGGTCGCTACATCTCGAAGGCAACCGTGACCACGTCGAACGGTCCTGGCGTTCCGATCGACGGTTCGTCGATGCGCGTGATCTGATCCACCTGATGGATTGAATCGCATACAGCAGTTCGGGGCGGGAAGTGAGACTCTCACTTCCCGCCCTTTCTGTTGCCCTGCAGCTGCACTGTGGTCTTGCCCGGATGCGGTATCGCGGATAGATTGTGAGCACCGAAGACAACTGTGTGATTAGCGCCGATGGAGGTGGACGGCTCCGCCATGCATTCGACTCCGCTGCTTCGCGATGACTATCAGCGCCTCGTCCGTCGGGCTCACGACAATCTCGCGTCGCTCGACGATCCGGCCGGGCCGAGGAGGACCGGACCGACGGGGCCCGGCGTCCGTCCCGACGTCCTCGAATCCTGGAATCGGTCCCTCAGCCGACTGCGTGACCCGGCCGGCGTGCGGATCCGCATGGCCTATGAGGCCGATCAGCTCGCCGAGGTGAGGCGCCGACATCCGTTCCACTCCATCATGGGGCTGCTGCAGTCGCATCTGATCGAACCCGCGAAGGAGGCGGGCCTGCTCGTTGCGCTCGGTGACGAGCAGGGACGCCTGCTGTGGATCGAAGGCGAGCGAGCCGTCCGCAATCGTGCGGAGTCCATGGGCTTCGTGCCGGGAACCGACTGGTCTGAGGACGTCATGGGCACCTCGGCGCCCGGCCTCGCTCTGCGCTCCGGCAGCGCCGTGCAAGTCAGTCGGGCCGAGCACTTCTCGACCGAGGTGCACTCGTGGAGCTGCAGCGCGGTTCCAGTGACCCATCCTCTGACTGGACAGGTCCTGGGGATCATCGACGTCACCGGCGGCGACGACGCGGTCTCCTCAATCGTTCTGCCGCTGCTGAATTCGACGGCGCAGGCGGCGGGCGTCGGCCTGTCGAAGCTCTATACGCCCGAGGCAGGAGGGATCTCGCCCTTCGGCCCCGGACGAGGCGCCTATCTCGAAGTCACCGGTCAGCGCCCACAGCTCTGCGCTCCTGACGGTGCCCGGCGCACTCTCTCGGGCCGTCATGCAGAGATCCTCCTGCTGCTCCAGCGGAATCCGGGTGGGATCAGCAGCGCCGGACTCGTCGATCGCCTCTGGACTCTCGGCGGCAGCGAGGTCACGGTCCGAGCGGAGATGGCGCGTCTGCGAAGAGCCATCGACCACCTCGGCGATCTTCACGTCGATGCCCGGCCGTACCGTCTGCGTGGCGAGATCGACAGCGATGTCGAGCGCACCCATTCGGCACTGGGCCGAAGCGACGTGGAGACCGCTATGAATCTCTATCAGGGCCCGGTGCTGCCGGACTCGGATGCCCCGGGTGTCCGCGAGATCGGTGCGGAGCTCGAGGCGCTGATGCGAGAGAACCTGCTGCAGAACGGGACCTGGCAGCAGCTCTGGCGCTATGCGGGACTTCACGAGTCGCGGGAGGATTTCGAGGTGCTGATGTCGGTTCTGCGGCTGGCTCCGCCCGAGGCACCCGAACGCAATGCCGCGGTCGTGCGCCTCGAAGCCCTCGGCCACTAGAGCTGCCGCACCCGTTCGGCCACCGCCCCTCGTGTGATGCAACCCACATGCAACGTTGCTCTCTGTAGCGTGTGAAGCAATCGGAGACAGACATCCGATCGACGCACACGCATCAAAGGAGTTGCAATGACTGTTTACGCTCAGCCAGGTCAGGACGGATCCCTGCTCACGTTCAAACCTCGCTATGAGAACTTCATCGGCGGGCAGTGGGTGGCCCCGAAGAACGGCAGCTATTTCGAGAACCCCACCCCGATCACCGGCAGGACCTTCTGCGAGGTCCCGGCCAGCACCGCTGAGGACATCGAGACCGCCATCGATGCCGCCGAGGCCGCCGCGCCGGCATGGGGCAAGACTCCTGTGGCGGAGCGGGCTGTGATCCTCAACCGGATCGCCGATCGGATCGAGGAGAACCTCGAGATGCTCGCGGTCGCAGAGACCTGGGACAACGGCAAGGCCGTGCGCGAGTGCCTGGGTGCCGACCTGCCGTTGGCCGCCGATCATTTCCGCTACTTCGCCTCGGCGATCCGGGCCCAGGAGGGCGGCCTGTCGCAGATCGACGATGACACTGTGGCGTATCACTATCACGAGCCGCTCGGCGTCGTCGGCCAGATCATCCCGTGGAACTTCCCGATCCTCATGGGCGTATGGAAGATCGCCCCGGCGCTTGCGGCAGGAAACGCCATCGTCCTCAAGCCCGCCGAGCAGACCCCGACCTCGATCCTCGTCCTGGCGGAGCTCATTGCAGACCTGCTGCCAGACGGCGTGCTCAACATCGTCAACGGCTTCGGCCTCGAAGCGGGCAAACCCCTGGCTTCGAACAAGCGGATACGCAAGATCGCGTTCACCGGCGAGACGACGACCGGTCGACTCATCATGCAGTACGCCTCGCAGAACATCATCCCGGTGACGCTGGAGCTGGGCGGCAAATCGCCGAACATCTTCTTCGGCGACGTCAACGCCCATGACGACGCCTACTGGGACAAGGCCCAGGAAGGCTTCACGATGTTCGCTCTCAACCAGGGTGAGGTCTGCACCTGCCCGTCGCGGGCACTGATCCAGCAGTCGATCGCGGATCCGTTCCTCGACGCGGTCACCGAGCGGACGAAGAAGATCGTCCAGGGCAACCCACTCGACACGGACACCATGATGGGAGCCCAGGCATCGAACGACCAGTTCGAGAAGATCATGTCCTACCTCGACATCGGACGGCAGGAAGGCGCCGAGGTGCTCACAGGTGGAGGTCGGGCCGACCTCGGCGGGGATCTGTCTGGCGGATACTACGTCCAACCGACGATCTTCAAGGGCTCCAACAAGATGCGCGTCTTCCAGGAGGAGATCTTCGGTCCCGTCGTCTCGGTGGCGACATTCGACGACTACGACGACGCCATCACCACGGCCAACGACACGCTCTACGGCCTCGGCGCGGGAGTCTGGTCGCGCAACGGCAACATCGCCTACCGTGCCGGACGTGACATCCAGGCCGGGCGCGTGTGGGTCAACAACTACCACGCCTACCCGGCACACGCCGCCTTCGGCGGATACAAGGCCTCGGGCATCGGACGTGAGAACCATCTGATGATGCTCGACCACTACCAGCAGACGAAGAACCTTCTGGTCAGCTACTCCGAAGACAAGCAGGGCTTCTTCTGAGGCGAAGCCGTACGGAAGCACAATCCACGTCATCACAAAGGAGTAAATGATGTCAGGAATGAAAGCAGCAGTCGTCGAAGGATTCGGCCAGGATCTCGTGGTCGGCGACAACAAGATCCCCGAGCCCGGTCCTGGGCAGGCATTGGTCAAACTCATTGCCTCGGGAGTCTGTCACACAGACCTGCACGCGGCCCACGGAGATTGGCCGGTCAAACCCAAGGTTCCCCTCATTCCGGGCCACGAGGGTGTCGGGACCGTGGAGAAGGTCGGGCCCGACGTCACCGATGTCAAGGTCGGGCAGATGATCGGAAACGCCTGGCTGTGGGGTGCCTGCGGAACTTGCGAGCACTGCCGCCAAGGGTGGGAGACGCTCTGCGAGCAGCAGGTCAACGGCGGCTACGGCATCGACGGCTCGTTCGGTGAGTACATGCTCGTTGACACGAAGTTCGCCGCCATCATCCCAGAGGGGTCCGACCCCTACGAGATCGCGCCGGTGCTGTGTGCCGGGGTCACTGTCTACAAGGGGCTCAAGCGCACCGAGGTCAAGCCCGGCCAATGGGTCGTAATCTCCGGCATCGGCGGACTCGGCCATATCGCCGTGCAGTATGCGGTGGCGATGGGGATGCGCGTCATCGCCGTCGACGTTGCCGACGACAAGCTGGCCTTAGCCAAGAAACATGGAGCGGAGATCACTGTCAACGCCTTCGCCGACGAGCCGTCCGAGATCATCCAGGAGAAGGTCGGAGGGTCCCACGGCGTGCTCGTCACAGCAGTGCATCCAAAGGCGTTCGGACAGGCGATCTCGATGACTCGCCGAGGCGGCACTATCGTCTTCAACGGTCTGCCTCCAGGAGAGTTCCCGGCCCCGATCTTCGACATCGTCCTCAAGGGACTGACGATCCGCGGTTCGATCGTCGGAACGCGCCAGGATATGGTCGAAGCGCTCGAGTTCTATGCGGCGGGCAAGATCCACCCGACGTTCTCGAAGCGTCCGCTCGAGGACATCAACGGGATCTTCGACGAGATGATCCACGGCAAGATCGACGGTCGAGTCGTCATCGAATACTGATCCCCTCATCCGTCACAGCAACCCCAATGGCGCTGGGCAACCCGCAGAAGGGTTGCTCAGCGCCATTCGGGTTGCCAGGGGTGGCGATCCGGGTTGCCAGGGGTGGCGAAGTGTCTGCCGTCGAGAGGATCGCTGGGCCGGCGTATGGTCGAGGTCTCCGATCCGATGCCGAGCGATTGGACTTGGTGCCGTGGCCTTCGATAGACTCATACCACCCAAGACCGTCGGTCTTTCCGGAATCAGCAGAATTCGCAATCGGATGATGTTGCCCGGAAACGAAAACTCCAGCGGAGTGACCTGCGCAGGTGAGCACGAGATACTTCCATGAGTTCTTGACGAACTCATCGGCGAAGCGTTTCACGCATGCCTGCGTGGAGCGCTTTTTTGGTGTTGGGACACGATCGGCGCCTGTACGAAAGGAATACCATGGCGAGGCCAGACAAGGCAGCCGCAGTAGAGGAGATCAAACAGCAGTTTGAGAACTCCGATGCTGTGTTGCTGACCGAGTACCGCGGTCTCACCGTTGCGCAGATGCAAGACCTGCGCGTTTCACTCGGTGAGAACGTCAGCTACGCCGTGGTAAAGAATACGCTCACTGCCATTGCAGCCAAAGAAGCCGGAATCAACGATCTCGATGAGTTCCTCAACGGACCCACCGCGATCGCGTTCATCACCGGTGAACCACCTGAGGCTGCCAAGGCACTGCGTAACTTTGCCAAGGCGAATTCTCAGCTCGTATTGAAGGGCGGCTACTGGGATGGTGCCGTCCTCAGTGCTGAGAATGTCAATAAGCTCGCCGACCTCGAACCACGCGAAGTGCTGCTTGCGAAGGCAGCCGGTGCGATGAAGGCAAGCCTCCACCAGGCGGCTTACCTGTTCACCGCTCCGATGGTCAAGGCCGTGCGCACTGTCGATGCTCTCCGCGAGGAGCAGGACAACACTCCTGCCTCTTGATGCCTGAGCATCACCCCATCAACCCGGTCGCTCAACGTGACCACCAAAGGAAGGACTGGCCACAATGGCTAAGCTCACCCCAGAAGAGCTCATCGAAGGTTTCAAAGAGCTCACCCTGATCGAACTCTCGGACTTCGTCAAGCAGTTCGAAGAGGTCTTCGACGTGGAAGCCGCCGCACCGGCTGCCGCCGTTGCCGCTGCCCCTGCCGCCGGCGCAGAAGAGCCTGCTGAAGAGCAGACCGAATTCGACGTCATCCTCGAATCGGCCGGCGATAAGAAGGTTCCCGTCATCAAGGAAGTTCGTGGGCTCACCTCCCTCGGACTGAAGGAAGCCAAGGACCTCGTCGACGGAGCCCCCAAGCCCGTCGTCGAAGGCGTGTCCCAGGACGTCGCCGAAAAGGCCAAGGAAACTCTCGAGGGCGCAGGCGCAACCGTCACCCTCAAGTGATTTCACCGGCAGCACACTGACTGCCGTCGTATCGAAGAGCCCCACAGCTGATGCTGTGGGGCTCTTCGCATCCGGGCAGGCGCCCGGGCACCAGGGCGAGAGTGTTGCAGAACCGAAATGTGACAGTGCCGGAGTCTGAGTATGGGCCTCAATACCCTTGTCAAGTGACTGAGACGAATGGCGCGCGCCCGAAGGACAGGCTGCGATCGCGGTTCCTGAGTGAGTGGGAGTACGCCGCCGATGAGACCGCACGCTCGGGTCTTCTCTTCTTCATCGCTGTCGTGCCGGAGATGCCGATAGCGGACGGTCTGGGAGAGCCCTGGCCGCAGTTCACCGCCGCACTGGCCTACTCGGTCCACAGGGACCAGGGAACAGAGCAGACGATCGTCCTCTTCACCGAGGCCGACTCCGGCGCCAAGTCTCAGGCGTACCTGGTCGATGACAACGGACCGGTCACGCCGAAGCAGTCGGGTGAGCTAATGCACTCGAAGAGCGACGACTTCTGTGCGCGATCAACCCGCTGCACGGCGAAGCTCAGGAGTAGGCCCGGATCGATGCGAACTCGCCCAGCGTGCGGGTGCCGGTGTGCCACGGCTGCCAACCGGATCTGCAGGCCGACGGTCAGCTGCAGTGGATCTTCGACGGAGACAGCCCTATGTCGAAGGTTCGAGCGTCTGGGCCGAGACCCTCTTCGGCTCGATCGGCTCCGACCTCGTCACCGCTTTGAAGCGGCGGGACAGATGACCTCTTCGCGCGGGATCGCCCGGTCGCAGTCGCCGGGCATGACACGGGCGGGCAGAGCCACCTCGGCGTCGGCCTGATTCATCCGCATACCATCGATGTCGGCAAGCTGACGCTCGACGAAGGCGCGGTCGACGGGCACACCGTGGCCGGGTACGAACACTGTGGCTTCGGAAAACGACAGCAGCATGCGCAGGCCGGCCGCCCATTCGCTCAACGAGGCATCGCTGCCCGCCTGCGGGGGATCGCCCTCCTCGACGAGGTCACCGGTGAAGACGATGCCATGGTCGACCAGACGCACGACGACGTCGGCGGTCGAGTGCCCGCTCAGGACATGGAATTCGATTCGGCAGTCGCCGAGGTCGATCGTCGCACCCGACCCCGGGCCGGCGTCGATGGGAGTCGTCGCGACGATGAGAGCGGTGGGATCGGTGGGCAGCTCCTCTGCGATATCGGCGGTCTCGGGCGCATTGAGGACAGCATCGAGGGCGATCCATGCGCTCGCCTCCTGGTCCCGGGCGAACGACTCGGAGACGTAGAAGGTCTCCACACCGGCTGCGGCCAAGGTGCCGTTGCCGAAGAAGTGATCCCAATGGTCGTGTGTGGTGACGGCATCGATGGGGTGGGGACGACCGGTCGCCTCGAGATTGAGCTGTTCGGCCCTGCGGACCAGCCGGGTCGCGGTGCTGGGGCCGGGACCCGAATCGACGATGAGGCTGCGGTGGGCTCCCGTGATGATTCCGCAGTTGACTGTGGCCGGATTCTGACTGAGGACGCTGACATTGACCATGAGTGAAGTCTAGAATGTCAGCTCATGGAGATCACTCACATCCCCGCCGGGTCTCGCGCCGCCGATGACATCGATGAGATCCTCGCCGAGGTGGTCGATTTCGACATGCTCGTCAACAGAGCTTCGGGTCTCGGCGCCGATTTCGATCCACGATTCGACGAAGTGCGACTCCAGCTGCTGTCACCGAACGACTATTTCACGCATCAGACCTGGATCGGTCGTGTCGATGGGGCCATCGTGGCCAAGGGGATCGCGTACCTGACGCTTCGGGACAACCTCGACGTCGCCGACGTGTGGTGCTCGGTCCATCCCGAGAGGCGCGGATAGGGGGTGGGGGCGAAGCTGCTTGCCGCGATGGAGGCGAGTCTGGCCGGGCAGGGGCGGACCCGGCTGAGCAGTTGGTGCGAAATTCCGTCCTCGACTCGTGATGCCGATCTGCGCCGTGCCCACATCGCAGCCGAATCCGGAGCGGGGAGCCTGCCCATCGGGCAGTCGGACGTCGCCTTTCTGCACCGGCACGGGTACGTATTCAAACAGCTGGAACGATGCTCCGTGGCGCAGACCATGACTGCCGTCGGGCTGCCCGGTGTCGTCTCGACACCGGGTACACGATCGAAACCTGGAATGGCTCGACACCCGCGCATCGTCTCGAGCAGATCGCACGGCTGCATCAGAGGATGTCGACGGAGATACCCCCCGGAGCCCAGGAATTCGGCGAGGAAGAGAGCTGGGACGCTGCGCGCGTGCGCGCCCTCGACACGAAGCGGGCAGATGCCCGAGAGCTCGTGAGCACTGCCCTCGCGCTCAAGGGGGGGGGAGGAGGCCGCTGGATTCAGCGAGATCGCACACTTCGACGAACGCCCCGAGGTGGGCTGGCAAGGGTCTACCCTCGTGACACGGCAACATCGCGGGCACGGTCTCGGAGCGGCACTCAAGATCGCCAACCATGTGGCACTGGCCGAGCACACGAACGTGGAGCGGATCTATACGTGGAACGCGGTGGAGAACTCGTGGATGCTGGCCATCAACGACCGGGCGGGGTTCGCAACGTGGGCATGGGTGGGACTGTGGAAGAAGTGCCTTGCATGACTTGACCGATTGCTATAAGCTTGATATTTGCGTTGCTCTGCCTGTGGCGTGCCTTCATATAGCGGGGGGCACTCATTTCCACTCAAGTGAACCACGCCATCGCCCAGTGTCGAAACCTGACACTCCTGCGATCGACGATGTGACTTCGGGTGGGCAGTCAACCTATCAATTGGTGAAGCACTCGGAAGGACCCCATTGGCCGACGCCAACGATAATACCAGGACCGCTAACCCCCCTAAGAGAATCTCCTTCGCGAAGATTCGCGAGCCGCTCGAGGTTCCCGATCTGCTCGGTCTGCAGACGGACAGCTTCGACTGGCTCATCGGCTCAGAGACGTGGCAGGACCGCGTCGCCGAAGCCATCGAGATCGGAGACGATTCCGTCGCGACCACCTCCGGGCTGGAAGACATCTTCGAAGAGATCTCACCGATCGAGGACTTCGGTGGATCGATGTCGCTGTCGTTCCGGGAGCACCGGTTCGAAGCCGCGAAGTACTCCATCGATGAGTGCAAGGAACGCGACATGACGTACTCGGCGCCACTGTATGTGACCGCCGAATTCATGAACAACAACACCGGCGAGATCAAGAGTCAGACGGTCTTCATGGGCGATTTCCCCCTGATGACCGACAAGGGCACGTTCATCGTCAACGGCACCGAGCGCGTCGTCGTCTCGCAGCTCGTGCGTTCGCCCGGCGCCTACTTCGAATCCAGCGTCGACAAGACCACGGACAAGGACATCTTCACCGCGAAGATCATCCCCTCCCGCGGTGCCTGGCTGGAGTTCGAGGTCGACAAGCGCGACCAGGTCGGCGTGCGACTCGACCGCAAGCGCAAGCAGTCCGTGACCGTTCTGCTCAAGGCCCTCGGCTGGTCCGAGGCCAAGATCCTCGAGGAGTTCGGCGAGTTCGAGTCGATCCGCGAGACCATGGCCAAGGATACGGTCAACACCCAGGACGAGGCGCTGCTCGACATCTACAAGAAGCTGCGCCCGGCAGAGCCCGCGACCGCCGAGGCGGCACGCAACCTGCTCAACAACCTGTACTTCAACCCCAAGCGCTACGACCTGGCCAAGGTCGGGCGCTACAAGGTCAACCGCAAGCTGGGAGTCGAAGCACCGCTGTCCGACTCGGTCCTCTCGACCGATGACGTCGTGGCGACCATCCGCTACCTCGTGTCCCTGCACGCCGGGGTCGACACCGCCAAGGGTGTCCGCGACGGTGAGGACGTCGAGCTCAGCGTCAAGCTCGACGACATCGACCACTTCGGCAACCGCCGCATCCGTGCGGTCGGCGAGCTCATCGAGAACCAGGTCCGCACGGGCCTGTCCCGCATGGAGCGCGTCGTCCGTGAGCGCATGACGACCCAGGACGTCGAAGCGATCACGCCTCAGACCCTGATCAACATCCGCCCCGTGGTGGCTGCGATCAAGGAGTTCTTCGGCACCTCGCAGCTCTCGCAATTCATGGATCAGAACAACCCGCTCGCGGGACTGACACACAAGCGCCGCCTGTCCGCGCTGGGACCCGGTGGTCTCTCGCGTGACCGTGCCGCCATGGAAGTCCGCGACGTCCACCCCTCGCACTACGGACGCATGTGCCCGATCGAGACTCCTGAGGGTCCGAACATCGGCCTCATCGGCTCGCTGGCGTCGTACGCCCGCATCAACCCGTTCGGCTTCATCGAGACGCCTTACCGCAAGGTTGTCGACGGTGTCGTCACCGATGACACCCAGTACCTGACGGCCGACGACGAGCTCGAATTCAACATCGCGCAGGCCAATGCGCCGTTGACGGAAGAGCAGCGCTTCGCCGAGGTGGAAGTCCTCGCACGTCCTAAGGGCGGCGGCGGCGAGGCCGAGCTGGTCCAGTACGACACGATCGACTTCATGGACGTCTCCGCACGTCAGATGGTGTCTGTCGCCTCCGCGCTGATTCCGTTCCTCGAACACGATGACGCCAACCGCGCCCTCATGGGTGCGAACATGCAGCGTCAGGCCGTGCCGCTGGTGATGGCCGAGTCCCCGGTCGTCGGCACCGGCATGGAATACCGTGCCGCAGTCGACGCCGGCGATGTCATCGCCGCCGATCGGCCCGGTGTGGTCACCGAGGTGTCCGCCGACTTCGTCACCGTCCTCGCCGACGACGGCACGATGCAGACCTACCGTGCCTCGAAGTTCAAGCGCTCCAACCACGGAACCTCGTACAACCAGCGCATCCTCGCCGACGAGGGCGATCGCGTCGAGACGGGCACTGTCCTGGCCGACGGACCGTCCACGGAGAACGGTGAGATGGCGCTGGGCAAGAACCTCCTCGTGGCATTCATGTCCTGGGAGGGCTACAACTTCGAGGACGCGATCATCCTCTCCCAGCGTCTCGTCCAGGACGACGTCCTGTCCTCGATCCACATCGAGGAGCACGAGGTCGACGCTCGCGACACCAAACTCGGTGCCGAGGAGATCACGCGCGACATCCCGAACATCTCGCCGGATGCCCTGGCCGACCTCGACGACCGCGGCATCATCCGCATCGGCGCCGAAGTCACCGACGGCGACATCCTCGTCGGCAAGGTCACCCCGAAGGGCGAGACCGAGCTGACTCCGGAGGAGCGCCTGCTTCGCGCGATCTTCGGAGAGAAGTCCCGCGAAGTCCGCGACACCTCTCTACGCGTTCCCCACGGTGAGATCGGAACCGTCATCGGCGTCCGTGTCTTCGACCGTGAGGAGGACGACGAGCTCTCGCCGGGCGTCAACCAGATGGTCCGCGTCTACGTCGCCCAGCGCCGTAAGATCACCATCGGTGACAAGATGGCCGGTCGTCACGGCAACAAGGGCGTCATCTCGACCATCCTGCCCGTTGAGGACATGCCGTTCCTGGCCGACGGAACTCCCGTCGACATCATCCTCAACCCCCACGGTGTTCCCCGTCGTATGAACATCGGCCAGGTCTTCGAAGTCCACCTCGGGTGGATCTCGAAGCAGGGATGGAAGATCGAAGGCAACCCCGAATGGGCCGCAGAGCTGCCGGACGCGGCCCGCGAAGCCGAAGCCGGAACCAATCTGGCGACCCCTGTCTTCGACGGTGCCCACGAGCAGGAGCTGCGCGGACTGCTGGATTCGACGACTCCGAACCGCGATGGGGATCGACTCATCGATTCCTCGGGCAAGGCCCAGCTGTTCGACGGTCGCTCCGGTGAGCCGTTCCCGTACCCGATCGCCGTCGGCTACATGTACATGCTCAAGCTCCACCACCTCGTCGACGACAAGATCCACGCGCGTTCGACAGGACCGTACTCGATGATCACCCAGCAGCCGCTCGGTGGTAAGGCGCAGTTCGGCGGTCAGCGCTTCGGTGAGATGGAAGTCTGGGCCCTCGAGGCCTATGGCGCGGCATACACGCTGCAGGAGCTGCTGACGATCAAGTCGGATGACATTCCCGGCCGTGTGAAGGTCTACGAGGCCATCGTCAAGGGTGATAACCTGCCCGACCCGGGAATCCCCGAGTCGTTCAAGGTCCTCATCAAGGAGATGCAGTCCCTGTGCCTCAACGTCGAAGTTCTGTCTTCGGACGGCGATGAGGTCGAGATGCGCGACTCGGAGGACGAAGTCTACCGGGCGGCTGAAGAGCTCGGCATCGACCTGTCGTACCGCGAAGCTCAGACCGTGGAAGAAGTCTGAGGACTTCCACTTCAACCGACACAACTTCGCGATGAACCGGACGTTCATCGCCAGGAAAGAGGATTTACGTGCCTGACGTCAATTTCTTTGATGAGCTGCGTATCGGTCTTGCCACTGCGGAATCCATCCGCAGCTGGTCACACGGTGAGGTGAAAAAGCCTGAGACCATCAACTACCGCACACTCAAGCCCGAGAAGGACGGACTCTTCTGCGAGAAGATCTTCGGACCCACTCGCGATTGGGAGTGCGCCTGCGGCAAATACAAGCGTGTCCGCTTCAAGGGCATCATCTGCGAACGCTGCGGTGTCGAGGTGACCCGGGCCAAGGTGCGTCGTGAGCGTATGGGACACATCGAGCTGGCCGCATCGGTCACTCACATCTGGTACTTCAAGGGCGTCCCCTCGCGCTTGGGCTACCTGCTGGACCTGGCTCCGAAGGATCTCGAGAAGATCATCTACTTCGCGGCCTACATGATCACCTCGGTGGATGAGGATTCCCGCCACCGGGATCTGCCCAGCCTGCAGAACAAGATCGACATCGAGAAGCAGCAGATCGGCACTCGTCGTGACGCGGACATCGATCGTCGCGCCAAGAAGCTCGAAGAGGACTTGGCAGCACTCGAGGCCGACGGCGGGTCCGCTCCGGCCAAGAAGAAGCTGCGCGAGACGGCAGAGAAGGAAATGGAGAAGCTGCGCAAGAACGCCGACCGTGAGGTCGACCGTATTGAGCAGGTGTGGGACAGGTTCAAGAACCTCAAGGTCAACGACCTCGAAGGCGACGAGGGCCTGTACCGCGATATGTTCCACCGCTTCGGTCTGTACTTCACCGGTGCGATGGGTGCCGAGGCGATCCAGAAGCGTCTGCTCGACTTCGATCTCGAAGCCGAAGCCGAGAAGCTGCGTGAGCTGATCAACACGGGCAAGGGACAGCGCAAGACAAGGGCGCTGAAGCGCCTCAAGGTCGTCAACGCGTTCCTGACCACCGACAACAATCCCGAGGGCATGGTCCTCGACGTCGTCCCGGTGATCCCGCCCGAGCTGCGTCCGATGGTCCAGCTCGACGGCGGACGCTTCGCGACCTCCGACCTCAACGACCTCTACCGTCGCGTGATCAACCGCAACAATCGCCTCAAGCGTCTGTTGGACCTCGGCGCTCCCGAGATCATCGTCAACAACGAGAAGCGGATGCTGCAGGAGGCCGTCGACTCGCTGTTCGACAACGGACGTCGCGGGCGTCCCGTGACCGGACCGGGCAACCGTCCGCTCAAGTCGCTGTCCGACATGCTCAAGGGCAAGCAGGGCCGCTTCCGTCAGAACCTGCTGGGCAAGCGTGTGGACTACTCGGGCCGTTCGGTCATCGTGGTGGGCCCGCAGCTGCACCTCCACCAGGCCGGTCTGCCCAAGACCATGGCTCTGGAGCTGTTCAAACCCTTCGTGATGAAGCGCCTGGTCGATCTCAACCACGCGCAGAACATCAAGTCGGCCAAGCGGATGGTCGAACGTCAGCACCCTCAGGTGTGGGACGTGCTCGAAGAGGTCATCACCGATCACCCGGTGCTGCTCAACCGTGCGCCGACCCTGCACCGTCTGGGCATCCAGGCGTTCGAGCCGCAGCTCATCGAGGGCAAAGCCATCCAGCTGCACCCGCTCGTGTGTTCGGCGTTCAACGCTGACTTCGACGGTGACCAGATGGCTGTGCACCTGCCGTTGAGCCCGGAGGCTCAGGCAGAGGCACGCGTGCTCATGCTCTCTGCCAACAACATCCTCAAGCCCTCGGACGGCAAGCCCGTGACCATGCCCTCGCAGGATATGATCATCGGTCTCTACCACCTGACCTCCGTGCGCAAGGGACTGCCCGGCGAGGGACGCTCCTTCTCCGGCCTCGGCGAGGCCATCATGGCATTCGACCGCGGTGAGCTGGACTTGGGTTCGGAGATCACGATCCGCCTTGAGAACGTCGTCCCCGGTGATGACATCGAGGTGCCCGAAGGTTGGGAGGCCGGCGATCCGCTCGACGTGCAGACCACCCTGGGACGCGCCCAGTTCAACGACTACCTGCCCGCCGACTACTCGTTCGTGAACTCCACGATCGACAAGAAGGCGCTCAGCCGCATCGTGAACTATCTGGCCGAGGAGTACCCGAAGCTCGACGTCGCCCAGACCCTGGACAACTTCAAGGCCGGCGGCTTCCACTGGGCGACCCGTTCGGGCATCACCATCTCGATGTCCGATGTGGTCTCCCCGGAGGCCAAGACGGAGATCCTCGACAACGCCGAGGCCTTCGACACGAAGGTTCAGCAGCAGTACGAACTCGGTGCCCTCACCGACGACGAACGCCGCAACGAACTCGTCAAGCTGTGGACCGAGACCACCGAGAAGGTCGACGAGGTCATGCGGACGAACTTCCCGGAGGAGAACTCGGTGATGCGTCTGGTGGAGTCCGGCGCATCGGGCAACTGGATGCAGGTCCGTCAGCTGGCCGGTATGCGCGGCCTGGTGACGAACCCGAAGGGTGAGATCATCCCCCGACCGATCGTGTCGAACTATCGCGAGGGCCTGTCGGTGCTCGAGTACTTCATCGCCTCGCACGGTGCTCGTAAGGGGCTGGCCGATACGGCTCTGCGCACCGCGGACTCCGGCTACCTGACCCGCCGTCTCGTCGACGTGTCCCAGGACGTCATCATCCGCACCGCGGACGTCGGCTCGAACAAGGGCATCACGCTGCCGGTGGCCGAACGCGACCACGAGGGCAAGCTGGTTGCGCACGAGTTCGCAGAGACCAGCCTCTACGGCCGGCTCACGGTCTCCGATGTCTCCGACGCCGATGGCAATGTCATCGTCCCGGCGAAGACCGACATCACTGCGGACACGGTCGATACGCTCGTGGCCGCCGGGGTCGAGGAACTCAAGGTGCATTCGGTGCTCACCGCCGATTCCGACACGGAGATCTCGTCCATGCATTACGGACGTTCGATGGCGACCGGCAAGCTCGTCGACATCGGCGAGGCCATCGGCACCGTCGCTGCACAGTCGATCGGTGAGCCGGGAACCCAGCTCACGATGCGCACCTTCCACACCGGTGGTGCGGCGGCATCCTCGGGTGACATCACCCAGGGTCTGCCGCGTGTGACCGAGCTCTTCGAAGCTCGCACACCGAAGGGCTTCGCCCCCATCGCCGAGGCGAGCGGACGGGCCAAGGTGGACGACAGCCGCAAGACCCGCTTCGTCATCGTCACTCCCGATGACGGCAGCGAAGAGATCGAGCACGCCGTGTCCAAGCGTGCACGTCTCATGGTCGAGGACGGAGAGAACGTCAAGGCCGGCCAGCAGCTGGTCGTCGGCGCCGTCGATCCTAAGCAGGTGCTGCGCATCCGCGGTCGTCGTGAGGCCGAGCGCTTCCTCGTCGATCAGGTGCAGAAGGTGTACCGCTCGCAGGGTGTGGGAATCCACGACAAGCACATCGAGGTCATCGTGCGGCAGATGCTGCGCCGTGTCACCGTGATCGAGTCGGGCGGCACCAACCTGCTGCCCGGCGAGCTGGTCGACCGGGGCCGTTACCAGGCCGAGAACCGTCGAGTGGTCGCCGAAGGCGGCCAGCCGGCCTCGGCTCGTGATGAGCTCATGGGCATCACGAAGGCTTCCTTGGCCACCGAGTCGTGGCTGTCTGCCGCATCCTTCCAGGAGACGACGCGCGTTCTCACCGAGGCCGCCATGGAAGGCAAGTCGGACAGCCTGATGGGTCTCAAGGAGAACGTCATCCTCGGTAAGCTCATCCCTGCCGGCACCGGCCTGCAGACTCACCGCGACATCGTGGTGGAGCCGACCGAAGAGGCGAAGGCCGAAATGTTCACAAACAGCTATGGCGACTTCTACGCGGGCATCGGCTCCGATTCGGGGTCGGCCATTCCGCTGGAGGACTACGACTACGGCGCCTTCAGCTGAAGAGCGTCGTTCGCAGCTGATCGTCTGAGGCGTTCGCAGCTGTGAGGCTGAGTCGGGTTCGGCTGTGAGAGCGAGTCGGATTCAGCCTCGCGGTCGGAGCGGATTCGGCTGTGGGGCGGATTCGGCCCTACGGCTGGGTCACCAGGCACAGGACGAGGGGCACCCACCATCTGGTGGGTGCCCCTCTGTGTCATTCATCCGCCGCCGCACCCGCACGGTCTGGGAGCCGAAACAACGGCGGAGGCCCGACACTCCTGCGCGCTCTGGAAGCCGAGACAACGACCGAGCGCCGACACTCCTGCGCAGGCACAGTGGTTTGGGGGCTCGGCCGTTGTCTCGGTCTCCAGCGCCTGTTCAGCCTCTCCAGCGCCTGTTCAGCCGAAGAGGACCTGGGCCTCTTCCCAACGCTGCGCCGGCACCGACTTGAGGCTGTCGACGGCAGATGCCATGTCGACCGAGACGATCTCGGTGGCCTTGAGGCTGGCCATCTTGCCCCAGTCTTCGTTGCGTGCCAGATCGGCTGCGGCCATCCCCAGCCGGGTGGACAGGACCCGGTCGTAGGCTGTGGGGGAGCCCCCGCGCTGCAGGTGTCCGAGGATCGTGGCACGAGATTCGATGCCGGTGATCTCTTCGATCTTCGGGGCCAGGAAATCCGCAATCCCGCCGAGGCGGGTCCGCCCCTTGTTGTCGACGCCGCGGTCGGCGACCTGTTCGTCGAGTCCCTCGGGAATGAACCCTTCGGCCACGACGACGATAGGAGCACGGCCGCGGTCCCTGGCCGATGTCACCCATTCTTCGATCTGGTCGAAGGAGACGGGGAATTCGGGCATGAGGATCGCGTGGGCACCGCCGGCCATTCCGGCATGCAGAGCGATCCATCCGACGTTGCGTCCCATGACTTCGATGACCATGCAGCGGTGGTGGGACTCGGCGGTGGTGCGGAGGCGATCGATGGCTTCGGTGGCGATGGCCTGGGCGGAGTCGAAGCCGAACGTGTAGTCGGTGCCGCCGAGATCGTTGTCGATGGTCTTCGGGACACCGATGATGTTGAGTCCCTCTTCGGCCACGAGCCGGGACGCACCGGCAAGAGTGCCCTCACCGCCGATCGCGATGATCGCGTCGATGCCGTGGGCCGCCATGACTTCGCGCATCCGTTCCGGTCCGCCGCCTTCATACGGGTGGGTGCGGGAGGTGCCGAGGATGGTGCCGCCTCGGCCGGAGAGGCCACGGACGTCGAGCATCGACATGTCGAACATATCGTCCTCGAGCAGCCCCCGCCAGCCGTCGCGGATGCCGACGAACGACGCGTTGTGGCTGCGGATGCCCTTGCGGACGATCCCGCGGATGACCGCGTTGAGTCCCGGGCAGTCTCCGCCCGAGGTCAGTACACCGATTCTCATTCCAGTTGCCCCTGATCCTTTGCTCGGTAGCCTTTGGCCAAATGCACCTCGTGGCCGGCCATCAGGGAGACACCCTTGAGGATGAGAGTCCCGTTCGATCCGTCGCCCTTGGCGGACCCGCGGATCTCGTTGCCGGCCATGATGTTGAGAGTGTCGTCGCGGACGCGCACGCCCGGAGGGACATAGATGTCGTGACCTGCCCACATCGAGTAGGAGGTGAGCGAGATCGTCACTCCCGGTCCCATCACATCGCACAGGTCGATGTTGTCGCCGCCCATGAGCGAATAGGTCGTCACCTCGGCGGTGCCGGCGGGAACATCGAGCTCACGGCCGGACATGATCGCCACGGAATTCATCGGCGTGCCCGACCCGGGTTCGGCGATCGGGGCCAGCGGCGTGGGCCCACTGCTGCGGGCGATCGATGTGCCTGCGGTCGTTCCCCCGCCCGTTTGGCGTTGCAGAGAGCTGTAGAGCTCACGTCCCTCGGGGAGATCGACGATGAGCAGCAGGAGGTCATCGAGGAACTTCGCCGAGATCGCCTCGTCCTGACGTTCGGCCGTCTCATCCGGGTCGAGCCGCCCATTGGTGACCGCATCGGTGATGACTCCGAGAACGGCGTCCCGGTCCTTGTCAGAGGCACGTATGCGTGGCGCGGGCGGTTGCGCGGATTCTTCTTGGGCCATGACGTCCAGTGTAGCGGGGAGCACACCTCCGCAGGCTGTCTGAGCGAATCGAGCCGATGTAGCGCAGTCGGTCCTCGCGAAACGAGCCGACGTAACCGCAGGCTGTCCCTGCGAGTCGAGTCGACGTAACCGCAGGCGCGCCGCAACCCGGGCCTCATGCATGAGACACCCGGATACGAGTGTGCCCCCACCATATGGTGGGGGCACACTCGCGATTCGTCGGATCACTCAGCGGTGAAGATCGAAGCGGTCGGCTTCGACGAGCTTGCTCCATGCCTTGACGAAGTCGTTGACGAACTTCTCCTGAGCGTCATCGGAGGCGTACACCTCGGCGAGGGCACGCAGCTCGGAGTTGGCACCGAGGAGCAGATCGATCCTGCTTCCGGTCCACAGCTTCTCTCCGGCAGGGGAGAAGCACTCGTAGACGTTGGCGGATTCGGATGGCCCGATCGGCTTCCAGACGTTGCCCAGTTCGAGCAGATTGACGAAGAAGTCATTCGTCAGTTCGCCCGGGCGATCGGTGAACACACCGAGTTCGGAGTCTTCGTAATTCGCGCCGAGGACGCGGAGTCCGCCGATGAGCACCACCAGTTCCGAAGGGGTCAGCCCCAGCAGGCTCGCCCGGTCCAGGAGGAGGTACTCGGCCGACAGCGGGAGGCCCTCGGTGAGGTAGTTGCGGAACCCGTCGTGAGTCGGTTCCAGGTAGGAGAACGAGTCGACGTCCGTCTGCTCCTGGGAGGCGTCTCCGCGGCCGGTCGAGACCGGGACGCTGACGTCATGACCGGCCGCCTTCGCCGCGGTCTCGATGCCGACGCCGCCGGCGATCGCCAGGACATCGGCGAACGAAGCACCGGTGTCGGCGGCGATGCCTTCGAGGACAGCGATGACCTCGGCCAGCTTCGCGGGCTCATTGACTTCCCAGCTCTTCTGCGGTTCGAGGCGCAGACGTCCGCCGTTGACGCCGCCGCGGAAGTCGGAGACACGGTGGGTCGATGCCGCGGCCCAGGTGGTCGAGATCAGCTGGGAGACGCTGAGACCGGAATCGCGTACCGCGGCCTTGACCGCTTCGAGCCCCGCGTTGTCGAGTGGGTTGCCGGCCGGAACCGGATCCTGCCAGATGAGGTCTTCGCTGGGGACCTCGGGTCCGAGGTAGCGGGTGGCCGGGCCCATGTCACGGTGGGTCAGCTTGAACCACGCACGGGCGAAGGCTTCTTCGAATGCCTTCTGGTCGTCCTTGAAGCGGCGGGAGATCTCGCCGTAGATGGGATCGAACCGCAGGGAGAGATCGGTCGTGAGCATGCGCGGCTCACGGCGTCCGTCACCCTGCGCCATCGGAACCATGTCATCGCCGCCGCCGTCGATCGGACGCCATTGCAGGTGTCCGCCTTCGTTCTCGAACACCTCCCACTCGTAGGCGAAGAGGATGTGGAAGAACTCGTTGTCCCAGCGGGTCGGGTGGTAGGTCCAGGTGACCTCGATGCCGCTGCCGACGGTGTCATTGCCCTGTCCGGTGCCGAAATCGCTCTTCCAGCCCAGACCCTGCTCTTCGATCGGTGCGGCTTCCGGGTCCCCGCCCTTGTGGGATTCCGGTGCGGCGCCGTGGGTCTTTCCGAATGTGTGTCCGCCGGCGATGAGGGCGACGGTCTCCTCGTCATCCATTGCCATCCGGGCGAAGGTCTCGCGGATGTCGATCGCTGCGGCCAGCGGGTCCGGCTTGCCCTCCGGGCCCTCCGGGTTGACGTAGATGAGGCCCATGGTGGTCGCGGCCAGCGGCTTCTGCAGCTCCCGGTTGCCCACATAGCGTTTGTCGGTGCCCAGCCATTCGGTCTCGGAGCCCCAGTAGACGTCGTTGTCGGGTTCCCACACGTCCCTGCGTCCACCGGCGAAGCCGAAGGTCTTGAAGCCCATGGACTCCAGCCCGACGTTTCCGGCGAGGATGAACAGGTCGGCCCAGGAGATCTTCTTGCCGTACTTCTTCTTCACCGGCCACAGCAGTCGGCGCGCCTTGTCGAGGCCGACGTTGTCGGGCCATGAGTTCAGGGGAGCGAAGCGCTGCTGTCCCTCTCCGCCGCCGCCGCGACCGTCCTGGACACGGTAGGTGCCTGCGGAGTGCCAGGCCATGCGGATCATGAACGGGCCGTAATGCCCGAAGTCGGCCGACCACCAGTCGGCATTGGTCTTCTGGAGCTCTTCGATATCGGCCTTGAGGGCGTAGTAGTCGAGGGTGGCGAATTCGGCATCGTAGTCGAAGCCCTCGTCCATGGGGTCGCGTGCAGGCTGGTTCTTGGCCAGGATCTTGAGATTGAGGCGGTTGGGCCACCAATGGGAATTGGCATCCCCCTGGCTGGGATCGACCAGCGAGTCGGCGTCGGGCTCCGCTGCCGATGCCGGGGTCGTGTGGACGACGGGACAGCCGCCGGTGGTGGTTTCGGACATAGATGTTCCTTTCACAGTCGGGACCTGTGAGGGCCCCGGTCGAAGACGGAGGTGTGGTTTCGTCGAAGGACAGGTGATCAGACCGCCGAGGCGGATTCGCGGCCGTGTGAATCCGCTGCCGACCCAGCGCAGTCGGGGCACAGGCCCCAGAAGGTCACCTCGGCCTGCTCGATGATGAATCCCGCATCGTGCGACGGCGTCAGACAAGGGGCCTGTCCGACCGTGCAGTCGACATCGACGATGAGGTTGCACGAACGGCACACCATGTGGTGATGGTTGTCGCCGATGCGCCTCTCATAGCGGGCGACGGACCCGGACGGCTGAATGCACCGTACGAGGCCGACCTCGGTGAGTGTGTGCAGAGAGTCGTAGACCGCCTGATGGGACACCTCGGGGAGGTGGTCCCGGACAGCCAGGATCACGGTCTCGGTGTCTGCATGCTGGTGGTTGCAGACGGCCTGGAGGACCGCGACCCTCTGCTTGGTCACGCGCAGGGAACTGTCTCGCAGTGCTGCGGAGGCTTCCCACTCGTGCTCTTGCTTCTTCTCAGCCACAGAAACAGCATGCCGTGTTCTCTTGAATGAGTCAAGGAAGCGGAAAGTGATCGCGATGTGTCCGATGAGGTCTGAACGCGGCATGTCGAATACGGGAAGCGGGGCTGCCTCCGAACAGCGCACAGACCCCGATTTTGACCTGATGTGCAGGCCCGCGATATTCTGAGATGCGACTGATTGTGTTATCTGTGTCGTCGAACGATCATGCCGGGTGTTTTGTGAGGCCCGGGACCACTGTGAGAATTCGTCCGGCGCAGGCCGCCGACGTGTCACCCCGCACCGGAGCGTGTCTCTGCGACACACCCGAGTGCAGGGTCCGCTGCGTCGCGCGAATACTGGCATCGGGAGTCGAGCTTCACCCGGTGTCCAGTCGGATATGTCCCACGGTTCACAATCATGGCTCCTGCCATGGCCAACGTTGGGAATTAGGTCTATCGAGAAGCAAATGGAGAACGCTTAGTGCCGACAATCCAGCAGCTCGTCCGCAAGGGACGACATGTCAATCCAGCAGGATCCGACGCTCCTGCCCTGAAGGGCAGCCCGCAGCGTCGTGGAGTGTGCACCCGTGTGTACACCACTACCCCCAAGAAGCCGAACTCGGCTCTTCGCAAGGTCGCTCGTGTCAAGCTTTCGAGCCAGATCGAAGTGACTGCCTACATCCCGGGCGAAGGACACAACCTGCAGGAGCACTCGATCGTGCTCGTGCGCGGTGGTCGTGTCAAGGATCTGCCGGGTGTGCGCTACCGCATCGTTCGCGGTTCGCTCGACACCCAGGGCGTCAAAGGCCGCCAGCAGGCACGCAGCAAGTACGGTGCGAAGAGGGAGAAGAAGTAATGCCACGTAAAGGTCCTGCACCAAAACGACCGATCGTCGTTGACCCGGTCTTCAGTTCGCCGCTCGTCACGCAGCTGATCAACAAGATCCTGCTCGACGGAAAGCGTTCGACCGCAGAGCGCATCGTCTACGGTGCCCTCGAAGGCACTCGTGAGAAGAACGGCAATGAGCCGGTCGTCAACCTGAAGAAGGCTCTCGACAACATCCGCCCGTCCCTCGAGGTTCGCTCCCGCCGCGTCGGCGGCGCAACCTACCAGGTTCCGGTCGATGTCCGTCCGACTCGTTCAACGACCCTGGCGCTGCGCTGGCTCGTGGGATACTCCCGCCAGCGCCGTGAGAAGACGATGACCGAGCGTCTCATGAACGAGATTCTCGACGCGAGCAACGGCCTCGGCGCTGCTGTCAAGCGTCGTGAGGACACCCACAAGATGGCCGAGTCCAACAAGGCCTTCGCCCACTACCGCTGGTAATCGTTCCCTCCCAGGAACCCGGGTCGGCCGCCTCCGTTCGGAGTCAGTCGGCCGGGCAGCGGGGGAGTCGATCAAATCATCGATTGAGAGAGAGACACCGTGGCACTTGACGTGCTCACCGACCTGAACAAGGTCCGTAACATCGGCATCATGGCGCACATCGATGCCGGTAAGACAACCACGACCGAACGCATCCTCTACTACACCGGTGTGAACTACAAGATCGGCGAGACCCACGACGGCGCCTCGACGATGGACTGGATGGACCAGGAGCAGGAACGCGGCATCACGATCACCTCGGCTGCCACCACCTGCTACTGGCACGACAACCAGATCAACATCATCGACACTCCGGGTCACGTCGACTTCACCGTCGAGGTGGAGCGCTCACTGCGCGTCCTCGACGGCGCCGTCGCAGTCTTCGACGGCAAGGAAGGCGTTGAGCCGCAGTCCGAGACCGTCTGGCGTCAGGCCGACAAGTACGACGTGCCACGTGTGTGCTTCGTCAACAAGATGGACAAGCTCGGCGCGGACTTCTACTTCACCGTCCAGACGATCCGCGAGCGTCTGGGTGCCAAGCCTCTGGTCATCCAGTTGCCGATCGGCGCCGAATCCGATTTCGCCGGCATCGTCGACCTGCTTGAGATGAAGGCCTTCATCTGGCCTGACGAGTCCAAGAAGGGTCAGGACATGACCGAGATCGAGATCCCGGACGATCTCAAGGATCGTGCAGTGGAGTACCGGGCTCAGCTCATCGAGGATGTCGCTGAGAGCACGGAAGAGCTCATGGAGAAGTACCTCGAGGGCGACGAGCTCTCGATCGACGAGATCAAGTCGGGAATCCGTGCCCTCGTCGTCCAGTCGGCGGCCTTCCCGGTGATGTGCGGTTCCGCGTACAAGAACAAGGGCGTCCAGCCCATGCTCAACGCGGTCATCGACTACCTTCCCTCTCCGCTCGACGTGCCTCCGATGGTCGGACACAACCCGAGCAACGAAGATGAGGACCTCACCCGCCGGCCGGCCAAGGACGAACCGTTCTCGGCTCTCGCGTTCAAGGTCTCCACCCACCCGTTCTTCGGCGCGCTGACCTATGTGCGCGTGTACTCCGGGCACGTCAAGTCCGGCGAGCAGGTGCTGAACACGACCTCGGGCAAGAAAGAACGCGTCGGCAAGCTCTTCCAGATGCACTCCAACAAGGAGAATCCTGTGGAAGAGGCCTTCGCGGGTCACATCTACGCCTTCATCGGTCTCAAGGAGACGACGACCGGCGACACGCTCAGCGATTCGGCGAACCCGATCGCCCTCGAGTCGATGACCTTCCCCGAACCGGTCATCTCCGTGGCGATCGAGCCGAAGACGAAGAGCGACCAGGAGAAGCTGTCGGCAGCGATCCAGAAGTTCGTCAAGGAAGACCCGACCTACCAGGTCGAACTCGATGCGGAGACCGGTCAGACCGTCATCCGCGGCATGGGCGAGCTCCACCTCGACATCCTCGTCGACCGCATGAAGCGTGAGTTCAAGGTCGAGGCGAATGTCGGCAAGCCCCAGGTCGCCTACCGTGAGACGATTCGCCGCACCGTCGAGAAGTACGACTTCACCCACAAGAAGCAGACGGGTGGTTCGGGACAGTTCGCCAAGGTCCAGGTCACCTTCGAACCCCTCGAGGTCGAAGGCGATACGATCTACGAGTTCGAGAATGCCATCACGGGCGGACGCATTCCGCGTGAGTACATTCCGAGCGTCGACGCCGGGATCCAGGACGCCATGGAGCTTGGCGCTCTGGCCGGCTACCCGATGGTCGGCGTCAAGGCCACACTGGTCGACGGCGCTTACCACGATGTCGACTCCTCGGAGATGGCATTCAAGATCGCCGGTTCGATGGTCTTCAAGGAGGCCGTTCAGAAGGCGAAGCCGGTTCTGCTGGAACCGGTCATGGACGTCGAGGTGCGCACCCCCGAGGAATACATGGGGGACGTCATCGGCGACCTCAATTCCAGACGTGGCCAGATCCAGTCCATGGACGATGCTTCCGGTGTGAAGGTCGTCAAGGCTGTGGTCCCGTTGTCGGAGATGTTCGGTTACATCGGTGATCTGCGGTCGAAGACCCAGGGCCGTGCGGTGTACACGATGACCTTCTCCAGCTATGCGGAGGTCCCCAAGGCAGTAGCCGAGGAGATCGTCCAGAAGATGCGTGGCGGAGAGTAATCTCCGGTCCCCGGTCGCCCCGGTGATCAAGAACATGTTCACCGGAATGAAAGTTAACCAACAAAGGACTTAAGATATGAACCGCATATCTTTTGCCAACCACGAGGAGGAACCCAGTGGCAAAGGCTAATTTCGACAGGAATAAGCCGCACGTCAACATTGGTACCATTGGCCACGTTGACCACGGAAAGACCACCTTGACCGCCGCGATCACCAAGGTCCTGGCGGACAAGTACCCAGAACTCAACCAGGCTCAGGCCTTCGACCAGGTGGACAACGCACCTGAGGAGAAGGAGCGCGGCATCACTATCAACGTCTCGCACGTTGAGTATCAGACCGAGAAGCGCCACTACGCGCACGTCGATGCCCCTGGTCACGCCGACTACATCAAGAACATGATCACCGGTGCTGCTCAGATGGACGGCGCGATCCTCGTGGTCGCCGCCACTGACGGTCCGATGCCGCAGACCCGTGAGCACGTTCTGCTGGCTCGCCAGGTGGGCGTCCCCTACATCGTCGTCGCACTGAACAAGTCCGATATGGTCGATGACGAGGAGCTCCTCGAGCTCGTCGACTTCGAAGTTCGCGATCTGCTCTCGAGCCAGGACTTCGACGGAGACAACGCCCCGGTCATCCCGGTGTCCGCTCTTAAGGCGCTGGAAGGCGACGAGAAGTGGGTCAAGAGCGTTGAGGACCTCATGGAGGCCGTCGACGACAACGTTCCCGAGCCGGAGCGCGACGTCGACAAGCCCTTCCTGATGCCCGTCGAGGACGTCTTCACGATCACCGGTCGTGGAACCGTCGTCACCGGTCGTGTCGAGCGCGGTGTCCTGCTGCCCAACGACGACATCGAAATCGTCGGCATCAAGGAGAAGTCGTCCAAGACGGCCGTCACCGCAATCGAGATGTTCCGCAAGACTCTGCCTGACGCACGTGCAGGCGAGAACGTCGGTCTCCTCCTGCGTGGCACCAAGCGCGAAGATGTCGAGCGCGGACAGGTCATCGTGAAGCCGGGGTCGATCACTCCGCACACCAAGTTCGAAGGTCAGGTCTACATCCTGAGCAAGGACGAGGGCGGACGTCACAACCCGTTCTACTCGAACTACCGTCCTCAGTTCTACTTCCGGACGACGGACGTCACCGGCGTCATCCAGCTGCCCGAGGGCACCGAGATGGTCATGCCCGGAGACAACACCGACATGTCGGTCGAGCTGATCCAGCCGATCGCCATGGAGGAGGGCCTCCGCTTCGCCATCCGCGAGGGTGGACGTACGGTCGGCGCTGGTCGTGTGACGAAGATCAACGCCTGATACACCGTCGATCGCTGAGGCTCAGGCCTTGACGTCGGGGCGCATGTCCTGACCGATCGATTCGGAACCCCGGTCCCGTGAGGGCCGGGGTTCCGTGCATTCATCGGTGGGTGCCACGCTGCTCGGCGAAGGGAACGTGCGCACTGCCATGAAATGCCTCACAGAGAAGATGTCCGGAATTGCGCGGACGAAGTGGTATATGACAAGATAGTGAGGTTGCGTTCTGGGCGTTGGCCCCTGCACTGCGGTAGCGATACCGCGAACAGCCCGGAACACTATCGGATCGATGAATCTGCCTGAGAGCGGGTTCGGACCGAGCAGCCAATGAGTAGAAGCGCCGTCGGCCCCGGGTGAGAGTTGGAAGATTCTCCGCAAGGTATAGCCGACACGCCCGACCTCGGGGGTCGGTCATGGTCAGTCGGCACAGACCACAGGCGAGGAATTCGCCTGTCGGTTGATGGCCGGAAGCAACTAAAGAAAGAGACGACGCCATGGCGGGACAGAAGATCCGCATTCGGCTCAAGTCGTACGACCACGCAGTGATTGACAGTGCCGCACGCAAGATCGTGGACACCGTCACTCGCGCAGGTGCGACTGTTGTGGGCCCCGTGCCGTTGCCAACGGAGAAGAACGTGTACTGCGTCATCCGTTCGCCACACAAGTACAAGGACAGCCGTGAGCATTTCGAAATGCGCACGCACAAGCGTCTGATCGACATCGTCGATCCGACGCCGAAGGCCGTCGATTCGCTCATGCGTCTCGACCTCGCCGACGACGTCAACATCGAGATCAAGCTCTGAGGGAGGCAACTATGACGAACAATCGTTCATCAGCTCTCCCGACGACCCGCAAGGTCAAGGGCCTTCTGGGAACCAAGCTGGGCATGACCCAGGTCTGGGATGAGCAGAACAATCTCGTACCGGTGACCGTAGTGGCCGCCGGCAGCAATGTCGTGACTCAGATCCGCAACCAGGAAACCGATGGTTACCCGGCAGTGCAGATCGCGTTCGGCGAGATCGATCCGCGCAAGGTCAACAAGCCGAACGCAGGCCACTTCGAGAAGGCCGGCGTGACCCCACGTCGTCACCTCGTCGAGCTGCGCACTGCAGACGCTGACGACTACGCGCTGGGTCAGGAGCTCGGAGTCGATACGTTCGATGCCGGGATCAAGGTCGACGTGACCGCAAAGACCAAGGGTAAGGGAACCGCCGGTGTCATGAAGCTTCATGGCTTCCAGGGCGTCGGCGCCTCCCACGGACAGCACCGCAACCACCGCAAGCCGGGTGCGATCGGCGGAGCCGCGACCCCGGGTCGCGTGTTCAAGGGTACGCGCATGGCCGGCCGTATGGGTGCAGTCAAGCACACCACCCAGAACCTCACGATCCACGCCGTGGATGCCGAGAACAACTTCCTGCTCATCAAGGGTGCCGTTCCCGGCCCCAAGGGTGCAGTCGTTCTCGTTCGCTCGGCCGCGAAGGAGGCCTGAACGTAATGACTGATGTCAAGACAGTCGACGTTGTCGATGCCACTGGTGCGAAGACCGGATCCGTTGACCTGCCGGCCGAGATCTTCGGCGTGCAGACCAATGTGCCGCTGATCCACCAGGTTGTCGTCGCGCAGCTGGCAGCAGCCCGGCAGGGTACACATAAGACAAAGACCCGCTCCGAAGTTCGCGGTGGCGGTCGCAAGCCCTACCGCCAGAAGGGAACCGGCAATGCCCGTCAGGGCTCGATCCGCGCCCCTCAGTACAACGGCGGTGGAATCGTGCACGGGCCGGTTCCTCGCGATTACTCGCAGCGGACCCCCAAGAAGATGAAGACCGCGGCTCTGCGCGGTGCTCTCTCGGATCGTGCACGTCTCGATCAGGTCTTCGTCGTGAAGAACCTGGTCACAGGCGAAGCGCCGTCGACCAAGCAGGCGAAGCTGGCCCTGGCCGGCCTGTCCGATCGCAAGAACACCCTCGTGGTGCTCGACCGTGACGATGAGCTGTCCTACCGCAGCGTTCGCAACCTGCCTCACGTCCACGTGCTCACCTCGGACCAGCTCAACACATACGATGTGTTGGTCGCCGATGACATCGTGTTCACCGAGTCAGCGCTGGAGACGTTCCTGGGCGGATACCGCAAATCGGAGGACGCATCATGAGTCTGAACTTCAAGGACCCACGCGACATCATCGTCGCACCGGTCGTCTCGGAAAAGACCTACAGCCTGATGGACGAAGGAAAGTACACCTTCCTCGTCGATCAGGGGTCGAACAAGACCGAGATCAAGCAAGCCATTGAATCGATCTTCAATGTGCAGGTCGACAAGGTCAACACCCTGAATCGTCAGGGCAAGCGCCGTCGCACCCGCACAGGCTGGGGCAAGCGCAAGGATACCAAGCGTGCCATTGTCGCCCTCAAGGACGGATCGATCGACATCTTCGGTGGATCGCTCTAAGCGATCCTTCGTAAAAGAAGGACAAGACTCATGGGAATCCGTAAGCACAAGCCGACGACCCCGGGCCGTCGTGGCTCATCGGTCGCCGACTTCGTCGAAGTGACCCGGTCTACACCGGAGAAGTCACTTCTGCGCCCACTGCCCAAGCGCGGTGGCCGCAACAGCCAGGGACGCGTGACCACTCGCCATCAGGGCGGCGGCCACAAGCGTCAGTACCGTGTCATCGACTTCCGCCGCCATGACAAAGATGGCGTTCCGGCGAAGGTCGCTCACATCGAATACGACCCCAACCGCACCGCGCGGATCGCTCTTCTGCACTATGCAGATGGTGAGAAGCGCTACATCCTCGCCCCGCAGAACCTCAAGCCGGGTGCGCAGGTGGAAGCCGGAGTGGGCGCAGACATCAAGCCGGGCAACAACCTCGCCCTGCGCAACACCCCAGTCGGCACCGTGCTGCACGCAGTTGAGATGCGTCCCGGTGGCGGTGCCAAGATCGCACGCTCTGCCGGATCTTCCGTGCAGCTCGTGGCGAAGTACGGACGGTTCGCTCAGCTGCGGATGCCTTCGGGCGAAATCCGCAATGTGGACGCGCGCTGCCGTGGCACGATCGGCGCAGTCGGCAATGCCGAGCAGTCGAACATCAGCTGGGGCAAAGCAGGTCGCATGCGTTGGAAGGGCAAGCGCCCAACCGTGCGCGGTGTCGTCATGAACCCGATCGATCACCCGCATGGTGGTGGCGAGGGCCGTACCTCGGGTGGTCGTCACCCAGTCAGCCCGTGGGGTCAGCTAGAGGGCCGCACTCGTCGGCCGAACAAAGAGAGCGACAAGTACATCGTGCGCCGTCGCCGGACCGGCAAGAAGCGCTGATTGGAGTACTGACTTATGCCTCGTAGCCTCAAAAAGGGTCCTTTCGTCGACGAACACCTGTACCAGAAGGTGGCCGTTCAGAACGAGAAGAACACGAAAAACGTAATCAAGACATGGTCTCGTCGCTCGATGATCATCCCGGACTTCCTGGGACACACCATCGCGGTACATGACGGACGCAAGCATGTTCCAGTCTTCATCACTGAAGCCATGGTCGGACATAAGCTTGGCGAGTTCGCACCGACACGGACGTTCCGTGGCCACGAAAAGGACGATCGCAAGGGTCGCCGCCGCTGAGGCGGGGCACTCCTACGATCCTAAACAAGAGAGAAGGAAGCGATGGAAGCCAAGGCTAAGGCGCGTTACCTGCGCGTTACGCCTCGCAAGGCTCGGCGCGTCATCGACCTCATTCGTGGTCAGCAGGCGACCGAAGCACTTGCGGTGTTGAAGTTTGCAGAACAATCGGCATCCGATCCGATTTACAAGCTCGTTGCCTCCGGCATCGCCAATGCGCGTGTCCGGGCCGACGAGGAAGGCGTTGCGTTCGACGAGAACGAACTGGTCATCTCCGAAGCCTTCGTGGACGAGGGACCAACCATGAAGCGGTTCCGTCCGCGTGCCCAGGGTCGCGCTTTTCGCATCGAGAAGCGCACGAGCCACGTATCAGTGGTCCTGGCCAGCGGTGACGACCTGCCTCAGCGCAAGAGCCGGAAGGGGAACCGTTAATGGGCCAGAAAATCAATCCGAACGGATTCCGACTCGGAATCACCACGGATCACAAGTCGAAGTGGTTTGCTGACTCGACCAAACCGGGTCAGCGCTACAGCGACTACGTGCTCGAAGATGTGAAGATCCGACAGATGATGTCCAAGGGCCTTGAGCGCGCCGGCATCTCCAAGGTCAACATCGAGCGCACACGTGACCGTGTCCGGGTGGACATCCACACTGCCCGACCGGGCATTGTCATTGGACGTCGTGGAGCCGAAGCCGATCGCATCCGCGGTCAGCTCGAGAAGCTCACCGGCAAGCAGATTCAGCTCAATATCCTTGAGGTGAAGAATGCGGAGATCGACGCGCAGCTCGTTGCTCAGGGAGTTGCCGAGCAGCTCGCCAGCCGTGTGGCATTCCGCCGCGCGATGCGCAAGTCGATCCAGAGCGCTCAGCGTGCAGGTGCCAAGGGCATCCGCGTTCAGTGCTCGGGCCGCCTCGGCGGTGCTGAGATGAGCCGCAGCGAGTTCTACCGCGAAGGTCGTGTGCCTCTGCACACCCTGCGTGCGAACATCGACTTCGGAGTTCACGAAGCACACACCACCTTTGGCCGCATCGGTGTCAAGGTGTGGATCTACAAGGGCGATATGACCGACAAGGAGCTTGCCGCCGAGCAGGCGAAGGCTCCTGCTGCTCGCGGCCCGCGTGGCCGGGGGCGCGGTCGTGGAGGCCGCGGTCGTGGTCAGGAAGGCGCATCGCGCCGGAACGACCAGGGCCGCAGCACAGACAACAATGCCGAGGCCCCCGCGGCTGAGGCCGGATCGGAGGGCTGACACATGTTGATCCCTCGTCGGGTTAAATACCGCAAGCAGCATCACCCCAAGCGGGGCGGCGCAGCCAAGGGCGGCACCAAGGTGTCGTTCGGTGACTACGGCATCCAGGCCATCGAGCCCGCCTACATCACCAACCGGCAGATCGAGGCCGCACGTATTGCCATGACCCGCTATATCAAGCGCGGCGGCAAGGTGTGGATCAACATCTACCCTGATCAGCCGCTGACGAAGAAGCCTGCCGAGACCCGCATGGGTTCCGGTAAGGGTTCGCCGGAGTGGTGGGTCGCCAATGTCAAGCCGGGCCGGGTTCTGTTCGAGCTCGCCGGTGTGTCCGAGGAAGTTGCTCGCGAGGCCCTGCGCCTGGCGATCCACAAGCTTCCGCTCAAGGCCCGTATCGTGGCCCGCGAAGGTGGTGAGTGAGTATGGCAATCGGTTCGAAGAGCCTTTCCATGGACGCACTTGACGGTTATGACAACGAGCGTCTGCTCGAGGAGCTCAAGAAGGCCAAGGCCGAGCTGTTCAACCTGCGCTTCCAGTCGGCCACCGGCCAGCTGGAGAGCCATGGCCGTCTGAAGGCCGTGCGTCGCGACATCGCTCGTATCTACACCGTGCTCAATGAGCGGGAACTGGACATTCGTCCGAACCCTGCTGACGCTAAGGAAGAGGACAAGTGATGGCGGAGACCACCAATCCCGAGGCAACGCCTGAGGAGCGCAACACCCGCAAGACTGCGCGCGGCTACGTTGTTTCCGACAAGATGCAGAAGACGATCGTCGTCGAGGTGGAGGAGCGCAAGACGCACCGCCTCTACGGCAAGGTCCTGCGCCAGTCGGTGAAGTACAAGGTTCACGATGAGGAGGACACCGCCGGTGTCGGTGACCTCGTCCTCGTAGCCGAAACGCGTCCGATCTCGGCCGCGAAGCGTTGGCGGCTCGTCGAGATCCTCGAACGCGCCAAGTAAGCCGACGCCACCCCTCCCACCCGGTCCCGCCCACGACCTCGATGAGGTCGTGGGCGGCTACCGGGAATGGGGTGGAATGTCATTAATCCGTTCCGCAAGGCTCATGCATTCGCGTGAGAACCAGCGCGACGACAGGAGAAAATAGTGATTCAGCAAGAGTCGCGACTCAAGGTCGCCGACAACACTGGTGCCAAGCAGATCCTGGCAATCAGGATTCTGGGCGGCTCCGGTCGGCGCTATGCCTCGATCGGGGACACCATCGTGGCAACCGTCAAAGACGCAATTCCTGGTGGAAACGTGAAGAGGGGTGACGTCGTCAAGGCAGTCATCGTTCGGACCGCCAAGGAACGCCGTCGTCCCGATGGTTCGTACATCAAGTTCGACGAGAATGCAGCAGTCATCCTCAAGACAGATGGCGAACCACGCGGAACCCGTATCTTCGGTCCCGTGGGACGCGAATTGCGCGACAAGAAGTTCATGAAGATCGTCTCCCTGGCACCGGAGGTGTTGTGAGCATGGCGAACAAGCTCAAGATCAAGAAGGGCGACCTCGTCCAGGTGATTGCAGGCGCCCGTCAGTCACGGGGTGGCGATCGTGGGAAGCAGGGCAAGGTTCTTGCCGTGTACCCGGAACGCAACCGCGTCCTCGTTGAGGGCATCAACCGCGTGATCAAGCACAAGAAGGCAACGCAGACTCAGGCCGGCGGCGCCGCCGGCGGCCGTGAGACCCACGAAGCCCCAATCCACGTGTCCAACGTGGCGCTCGTTGATCCCAAGGACAACAAGCCCACCCGCGTCGGATACCGCGAGGAGACCGTTGAACGCGATGGTCGCAGCAAGACCGTTCGGGTTCGCATCTCGCGTCGCACCGGGGAGGAGATCTGATGACGGAAACAACAACGAGCCGTCCAGCGCCACGCCTCAAGCAGGTTTACCGCGATGACATCGTGGCGAAGCTGCAGGACGAGTTCAACTATGCCAACCCCATGCAGATTCCGGGACTGACCAAGGTCGTCGTGAATATGGGTGTGGGTGACGCAGCACGCGATTCGAAGCTGATCGAAGGCGCAATCAACGATCTGACTCTGATCACCGGTCAGAAGCCGGTCGTGACACGGGCGAGGAAGTCGGTCGCCCAGTTCAAGTTGCGCGAAGGTCAGCCCATCGGTGCCCACGTGACCATGCGTGGAGCCCGGATGTGGGAATTCATCGATCGTGTGATCACTCTGGCTCTTCCGCGTATCCGCGATTTCCGCGGCCTCTCGGATCGTCAGTTCGACGGGAACGGTAACTACACTTTCGGTCTCACGGAGCAGTCGATGTTCCACGAGATCGATCAGGACCGGATCGACCGTGTCCGTGGTATGGATATCACAGTCGTGACTACAGCGAACACCGACGACGAGGGACGTGCACTTCTGCGTCACCTCGGGTTCCCGTTCAAGACAAAATAATCGCTACGTTGCAGGTCCAAGCGCGCGCCGCGTGGGCGGAAACCGTAACGAGGAAGGGCTAGAGCCCAAATGACAATGACTGATCCAGTCGCAGACATGTTGACACGTCTGCGCAACGCCAACTCGGCTTATCACGAGGACGTCAGCATGCCGTTCTCGAAGCTGAAATCCAACATCGCCGAGATCCTGAAGATCGAGGGTTACATCACCGGCTGGAGCGTCGAGGACGCTCAGGTCGGAAAGACCCTCTTCATGGACCTCAAGTTCGGTCCCAACCGCGAGCGTTCGATCGCCGGCCTGCGCCGCGTGTCGAAGCCCGGGCTGCGCGTCTACGCGAAGTCGACCAACCTGCCCAAGGTCCTCGGTGGACTCGGCATCGCCATTCTGTCGACGTCGTCAGGTCTCCTGACGGACCGACAGGCCGCCAAGAAGGGTGTGGGTGGGGAAGTCCTCGCCTACGTCTGGTAAGGAAGGAGAGAAGAACATGTCACGTATTGGCAAGCGCCCGATCTCCGTCCCGACTGGCGTAGAGGTCAAGATCGACGGCCAGGATGTCGCCGTCACGGGACCCAAGGGCGATCTGTCCGCCACCATCTCCGAGCCGATCAGCGTATCGCTCGACGATGGGGTCGTGACAGTGACCCGTCCGGACGAGGAGCGCGAATCGCGTTCGCTGCACGGACTGTCCCGCACGATGATCAACAACATGATCGTCGGCGTGACCGACGGCTATTCCAAGTCGCTCGAGATCGTCGGCACCGGTTACCGCGTGCTGGCCAAGGGATCGAACCTCGAGTTCGCCCTGGGCTACAGCCACTCGATCACCGTCGAACCGCCCGAGGGAATCTCCTTCACGGTCGACGGACAGACCAAGCTGGCAGTGCACGGCATCGACAAGCAGCTGGTCGGAGAGACCGCTGCCAACATCCGGAAGCTGCGCAAGCCCGAACCCTACAAGGGCAAGGGTGTCCGCTATGCCGGAGAAAATGTCCGTCGCAAGGTCGGAAAGGCTGGTAAGTAGAGATGGCCTTTGGCAAAAAGGAAAGCTACGGCAAGGGCAGGGCTGCGGCCCGCAAACGTCGTCACGCTCGTCTGCGCAAGCATGTCAGCGGTACGACGGACCGTCCTCGCCTTTCAGTGACTCGCTCCACGCGCCACGTCTTTGTCCAGGTCATCGACGATACCGTCGGCAAGACCTTGGCATCGGCCTCCACCATGGAAGCCGATCTGCGCACGCTTGAGGCTGACAAGACCGGCAAGGCCCACAAGGTCGGCGCACTGGTTGCCCAGCGCGCCAAGGACGCCGGTATCGAAGCCGTCGTGTTCGACCGTGGCGGCAACGCCTACCACGGTCGTGTGCAGGCAATCGCCGAAGGTGCCCGTGAAGGAGGATTGGCCCTATGAGCACTGAAGAGAACCAGGAACAGCAGCCAGCTGCTGAGACCCGTAACGATAACAACAGTGATCGCTCCTCACGAGGTCGCGGCCAGGGTGGTCAAGGCGGCCAGGGTCGCGGACGCGGCGAAGGCCGTGGACGCGGCGGCCGTGGAGACCGCGAGGAGAAGAACCAGTTCATCGAGCATGTGGTGACCATCAACCGTGTGTCGAAGGTCGTCAAGGGTGGACGTCGGTTCTCCTTCACCGCCCTCGTCGTCGTCGGTGACGGAGACGGCATGGTCGGAATGGGCTACGGCAAGGCGAAGGAAGTTCCCGCAGCCATTGCCAAGGGTGTCGAGGAGGCGAAGAAGAACTTCTTCCGCGTCCCACGCATCCAGAAGACCATTCCGCACCCCATCCAGGGTGAATCGGCCGCAGGCGTCGTCATGCTTCGCCCGGCCGCTCCCGGTACCGGCGTCATCGCCGGTGGCCCCGTCCGTGCGGTCCTCGATGCTGCCGGTGTTCAGGACATCCTGTCCAAGTCGCTGGGATCATCCAACGCAATCAACATCGTTCACGCGGCGATCACGGCCCTGCAGGGCCTCGAACGCCCTGAGCAGGTCGCGGCTCGCCGCGGTCTGCCCGTCGACGAGGTCGCCCCTCACGCATTGCTGCGGGCGGCTGCTGAAAGCGGGGCGAAGGCCTGATGGCACAGCTCAAGGTAACTCAGCGCAAATCCGAAATCGGTGGCAAGCAGAGGCAGCGTGACACGTTGCGTTCGCTTGGACTGAAGCGGATCGACGATGTGGTGGTGTGCGAAGATCGTCCGGAACTCCGGGGAATGATCAATGCCGTGCGTCACCTCGTGACCGTGGAAGAGGTGGATTGATATGTCGAACGACGACTCACTCAAGGTCCACGATCTCCGTCCTGCCCCAGGAGCCAAGACCTCCAAGACCCGTGTGGGTCGCGGTGAAGCTTCGAAGGGCAAGACAGCCGGTCGCGGAACCAAGGGCACACACGCCCGTTACCAGGTTCCGCACGGCTTCGAGGGTGGACAGACTCCGATGCACATGCGTCTGCCGAAACTGCGCGGGTTCAAGAACCCCGCTAAGGTGACGTTCCAGGTTGTCAATCTCGACAAGCTGTCGGCCCTGTTCCCCGAGGGCGGCGACGTCACAGTCGCCGATCTCGTGGCCAAGGGCGCCGTGCGTCCGAAGCAGCCCGTGAAGGTTCTGGGCACCGGTGAGATCACCGTGGCTCTGAACATCACTGCAGACAAGTTCTCGGGTTCAGCACTCGAGAAGATCAAGGCTGCAGGCGGAAACGCCAGCGAAGCCTGAACAGCACCCGCACAGCGGGTCTGAGGTTTCTCACGAAGGGGGCGGTCACCCAGTGACCGCCCCCTTCGTCATACCCTGGCGCCTGCACTCTCGATCGGCGCCGAGGTGCCGGGAGGTAACGTTCCCCACGCCCCAGATGACAGCCGTCGTCAGGCACGGCCGAACCGCCGTCTCGGTTTCAGCCTGACGGTCATACCCTGGTAGTCTTTTGCAGGTATTTGTCTCATTCGCCAGGTCGTATCAGCGACCCTGACTTTTTCATCCCCCAATGAGGAGGACGCTTGATCGGCGCAATTCGGAGGGCCTTCAGAACGCCCGACCTGAGGAACAAACTCCTCTTCACCCTGGGCATTCTCGTGATCTTCCGCCTCGGTTCCTTCATTCCCTCGCCGGGAATCGACTACACCCAGGTTCAGGAATGTGTGGCCTCCCCGCAGCTGAACGAGGGCGGCTTCGCCATGCTCAACCTCTTCAGCGGTGGTGCACTGCTGCAGCTGTCGATCTTCGCATTGGGCATCATGCCCTACATCACCGCTAGCATCATCACTCAGCTTCTGCGCGTGGTCATCCCGCGCTTCGAGTCGCTTCACAAAGAGGGTGCCTCGGGACAGGCGAAGCTGACTCAGTACACGCGCTACCTGACCATCGGACTGGCCATCCTCAACTCGACGACGCTCGTAGCCACCGTCCGGTCGGGCGCTCTGTTCGGCAAAGTCGAGGGCTGCAACGACCTCATCACCAATGACACCTGGTGGGGGATCGGTGTCCTCGTGCTGACCCTGACCGCAGGCACCGGACTGATCATGTGGTTGGGCGAGCAGATCACCGAGCGCGGAGTCGGCAACGGAATGTCGCTGCTCATCTTCACCTCGGTGGCCTCGGCCTTCCCCTCATCGCTGGGGGCGATCTTCCGCGAGCAGGGCGTCGACATCTTCCTCATCGTCATGGCCATCGGGCTCGTGCTCGTTGCCCTCGTCGTGTTCGTCGAACAGTCCCAGCGGCGCATTCCGGTCCAGTATGCCAAGCGGATGGTGGGGCGTCGCATGTTCGGCGGCACCTCGACCTACATCCCGATCAAGGTCAACATGGCCGGCGTGATCCCCGTGATCTTCGCGTCCTCGGTCCTCTACCTGCCCAGCCTGGTCTCCCAGTTCGGTGACCCGGAAAGCCAGTGGGTGGAGTGGATCAACACCTACTTCACTCGCGGAGACCACCCGCTCTACATCACGGTGTACGCGTTGCTGACGATCTTCTTCGCCTACTTCTACGTCGCCATCACCTTCAACCCGGAGGAAGTCGCCGACAACATGAAGAAGTACGGCGGCTTCATCCCCGGTATCCGGGCCGGACGGCCTACAGCCGACTATCTGAGCTTCGTGCTCAGCCGCATCAACTTCCCGGGCTCGCTCTACCTGGCCTTCGTCGCACTGATTCCGCTGATCGCGCTGGTGCTCATCAACGCGAACCAGAACTTCCCGTTCGGCGGCACCTCGCTGCTGATCGTGGTGGGTGTGGGTCTCGAGACTGTCAAGCAGATCGATGCACAGATGCAGCAGCGCCACTACGAGGGCCTGCTGCGCTGACCTACCCCGACCGCGGACATCCATCGGAAGGAAACACCTCATGAGCACACGCATCATCCTCATCGGCCCACCCGGTGCCGGCAAAGGCACTCAGGCGGCACGACTGTCCGAGGCGCTGAACATCCCTGCGATTTCGACCGGCGACATCTTCCGCGCCAACGTGAAGGCGGAGACCGAACTGGGCAAGTTGGCCAAACGCTATATGGACGCCGGCGAGTACGTGCCAGACGAGGTGACCAACTCGATGGTCGCGGATCGTCTCAGCCAGGATGACGCAGCCGAGGGCTTCCTCCTCGACGGGTACCCTCGCACCAGCGCCCAGGTCGAGGAGCTCGACCGCATCCTCGCCGCCGAAGGCAAAGAGGTCGAGCAGGTCGTCGAGCTCACCGCAGATATGGATGAGGTCGTCGCCCGACTGCTGGCACGTGCACAGACCGAGGGACGCAGCGATGACAGCGAAGAGGTCATCCGACACCGTCTCGACGTGTATGCCGAACAGACGCAGCCACTGACCGACATCTACCGTGAGCGCGGTCTGCTGCGCCAGGTCGACGGGCTCGGCGAGGTCGAAGAGATCACCCAGCGCATCCTCGACTCCATCAGATGATCTTCGGTCCTCGGATCGAGCTCAAATCGGCCGAGCAGCTGGTCGTGATGCGTCGTGCCGGGGTGCTCACCGCTGAGGTGCTCAAGGCCGCCCGTACGGCTGCCGTTCCCGGTGCCACCACCGCCGAGGTGGATGCAGCGGCGGCGTCCGTCATCGCCGAGGCGGGCGCGCAGTCGAATTTCAAGGGCTACCAGGGTTTTCCCGCCGTGGTGTGCATCTCCGTGAACGAGGAGATTGTGCACGGCATTCCCGGTGACAGAGTGCTCGAGGCCGGAGACCTGGTGTCCATCGACGGCGGGGCCATCGTCGAGGGCTTCCACGGCGATTCGGCGATCACGATGATCGTCGGCGGCGAAGGGGCCGGGTCCGAAGCCGACCTCTCACTGTCCCGGGCGACCGAGAAGGCGATGTGGGTCGGCATCGCCGCATTCGCTGCAGGCACCAGAGTCAGCGACATCGGCGACGCGATCGATGACCATGTCTCCCGCGAGGTCCCGGAACTGGGCCTGGTGGAGGAATTCACCGGTCACGGAATCGGCACGGCCATGCACATGCCACCCGAGGTCCTCAACTATCGCGCCCGGTCGAACGGGCCGAAGATCAAACCCGGAATGTGTCTGGCGATCGAACCCATGCTCACCGTCGGCAGCAGCGAGACGATCACGTTGGCCGACGACTGGACCGTCGTCACCGAAGACGGATCACGCGCCAGCCACTGGGAGCACAGCATCGCCAGGCATGATGGGGGAGTCTGGGTGCTCACCGCCGAGGATGGGGGAGCGGCCGGACTGGCGCCCTTCGGAATCACCCCCGTGCCCCCGAAGTCCGGCTGAGTCGCCGATTCAGCCGAGCCGGGTCGCCCGGTCGACCTCGCCGGATCGGCCCCGGCGCGAGTGTCATCAGAGCACGGAGGCGATGCGCTCGAGAGCCTGCCTGAGCAGGGGGCGGGGGAGCGCGAAGTTCAGCCGGATGTGACCGGCCCCCACGGCACCGCACAGGCGTCCGTCGGTGATGGCGACCTGAGCACGATCGTTGAAGTGGTCGAACAGCCCGGTCTCGAGACCGTATCCGCGCAGGTCCAACCACGCCAGGTAGGTTCCCTCGGGCGGAATGAACGTCGCGTTGGGCAGATGCGTGGTGACGAAGTCCGTGAGGAGCTCGCGATTGCCCTTGAGGTACGCGGTGATGTCGGACAGCCAGTCAGCGGACTGGGCGTAGGCCGCCGTCGTGGCGAGGATGCCCGGGTTCGAAGCGGCACCCGAGGCGAAGCTGCCCTTCTTCGCCCAGACCGCTCGGTCGTCGGCACCGGAGAGAATGAGCTGTGCGCATTTGAGGCCCGGAATGTTGAATGCTTTTGATGCGGCGGTCGCCGTGGCCGTGTGCGACGCAGTCGTCTCGTTCAAGTTCGCATAGGGAACGTGGCGGGCCGGTTCGTAGACGAGTGGCGCGTGGATCTCATCGGAGAAGACGCGGGCACCGTTGCGTTCGACGACCTCGGCGAGCTTGAGCAGCTCTGCCTCGGTGTACACCTTCCCGATCGGGTTATGAGGATTGCACAGGACCAGCGTGGCACCGGGCGTGAGCGCGGCGTCCACGGCATCGAGGTCGACCGCCCAACCCGTTTCGGATCGGACCATCGGCACCTCGATGAGTTCGCGGTCGGTGACCCGGGCGACGTCGAAGAAGGGCATGTAGGCAGGGGTGGGGAGGACGATCGGCGTGCCGACCGGCGTCAGATGTTGGAGGACGCCGAGGAAGCCGGCGATCACATCGCTGGCGAGTTCGACGTGACCGGTCGGGACCTGCCAGCCGTAACGCTGTGCGTAGAACGCCGAGGTGGCCGACTTGAGTTCGGCGACGATGGCTTGGGGAGCGTAGCCGAACAGATCCCGTTCATCGATCTCACGCAGCGCTTGGCGCACTGCGGGAGCGACACCGAAGTCCATCTCCGCGATGAACGCGCCGAGGCTGCCGGGGAAACTCGACCATTTTCGGCCGCCTTTGGCGACGAGAGAGTCTTGTGTGATCGAATCCAGGTCCTGCACGTGATTGCTCCTTCGGTTGCCATTGCTCGACAGTGTTTCGATTCACGCTAGCAGGACGGGCGTCGACCTCGGGGGCCGGTTCGACATCCGAGGTCACCGCCGCGGCGTACGGCTCGCCTCGGCGAGTTGAGGGGGTAAAGTGTAATCGGAGTCAGGTGCCGGAAGCGTGTATGCGCAACCACGGAGAGGTGGATTGGTGGGGATGACCGCAGACTCCCATACGGTCTTCCGTCGGAACCAATGGGCTCTGAGCCTGGCTCAGCTGTTCTCCGGCATCGGCATCGCCACCGGATTCGCCGTCGGCGGGATCCTCGCCGAGCGCCTGACGGGGCGTACCGAACTCGCCGGTTTCGCCCAGACCGCTTCCATCCTCGGCGCCGGGCTGCTCGCGGTGCCCCTGGCGAAACTGGCCGAGCGCAGGAGCCGTCGGCTGGCGTTGGCCAGCGCCTATGCGATCGCCCTGTGCGGTGCCGGTCTCGTCGTCCTGGCGATACTGTTCGGCATCGATGCGGCCTTCTTCGTCGGAATGGGCTGCTTCGGCGCTGCCACAGCCGCCGGCCTGCAGGGTCGCTATGCCGCCACGGACGCCGCCCCCGACCATCTCAAGGCCTCTGCGATGTCCGTCGTGGTGTGGGCGACGACGATCGGCTCCGTGATCGGTCCCAACCTGTCCGAACCCGGTGCCGACCTCGGCCGAAGCCTGGGTCTCAGCCCGCTGTCCGGGCCGTTCGTCATCGCGGTCGCCGGCTTCGCCTGTGCCCTGATCAGCGTCCTTTTCCTGCGGCGGCTGACGACTGCCACGCCGGATGTCTCAGCACAGGTCCCACGCCGAGGCGGCACCTGGCCGGCCATTCGCCGGTCCCCGAGTGCGATCATGGGTCTGCTCTCCGTGATCACCGGACACATGATCATGGTCGCGACCATGGTGATGACACCCCTGCACATGGACCATCACGGGCTCGGGCTCGATCTGATCGGCATCACGATCGGCGGGCACATCCTCGGCATGTACGGGCTTTCCCCGCTCTTCGGCTTCCTCACCGACAGATACTCAGCCGGCAGGGTGATCCTGCTCGGACACGGTCTGTTCGCCGCATCATTGGTCCTCGGCCTCATCGACGGCTTCGGTGAGTCTTCGTTCCTCCGCCTCTCGGCAGCGCTGTTCGCGCTGGGCCTGGGGTGGAGCGCCTGCCTGATCGCGGGATCGACTCTCCTGACGAAGGAGATCGACCCGGAGCATCGGATGTCGGTCCAGGGTCTCTCCGATGCGGGGATGAACCTCGGGGCAGCCGCTCTGGCAGCGTTGTCGGGTCCGCTGCTGGCCCTCGGCGGGTTCTCCGCAATCACCTTGATGGGCTTCATCGTGCTCGCGATCGCGGTGCTTGCGAGCATCCGGGCACACTACGGAGGTCGACACCGGTCCTGAACGCCGGGCCGCCTCGGCGAGGGAACGGACGATTGTAAGGGAGTTCACCCGCGTATGCCAGCACCGTGTGGAAGAATCTTCGACCATAGTGTAAGGTTGATGATTGGTCTGTTCTCACCCAACTCACCCTTTTTCCGTTGTGGGCGGCTTCTGCCATCCGCAACTTTTCATGTGGTGGGAAGGATTGCAGACCATGGGGTCGTCGGTGCCAATCGACGATACACGATTACGTCGAACGCGAGGTGCTCGCGGGAATACGAGGTTAGCGAACGATATGGCCAAAAAAGAAGGGGTCATTGAGATCGAAGGCGCCGTTATCGAGGCTCTGCCGAACGCATCGTTCAGGGTTGAGCTGAGCAATGGGCACAAGGTGCTTGCGCATATCTCAGGAAAGATGCGACAGCACTACATTCGAATCCTGCCCGAGGACCGGGTCATCGTGGAGCTGTCTCCATACGATCTCTCGCGTGGACGAATCGTTTACCGCTACAAGTAAGGATCTTCGATCATTCGCGTCCGCCTCGGCACAGGGGTAAGGGCCGGAAGAAGGAATAACGATGAAGGTTAAGCCAAGCGTCAAGAAGATCTGCGAGAATTGCCAGATTACCCGCCGTCACGGCCGGGTCATCGTGATCTGCTCCAACCCGCGTCACAAACAGCGTCAGGGTTGAGCAGCTCTTCGAGCAGATGGAGGCACCCGTAAGGGGCTTCAGCAGCACCACACCCGCGCAGACCTCACCTTTCGCACCGCCTTCGAGGCGTTGCCAGGACGATACCCTCGGTCGGGGGCCGAGGACTTTGGGAGACCAAGGACAGGTCTGCATCAGCACCTCCGAAACGACAACAGGAGACAGTACCTATGGCACGACTTGCCGGAGTCGACATCCCGCGCGAAAAGCGCGTGGAGGTCGCCTTGACTTACATCTATGGTGTGGGCCGCACCCGTGCGCGCCAGACCCTGACGGAAACGGGAATCAGCCCTGATACCCGTGTGAAGGACCTGAGCGATGCCGAGCTCGTCCAGCTGCGTGACTATATCGAGGGCACATTCCAGGTTGAGGGTGATCTCCGTCGTGAGGTCACGGCCGATATTCGCCGCAAGGTTGAGATCGGAAGCTACAAAGGCCTGCGTCACCGCCGCGGTCTGCCGGTTCGCGGACAGCGGACCAAGACGAATGCGCGTACCCGCAAGGGACCGAAGCGCACCGTGGCCGGTAAGAAGAAGTAATATGCTCACCCGGTTGACCAGCTTCAACCACCTCGATCAGGAGTAAAACACATGCCTCCCAAGACACGCGCAGCAACAGTGCGCAAGCCTCGCCGCAAGCTCAAGAAGAATATCGTCGCCGGCCAGGCACACATCAAATCAACTTTCAACAACACCATCGTGTCGATCACGGACCCGACCGGTGGAGTCATCTCCTGGGCCTCCTCAGGTGAGGTCGGCTTCAAGGGTTCGCGCAAGTCGACTCCCTACGCCGCACAGATGGCCGCGGAATCCGCCGCACGTCGCGCGCAGGAGCATGGCCTGAAGAAGGTCGACGTCTTCGTCAAGGGACCGGGCTCGGGACGCGAGACCGCGATCCGCTCCCTGCAGGCCGCCGGTCTGGAACTGGGCACCATTCAGGATGTCACGCCGGTTCCATTCAACGGCTGCCGTCCCACCAAGCGCCGCCGCGGCTGATCCTTCCGTGGATCTGCAACCGATGGCGGGCCTGCGCCCGGCATCAGTCGCAGAACGGATTCCAAGATAAACCGAACCGTTCTTCATGGCTTTCAGGCCATGACGTGCAGTGCGAACGTCATATAGCGGATGTTCGCTGAAAGGAAGCCCACGTGCTCATTGCACAGCGCCCAACGCTCACGGAAGAAGTCGTCTCCGAGAATCGCTCACGGTTCGCCATCGAACCACTCGAGCCAGGATTCGGCTACACCCTCGGCAACTCGCTTCGTCGCACCTTACTGTCGTCGATTCCAGGAGCCGCCGTCACCTCCATCCGGATCGACGGAGTGCTCCACGAATTCAGCACCGTGCCAGGAGTCAAGGAGGATGTCACCGAGTTCATCCTCAACCTGAAGTCCCTGGTCGTGTCCTCGGAATTCGACGAGCCGGTCGTTGCCTACCTGCGCAAGCAGGGGCCCGGCACCGTAACCGCTGCCGATGTCTCTGCTCCTGCCGGAGTCGAGATCCATAACCCGGATCTGCACATCGCCACGTTGAATGGTGAGGGTCGTCTCGACATGGAGCTGACCATCGAACGTGGACGCGGTTACGTCTCGAGCGCTCAGAACAAGAACGCGGATGCTGAGATCGGCCGAGTCCCCGTCGACTCGATCTATTCGCCGGTCCTCAAGGTCACCTACAAGGTCGAGGCCACTCGTGTTGAGCAGCGCACCGACTTCGACCGCCTGGTG